>JBLIHL010000228.1:0-8846 GCA_047635895.1 Paracoccaceae bacterium | reverse complement strand
CTCGGCTCGCAGCTTTCTTCGCCATCAGACCTGCCCTCCTGCACTGGAAGCACTAGCTGCCATATCGACCACGAGCCCCACGAACAGCGCAATCCCGACCCAGCCGTTCACGGTGAAGAAGGCGACGTTCACCCGGCTCAGGTCGGTGGCCTTGACCAGGCTCTGCTCCCAGACCAAGAGCAGCGCCGCCAGAACGGCCGCACCCAGAAAAATCGGCCCCAGGCCCGCGCGCTGAACCAGCATCAACAGCGCTGCGACCGTCGCCACGTGCAGAACCCGGCTCACCACGAGCGCGCGCCCAATACCGAGCTTGGCCGGCAGCGAATGCAGCCCTCGATTCGCGTCGAACTCAGCGTCCTGGCAGGAGTAGATCAAGTCGAAGCCCGCCACCCACGTCCACACGGCCCCAAAGAGAAGCAGCGGGACCCCGAGGTCCCCCTCGAAGGATCCACGAACCGCAATCCAAGCGCCGAGCGGAGCCAGGCCAAGCGCCACGCCAAGCACGAAGTGAACGGCGGCACTGAAGCGCTTGACGAGGCTGTAGCCAAGCAGGACCGCGAGCACCAGCGGTGAGAGCCAGGCGCAGAGCGGGTTGAGCATGTACGCCGCGCCGACGAAGATCGCCGATGAGACGAAGACCAGGCCGACGGCATAGCTCGGCGAAAGGGCCCCGCTAGGGATCTCGCGCACGGCGGTCCGCGGGTTCTCGGCGTCTATGTCACGGTCCACCCATCGGTTGAAAGCCATCGCGGCCGTGCGCGCTGAAACGGCGGCGACCACGATCCAGAGAAGCGTCGTCCACCCGGGGAAGCCGCCTGCAGCGAGCCAAGCCCCCATCAGCGCGAACGGCAGCGCGAAGACAGAGTGGCTGAACTTCACCATCGAGAGGGTGAGCGCCACCTTTCCCGGTGAAGACGTGAGGGGAGAGGACTGCGTCATCAATCTGTCACCGTTCCTTCGTCGCGCCCGAGCGGCTCAATCCCATGATCGCCTGCAGGCTCTGCAAAACCCTGCCAGCGGGCCCCCACGCTCTGCTCGACGCCCAGTCGATCGAGCACCTTGCCCACCACGTGAGCCACAAGATCGTCAATCGTCTTCGGCCCGTGGTAGAAGCCTGGCATGCACGGCAGAAGGATCGCCCCGAGCCGAACGGCGCGGAGCATGTTCTCGAGGTGAATCTCGGAGAGCGGCGTCTCACGAGGCATGAGGACCAACCGGCGCCCCTCCTTGAGCGCCACGTCGGCCGCGCGCTCGACGAGATTCGAACTGAAGCCTGCAGTGACGCGGGCCAGCGTCCCCATGCTGCACGGCGCCACGATGACGCCACCCGTTAGCGACGTCCCGGACGCCGCAGGTGCCTCGATCGCGTCGCTGGGGAAGACGCGCACACGAGCCAGCTCGGCCTCGGTCGTGCCAAGCGGAACGAGCCAGCCCCGCAGGGAATCGCCAAGCCGCTCTCCCTTGAGTCCAGCCTCGATCCCGCGCTCGTGCCGCAGAACCTTGCAGCCCGCGTCCGTGATCGAGAGATCGACCTCACAGCCCGCGTGCAGAAGCTCGACGATCAGCCGCTCCACGTAGGCGTGGCCGCTTCCACCGGTGATACCGACGAAGAATCGGAGCGGGCGCGTCGCCGCGCCCTGAGCCGCAGCCTGGACTCCCGTTTGGGCGCCAGGCTGGACCTTCGCGGGGGTCCCGGAGGGGACCTCTTGTGGATCAGACGTCATAGACCGTGATGGTAGCCGCTCAAAGAAGCGCGGGGGGATGGATGCCGATGAGGAGCGAAAGGTTGAAGAACGCATGCGCCCACGCTGCCACGCCCACGCCCCTCCAGAACACAATCGCGGTCAAGAGCACGGCAGATGCAGCGCGCCAGGTGAACAGCGCGGGATCCCACGGCTCACCGCCTCCGCCCATCCAGCGCGCGACGATCTCCGTGTGAGAGAACGCGAACAGCATCGCCGAGACTGCGGTAGCGGTCACCGCGGCGAAGAGGCTCGAAAGACGCCCCCCCATGCCCATCCAACCGGCCCCACGCCGCACGACTAGAAAGGCGATCGCCACCACGATGACACGGAACAGCAGTTCCTCAAACGCCGCCCCTCCCATGACGAAGGCGGCGCGACGAAGCTCTGGGACGTCAGCCGACTGGCCCATCATCATCGCGCCGACGTAGGGCTCCGCAGCCCTCGATGTGAGCGCCAGAATGGGCCCAAGCAGAACTCCCGCCACGGCTCCTTCCACCAGCACACGGACCAGCTTGGGTAGTACCGCTGCCCCGCGCCGGTAGGAACTCACGAGCGCGTATAGCGCGATGATTCCCACGCCCGCAGTCCGCACAAGAGCGGCGTTGGACGGAGCCAGCGAGCGGATCGGCAGACTGAGAAGCGCCTCGGCCATGGATCGTGTTCCCAGCTGGTCCTGGCCAGCCGTTGACAGTGCCCACTCGTAGCCGAGGAATAGTGGAAGCATGGACAGGACCCCGAAGCTGACAGTCCTCGAGAACTCGCCAGCGGAGATCTCGCCGTCGCCGTCCTCGTCCCAGGCCTCAGACCAGTCGAGGGTACCGTCGTCCTCCTCCCAGTCTTCACCCTCCCAGTCACCCTCTTGGTCCTCGTCCCACTCCTCTTCTTCGTCGTATTCTTCCACGTGAACTACTCCAACCAGCTAAGCGCCGGTCAGCTATCGAGTGGAGCTTCCGCCACGTGAAGGCAGGCCACGCCCCGGAAGAGCCGCTCGTGGTCTACGGAAGCAAAGCCATCCTCAAGCATCTCTTCGCTCAGGCGCTGGGCATCGGGCCACTCCTGGACGGTGGTATCCAGGTAGCGGTAGGCCGCCTGGTCACCTGACAGCCAGCCGCCGATCCTCGGTAGCACATGGGTCAGGTAGGACCGGTAGGCCCGGCCAAACAGATCCCGATCGGGCATGCCGAACTCCAGGATCAGGACCTTCCCGCCCGGCTTGGTCACGCGCAGAAGCTCGCGGAAGCACTGCCTGCGATCCATGACGTTTCGGAGCCCGAAGGCCATCGTGACCACATCGGCCACGCCAGAGCGGACGGGCATCCTAAGCGCATCGCCCTGGACCCAAACTCCGGGGCGCACCTTCGCGGGGGCGTACTGGAGCATCTCAAACGTGAAGTCCACGCCCAGAACGTCCGCCCCTGCCCGATCAAGGACTGCGGCTAGATCGCCTGTACCACAGGCCACATCGATCGCTCGCTTTCCCGTCAGGTCCCCGCCCGCTCGACGGACCACCTTGCGGCGCCAGCGTGTGTCCACGCCGCCAGAAAGCACACGGTTCGCCAGGTCGTAGCGACCCGCAATCCGTGCGAACATTCCCTGGACGGCCCGAGGGTCCTTCGTCGCCGTCTCTGAACTCTCTGTTAACGCGTCCATCCTGTGCACCATTCGAGCGGGTCCTCACGCGGGATGCCACGATAAAAGAAGCGCCCCGCGGAAGAGCATAAGAGCTCTTCCGCGGGGCGCTTGCTAGCGGCTACCGGTTCTTCAACCGGGCAGCGCCTACTCTCGGAAGTAGTCCGAGAGCACGGCGACCTGCGGGACCGGGATCGACTGGATGCCCACACGGTACGGATCCACATCGTAGCGCGGCGTGCCCGTCGCGCCGAGAGCCAGCACGTCGATGACGCCGCTGCCCCCCACCGGGTTCGGAACGGCCGCAAACAGGAACTGGGCCTCAGAGGTGTTCTGAGCACCGCCGGTACCGTTGGCGCCAAATCGAATCACCGACTTGTTGTTGCCTGGAATCGGCGAGCCCGCGCTGAAGACGTTGCTCGGGCCCACAAGGCCGCCCACGTTGCGCTGGTTGTCGAACGCAATGTCGACCGGAATGCCCGAGAGCTGTCCTTGAGTCTGGCTGAGCGACAGCGGAACGCTGAAGGCCAGGTCTCGGAAGTTCGAGGCGCCCGCACCTGACTGGCTCAGGAGGATCTGACCAAACAAACCACTCTCGATCCGGAGACGCGAGACAGCGCCCTCGCCCAAAGGCCCGGCAACGTTCGTGTTCGGGTCAATGGCGCCCTCATGGACGATATAGACCGAAGCATCGAGGTTGATCGGATCCAGCTGGATCGTCTTGGGTGCCTGGAAATCGAATGGAAGGATGCCGACGACGTCGTCGAAGCCCCAACCGTTCACACCGTTCGGACCGGACTCAAAGAAAGCCACGGTGCCCGTGCGGTTCAGGATGTAGGCGAAGTACACGCCACGCGCGAACGAGAACGTCGTCATGCGCGGGGTCACCGCGAGCTCGAACGGGCGGTTCAGCTGCGAGTTGATCGTCCGGCGCACCAGAAGGTTGCTCGCGGCGATGATCGTGATCGAGCTGTCCAGCTCGTTACAGATGATGAGGTCTTCGTTGGAAGGCTCGAACGCGAGACCGCGCGGCGAGTTGCCCACTTCGACCCGCTTGACGATCCGGTGGAACTGCGCCGAGGCCGGGTTGATGTCGATGAACGTCACCGTGTCCGCGAGCTGGTTCGTCACCGCGAGGACGTCGATGTTCGGACCGAGCGCCATGGACGTCGGGTCCGCAACGGCGATTCGATCGACGACCAGCATCCGGTTCGAGTTGAACACCACGATCTCGTTACGCGGACGGTCCGCGACGTAGAGGAAGTGGCCGACCTGCTGGCGAATCTGGTAGACGTTGCAGAGCAGCGGGTTCGTCTGACCGAAGGACGGCCCGAGGAAGAACTGGTTCTGCTCCAGCGTCAGGAGGCCCGTCGGCGGAACCCCGTTGGCCGGAATAGGGAACGGGTTACCCGAGACCAGAAGGTTCTGAACGGGTGTCACCCCGCCAGTCGTTGGGTTGACCTGGGGGTCAATCGTCGTCGGCTCAGCGCCGGCGAGGAACGGGGAGACACACGCCGGCGGGAACGAAAGTCCCGGCGGGTTCGGGTGCGGAGCCCACGAGATGATGTTCTCGTAGCCGGGGTTGGCGCCACCAAACTGGTTGGCGGCCGCGGGAGCCAGCGTGTTCGGCTGGTTCGTCGCAACAGCGGCGATGATTTTCAGACCGTCCAGAGCACAAACGTTGCCACCGCCAGCCTGGCAGCCGAACGGAGGCGGCGAGTTCCGGAAGGTTCCGTCCAGCGCGTGACCAAAGTGAATGTCCGTCGCCGAGCTCACAGCCGGCGCAGTCACCACGAGATCGTTGAAGCTACTGTCGAGCGTGAGCGTGAAAACGCCGGCCGAACCACCATCAATCGTGCACTCGCCCGGGTTGAGGATCGGCCTGACGACCGGGTTCTGCGAAACGTTCGGGTCGTACGGGAAGCGGCTCTCACCCTCAAGCGGGTAAGGCATGCTGCTGATCGGGTTGCCCGTCGACTGACCAAAGCCGCAGAGGTCGACCACGGAGATACCCGAGTTCGCACCACTGCGTCCGACGTAGATGACGTCGGGGGCCACGGGGGCGTTCACGACACCGGGACCTTCGCCGGTCTCGAACATCGTGTCCGCGCTACGGGTGTTCACGTTGGCAATAAGCAGACCCGTGGTCGGGTCCTCCTGGAGAGCCATGTCTTCCACCTGGCCAGTGGCGAGAGCCACCGACACCGTGGAGAACGTGCCGCAGGTCAGAAACTCAGGCCCCTGTCCGGGGAACTGGAAGCCCGGGGTCACGACGTACGTCGAGAGGTCGAACGGGCTGATGGGCAGCACGTTGACCGGCACCTCGGTCACGCCAGTGGGCGGACCAAATGTAATTTTCACCGCGCTCGAGAGAAGCGGCGGACCCTGACCAAGGACCTCACCCACCGAGTACGGCTGAACCGGCTCGGTGAACTCAAAGCGCACCGTCGTCTCCGGATCAACGTTGATATCGCCGTTACCAGGCGAGATCAGCGGGCGTTCCGCGGGCGGCGGCGTGCGCAGGAGCTCCGGGGGAAGCGTGTCCGAGCCCACCGTCGTCGCGGCGAGGACTTGCCCGTCGAGAGACTCGCCGTTCGCGGCGTTCAGAGCCGTCGTCACGCGGAAGCGAAGCGTCACTCCCAGGGGGAACGTCTCGAAGGAGGCGAGGTTGTCATCGGAGTCGGACACGAAGAGGATCGTCTTGTTTGAGACGAGCGTCCGAGCGTTCGAAGGAGACGAGCCGAGCCCCGGGAAGCCAGAGGCCTGAAAGCCGTTCTCTTGGCCAAGCGCGGTGGCGACGAGCACGCCGAGCGTCTCGTCGAATTCCACCCACTGCTGGAGCTCAAGGGCGCCGCCGCCGACCGGACGCACAAGCGTCTTGCCACCCACGAACGCACGCCCTTCCGCCGAGAGCGAAGAGCCGGTCATGGCGTTGATCGTCGTGACGCTCACGGGGCCGGAAAGACCGGTGTTGGTCGGGCTCGGGTTGAGCACGGACAGCGGGTCGATCACCTGCGTGAAGTTCGCGTAGATGTAGTGGTTGCCCGGCGTGTTGTCCGGCTCGATCGCCTCGAGCGGATACGTCACCGTCGGGAGGATGGCGTTGCCGCGCATCACATTCTCGACGATGTCGTTGATCGAGCGGATCGAACGGATCTCGTTAGTCCCAGGCACCTGGACGGTGTGGGGTAGCAGCTGGCCGAAACCATTGCTGACCTCGTTCAGTCGCAGGATAGCGCCCGAACCACTCTCGCCTTCGACGGAGTTCTTATCGCTGTCGAATGCACCACACGACGCGGCGACTAGGAGGGATGTCGAAACCAGCGCCGTTTGGCACAGGCGCGGTCGTTGAACAAACGGATTCGCAGTCATGTTGTCTCTTGGCATGTAATGCGCCGATGGTCGATCGGCTTGCCGAGTGATAGAGGTCGGGGAGGTCGCCGGGGAGACTTCACCGCCGGGCATCTTGACGATGCGCCGCAGGTGAGGCCCTGGGGGGGGCGGGATCCAGGAGGAAGGGACGAAGGTCGAGCGAGGGGACTAGTTGGTCGACGGGGGATGGTTTCCCAATCCCGCCGGGCAAATCGCCCACCAGATCATCGATTTGCAGCTCGCCTGCCCCCGAGAGATGGAAGAAGGAGAGACACGAATCGTTGAATGAACCGATCACGTCGCACAGGAAACGCCACAACTGACGTGCCTGCTTCAGGGACAACGCCGTCGCGCCTGAGCGAGAACGGCAATCCCATGACGTAAGTGACTGCTAAGCAACCACTTCGATCGACCCTAATTCATCTACAAAGAGCGCTGGCTCCCGTCGGCGAGAGGCCGAAAGAACCTGAGATGTGCGGCTAACCACGTATTGAGACCGAGAAATGGGCGGGATCGAGCGATCGCGCACATCTGGAACAGCCCCGACGGGGAAAAGAGCACAGCCGAAGTCTGAGGCCGCGCTTGCCTAGTGTCAAGAAATCCCAGTCTGCCCTCCGAGAAGTGCGCTCCTGGATCTCTGCTGATTGAACGTGCAACCGAGGGGCAAGGGCGCCCAGAATGGGCTGGTGAACGTTCAGCAACCCAAAGACGACGCCCGTGGCGGTCCCCAGGAGCCCGGTCCGGCGGCCGATCACGTATTTCATGCGGGCGCACTCGCCGGCTCCACCTCTGGCAGCAGCGGTGAACCGGCCCCAGAGCGCATCACGGAGGTAGGCCTCCGCCCCGGGACACTTTCAGAATTCGTGGGGCAGCGCGGGATTGTCGCGAACTTGAACGTCCACCTGGGTGCGGCGAAAGGTCGCAGCGAGCCGCCTGACCACGTCTTGTTCTGCGGTCCACCCGGCCTGGGCAAGACGAGCCTGGCGCGAATCCTCTCGGAGGAGCTCGGGAGCGAGCTGCATGCAACATCCGGGCCCGCACTGGACAAGCCACGCGACCTCGTCGGCCTCCTGACGAGCCTCAAGCGTGGCGACGTCATGTTCATCGACGAGATCCACCGCCTGCCGATCAGCGTCGAGGAGTACCTCTATACCGCCATGGAGGACTTCCGCGTAGAGATGACCATCGACTCGGGCCCCCACGCCCGCGTTCTCCCCATCACCGTGGAGCCCTTCACCCTCGTGGGCGCGACCACGCGCGAGGGACTTCTCTCCGCACCGTTCCGAGCGAGATTCGGCCTCATCGAACGCCTCGATCCCTATCCGGCCAGCGATCTGGTCACCATCCTCCACCGCGCTGCCGGGATCCTGGGCATCGGACTTGAGGATGATGCGGCTCAGCTACTCGGCGAGCGAAGCCGTGGGACCCCGCGTATCGCAGGTCGCTTCCTCAAGCGAGCCCGTGATCGGGCCCAGGTCACCGGCGTGGACACGATTACCGTCGAGCTGGCCATGACCACGCTGAAGAGCATCGGCGTGGACTCCAGCGGCCTGGAGGAAATGGATCGCCGTATCCTTCGCTGCCTCGCCCAGCATTTCCCCAAGCCGGCAGCGCTCAAGACGATCGCCGCGGTCGTCAGCGAGACGGAGGACACCATCGAGGATGTCTTCGAACCGCACCTTCTGCGCTCCGGCTTCGTCCAGAAGACCCCACGGGGACGAATCATCTCCCCAGCGGGCTTCCGCGTGATGGGGCTCGAACCTCCAGAGGCCACCGACCCCGCGCAGAAACTCCCCTTCGCATGAACCAACCCATAGCCGCGCCGGAACCTCGAGCCAAGTGCGCGCGCAGACGCCTGGTACCCGCCCTAGGGTGCCTCGCCCTCTCGTTCGCCGTAGCCTGCGCCCCGATCGAGCGCCGACCACGTCGCGCGATCGCCCCGACGCCCCAAGCGACGGTCCCGAAGGGGACCAGCTGGCTGTCGAAGAACGCGCGCGGCGAACTGGTCCTCCCCCGCCAGGTGGACATCCACCTCACGGGTCTCGACGGGAGTGAACGTCTCGAGGTCACGGACTCCAGTGGACGGGCTCGCGTCATCAC
>JBLIHL010000227.1:0-8850 GCA_047635895.1 Paracoccaceae bacterium | reverse complement strand
AGGTCGCTGCGAGCCGAGAAGATTAGGGATGTTGGGGGCGTGGGGCAACTGCATGAGCCCGGAATTCTGTGGAGGAGGCCCAAGGATCGCCCAGGATGGGGTCCATCCGCCGCTCAAACCGCGTGGCGCCGCCCTCGGAATCCACATCCGGTGATTCCCAAGAGGCGAATCCGACCTTAGTACATGGTGCTGAACACCCGCTCTGGGCTTCCTCCAGCACCCCACCCGTCCCCGACCCCCCTTCAGATCACCATGGCATCCCTTCGCGGACACGCTCTCATCGGTCAATCCGGCGGCCCCACGGCCGTCATCAATCAGAGCCTCGTGGGGCTCGTTGAGCGCTGCGTCGAGCACCGAGACATCGCTGGCGTCTACGGCGCCCTCAACGGCATCGAGGGCCTCATGGAAGAGCGCCTGATCGATCTAGGGCGTGAGTCTCGGGAAGAGCTTGAGAAAGTCGCGCTGACGCCGGCTGCAGCCCTCGGGTCGGTCCGCCAGAAGCCCTCCGCGGAGTCGGCTGAGCGGATCCTCAAGGTCTTCGAGGCCCACGACATCCGCTACTTCTTCTACGTCGGCGGCAACGATTCAGCGGAGACGGCCCATCTCCTGAACGAAGCTGCGATCGCGAAGGGCTACGACGTCCGCCTTTTTCACGTGCCGAAAACGATCGACAACGACCTCGCGTGCTGCGATCACACGCCGGGTTACGGCTCGGCGGCGCGCTTTGTCGCCCAGGCCTTCATGGGGGACGACCAGGACAACCGCAGCCTCGGCGGCGTGAAGATCAACGTGGTGATGGGCCGCCACGCCGGCTGGCTGACGGCCGCGAGCCGCCTGGCCCGCCGTCACCCGGACGACGGACCCCACCTGATTTACCTGCCCGAGCAGACGTTCGATCGGAATGCGTTCTGCGACTCGGTCGAGGAAATGCTGCACCGTCACGGGCGCTGCCTGGTCGCGGTCAGCGAGGGCATCCATGACGCCAGCGGCCAACACATCGCCCAGGGCAGCGAGGTAGATAGCCACGGCAACGTCCAGCTCAGCGGCACCGGCGCCCTCGGCGACTACCTGGCCAACCTGGTCAAGACCCAGGTCACGGCGGCCAGCCGCGTGCGCGCCGATACGTTCGGCTATCTCCAGCGCAGCTTCTTCGGAGTGGTCTCTGATCAGGACGCGCTCGAGGCCCGCGAGGTCGGTCGCGCGGCCGTGGACGTCGCGACAAGTGGAGACGTGAACCATGGCTCCCTCGGGATTCAGCGCGGCGACGACGATGGCAGCTACCAGCCCGTCTACGTGGTCAACAAGCTCGTGGACGTGGCCGCGGCGACGCGGCTCGTTCCGGCTGAGTTCATGAAGGGTAATAACGATGTCGCGGAAGCCTTTGTCGATTGGGCGACACCAATCGTGGGGACACTGCCCCAGCCTGGGCGACTTGCTAGCCATCCTGTGACTCCTCGTCTGTGACGATCTCTCTGACCCCCTATAATCACACCATGAATCGACTTCAGACTCGGATCGGAGCCATCTGCGCTACCTCGCTGACGGCGTCACTCTTTACGGCGTCTCTCTTTACGGCCACGGGCGCACTCTTCGCGGCTCCGCTCGCGAGCACCAGCTCCCAGGGAATCGCAGGAGGGGCCACTGCTGTGCAGGAGGAAGCTCCTGCGGCCGCCAAGGAAACGAAGGCTGCACCTCAGGTCATGGGAACCGTTCTCTTCGACGGTGAAATCCCCGAGGCGAAGCCGCTCTCTATTCCGGCCAGGGCCGCCGAGGGGTGCTGCCCCACAGGGGAGACCGTCGACGATGACAACATGGCGCTCATCATCTCGAAGGAGGGCGGCATCCAAAACGTCGTCGTCACCGTCAAGGTCGCGGGCGTTGAGGTCGAGATTCCGAAGGAGCCGTACCTCCTGGATCAGAAGGGCTGCCGCTTCATTCCGCACATGCTCGTGGTGCCCAAGGGCGCGACCGTGTCGTTCCTCAACTCAGATGAAACGTCCCACAACGTTCACCTGATCGCCATGGCCAACGAGGCGCTCAACCAGACCGTCACGGCTGGCAAGCACGTCGAGCGGACCTTCACGGAGGCCGAACCCGTCAAGGTCACCTGCGACATGCACACCTGGATGAACTCCTGGGTGTACGTGGCGGACGCGACGCACTTCACGCTGACCGATGCGGACGGCAAATTCTCGCTGGACGGCCTGCCCCCGGGCGAGCACGAGGTCACGTTCTGGCACGAGACGCTCAAGAGCAAGACCGCGAAGGTCGTCGTCGGCGAGGACGGCAAGGTAGCGGCTCCGATGGAAGTGAAGTTCGCTCCCAAGCAGACGAAGAAGCGGCGCCGCCGCCGCTGATTCAGAGGGCCTGCGGCCCACGGGCCGCCTCCCTTCCCGAGCCCCCTCCCCCGCGCCTCATTTTCGGCACGTGGAGGGGGCTTCTTCGTAGTTTTACGAGCTGTCTTCCCCGCTCGGGTGGCGAAGCGTGGCGGGGGTATTACGGTACGTAGCCACGCGCCTGTGGGGATTCACCCGATCCGGCACGCGTCGACGACCCGCACTCCGACTTCGAGACACCGACTCTGAGACTCCCATGAAATCGATCCGCTTCTCCCTCCTTGGCGCCTCCGCGGCGTCGGCACTCGTTTGCCTGTCGCACGCTGCACCTGCAACCTTCGCTCCCCAGGGGTCCGCTGCGGAGACGGCCACCGAAGCAGCCTCATGTCAGTGTGCCTGCGCGGCCTGCGCGGCGAAGCACGGGGCCAAGCTCGTTGCGTTGGTGCAGACTGTCGCGCCCGAGGCGCCGGCTCCCAAGGCCGTTCCCGAGCTGGGCATCGACATCGATGCCGAGGTGGCTCGGATTCTTGCCACGGATCTTTCGGCTGTCGGTCTGTTGCTCACGGACGTGACCAGCGCGGACGCGCAGCAGACCTTGGAAGACGTCACCAATGGACTCGAAGCCATGGCGAGCGTGGGGATGTCCGACGAGCGCGGCTACATGGGGATCTCTCTCAACATGGATCCCGATGCGGGCGGTGCCATCGTCGGAACGGTGACACCGGGTAGCCCGGCGGCGAAGGCCGGTCTCCTGCCTGGCGACGTCATCGTCGTGTCCGAGGAGATGCCCGTCGAGTCAGCCGATGAGCTCATCGCGACATTGGTCGACCTCATGGTTGGGGACACGGCGACGGTCGAGTTCGAGCGCGGCGGCGAGGAGCGCAAGGTGTCGATCGTCCTCGCGTCACGCGGCGCGGTCGATGGCGCAGCAGGCCAGCGAATCACCTTCGCTCGTCCGGTCCAGTTGGTGGAGGAGCCCATCATCGTGGAGTTCGAGCTTGAGGAGCCCATCATCGAGGACTTCTTCACGGAGGAAGAAGTGGAGGAGGAAGTGGAAGTAGTCCTGCCCGCCGTCAACCAGAGGCTGCGTGGTCTCGGCTACTCCGGCGGCGGCGTCGCGGCGATCGAGGACGTCGAAGTCGTCGAAATCGTGGAAGAAATCGAAGCCCCGGCGCCCCGCAGGGCGCGCGTGCGCATGAACCGCAAGGAGCGTCGCGGGGGTGATGCACTTCCAGAGGGTTACATCGAGATCGAGACCCGTCGCGAGCGTCGTCCGGCTTCGGACGTAGCGCTTCGCGAGCGCGTCGAGCAGCTCGAGCAAGAAGTCGCCGAATTGGGGCGCATCGTCAACCGGCTCCGCAAGGAGCTCGATCGCCGCAACCCGCGCTGATCGATTCAGGAGTCGGTGAGCCCGAACCCGTCCAGGCGGGTGCCGGGCTCCCAGCTATGGACCCGCCGCGCGACGGCGAGTAGTACCTCTTCGTCGAGGTCGTGCTCGACCGCGTCGAGGGTGGCGCTTGGGTCGCCATCCGCTCGCCTCGCGAGGGCTCCGTCGATGATCCCTAGAATTTTTTTCCGCACGGGGGTCGGCGAGATGATCGCGCGCTTTACGAGGTGGGTGAGGTCGTTCGCTTCCTCGGGATCGAGGGCGTGACGGCGGCACATGCGTGCGAGGAGACGATCGGCTTCCACGGGGAGGATACGGGTGGGGGGTGGCAGGACGAGCGGGGACGTTCGAACTCTATCCCAGGGACGGGGGGCGGGCTCCGGCGCCAAGCGCGAGGCCTCATTGCGGGAGTGGGTCAATTCGAGAGCGGCGGGGGCGATCCCGCGCCCCGGATCAAGACGGAGCGGGGGGAATCCCGACGAAGCCTGTGCTGCTTGCACTACGGCTTCCCCCGCCGGCTAGCAGCCATCCCCACCATCCCCGAGCTGCAGAGCCTTCTTCGATGCGTCCAATCCCTCTCCTTGCGTGCACCGCCGGTCTCGTAGCCGGTGTCCTTGCTCCTGCTTTTTTCCCCGGCCTCCGTACGTCGTCCCAGGCGGGAACGGCGATTCGGATGGACCTCGACGAGACGTTCTCTCGTTCGGAGCTCGTGCTCCAGGGCACCGTTGTGACGGGCACGAGCGGCGAGACGTCCAAGGGCGAGATCTTCACCGACTGGATCATCGACGTCGAGCGGACCTTCTGGGGCCCGGGCGAGACCGAGCGCACGATCCGCCTTCCCGGAGGCGTTCTCGCGACCGGTCGCGGGACCATGATCCCAGGCATGCCCCGACTGGCTCTCGGTGAAGAGGTGGTGCTGTTTCTCACCGATGAGTCGGCGAACGGCATGCGCGTTCCGGTGGGTCTAAGCCAGGGCAAGTACCGCATTGTCACCGGGTCGGACGGCTCGCGAATGGCCGTGCAGACAGGCGACCACGTGAGCCTGATCAGCGCCCGTTCCACGCGGACGGTCGATGGGCTCGAGATGATGGACTACGCCGACCTGGTGGCACGCATCGAAGCCGCGTCCCAGAAGCGCGTGGTGACCGAGTTCAACGAGGCCGGCGAGCCGCCGACTTCGCCCGGCGTCCCGGCCGCGGAAGAGGACTCCACGGACGGACAGCGCTGATGCTGCGCTCGAAGAGGGGACGTGCCGCCTGGCCTCTCAAGGCGAGCTCGCGAGCACTCACAGCCTTCTCGGTGACGGCGATTCTTGTCGCGACCGTGACGGCGCACGTGCGCCTGCGCTACTCCGTGAACGGAACGCCGCTGAGCTGGAGCTCGCCTGAGAACATCTCGCTCGTCTTCAACTCCGACGGGTCGGATGACGTCGCGGATGGCAGCGAGGAGACGGCGCTTCGCAACGCCGTGGATCAGTGGAACGCCGTGTATGGCTCGCAGGCCCGAATCGTGATCGACGACACGCCTTCATCGACCCAGCGGCGAGACTGGCAGAGCAACGATATCCACCTCGTGGTGTTTGACGAGACAGGCTCGTCCGGCTACTTCGCCGGTGCGAGCGGTATCGTCGCCATCACGCCTGTGACCTTCTTCACCGACGGCCGCATCATCGACGCGGACGTCGTGTTCAACGGCAAGAACTTTCGCTTCTCGACGTCGGGTGAAACGGCTCGATTCGACATCCAAGACGTCGCGACGCATGAGCTGGGCCATCTCGTGGGCCTGGATCACAGCGGTGTCTGCGGAGCCACGATGTACCCGTACGTCGACTCCACCGTGATCCTTCACCGGAGCCTCTCGATCGACGATCAGAACGGGATGCGCCACGTCTATCCGGAGTCCAGCTTTGGCCAGATCAGCGGACGCGTCATCCGCTCGAACGGTTCGGGGATTGCGGGCGCCCACGTGGCGGCCACGGATCCTGACGGCCGGCTGGTAGGCGCGACGCTCGCGAACTCGAGCGGCGACTACACGCTAGAGGGACTCCGTCCTGGGAATTACTCGGTCTATGCCGAGCCGCTCGACCAGCCGGTTTCGAGCGCGAACCTGGGCGGCGGCCAGACGATTCACACGGACTTCAGCACGACCGATCTCGGCGTCACGAGCCTTGGAGGTGGAGAAGCGAAGGACCTTGGCACGCGGACGGCCGTCGCCGCGAACTCCCTCTCGCTGGGGCGGGTTAGCGACGACTATCCGCTCCGGCTGATCCTGGGTGAGACGGTGACGCGTAACGTGGGGGGGAGCGGTCTCGTCACGGGCTCGAGCCTGGAGTGCAGCGATCCCAGCATCAGCCTCACCAACATCGTGTTCAGCGGTGGGGTCGTTACCTTCCATGCGACCGTCCCGGCGGGCGCGTCCACCGGGCACGTGGATCTGACGGTCACCGATCCGTTGGGGGCGCGCGACCGCCTGGTCGGTGGACTCGAGATCACTCCGCCCAGCCCGATCATTCTGAGCGCGGACCCAAGCTCAGGTGACCCGGAGGGTGGCACCGATATCCTGATCGTAGGTGAGAACTTCCGTGCCGGCGTCCGGGTCGTCATCGGCGATCGGATCTACCGGGACGGCGTGCCGAACGGCTGCACCGTCGTTGATTCATCGACCATCACGCTCCGGACGACGGCCACGATCGCAGGCGCCCACGACGTGGTTGTAATCGATCCTTCGGGCATCGAGGGGCGCGGACAGGACACCTTTACTGTGTCCGCCGTACCAGACGTAACGGCGGTCTTCCCCCAGGTCGGCTCTGCGAACGGCGGCACGGTGGTCATCATCTCTGGCCGTAACCTCGTTCCGGATCTCCAGGTCGAGATCGACGGTGTCGTGCAGTCGGAGGTCTACGTGGAGTCGCCCACCCGCATGCGCGTGGAGACCTCGGGTGGCATTCCCGGCGGACCCTACGTCATGCGCATTCTGGCGCCAGGTGGGCTCTCGGCCGAGACGGCCTTTACCTACGTCGCAACGCCCGATCCGGTGATCTCGCTCGTGACGCCGGACGAGGCAGACCGCCAGGGCGGCGCGACGATCACGCTCTTCGGCGCTGGCTTCACCGAGAACACGCGCGTGTTGTTCGGCGCGGATACGCGGACGGGAACGGGCGGTTCTCCGGGTCAGACGACTTTCGAAAGCAGCGGGTCACTACGGGTGGTCGCTCCCGGGAGCAGCGTAGGGACTACGTCGCTGGTCGTCATGGATACCGAGACCGGTCAGGCCGTGACGATGACCGATGGCTTCACCTTCACGGGTGAGCAGTCCGCGGGGGGTGAGGGCGGAGGCTGCTCGGCCGTCATTCCGCCCATGTCGCTCGGAGGCCCGAAGCCGCCGACCTGGACCGCGGTACTGGGCGGTTCCGGTTGGATCCTCCTGGCTCTGCTGCTGAGCTGGATCCGTGCGCTGAGTGTGCGCCATGGCGGGGCGATCGCTCACCCGGTAGCACGAACCTAACGCGGCATTTACCTGTGCGGTGCCTGGTACCGTACAGGTAAATGCTTGCGAGTCGTCGGTCGACCGGCGCGCGGCGGTCGAGCCATTCTCCTTCGCGATACGCTTCGTAGCGACCTGTGGGTTCGGGCAGCGCGGCGCCGCAATTCGGGCGGCGTACTGCGGGTCATGAGCCACGGGCAACGCGCTGCGCCCCCCCCCCGACGCCTCGAATCACGGAAGGGGGCCGCTGGGCTTGTCGACGGCCTGTCCGGAGTCGCTTCGGAAAGACCGAGTACGGCAGGTTCTTGATTCGCGACCGCTGCGCGTCGAAAGTCCTCAAGGCGAGGACTTCGGGGGGGGCGAAGCGCCTGAATCGAGTGGTTAGGAGTAAGGTCGGAGGATCGAGCCCGCCTGGAATGGCGTGCTCGCTCCCACACCGGATCGCAGGACACCGAATGAAAGCAACCCTACCTAAGCGCACAACGGCGACGCTGATCGTCACGCTCCTCTCTGTCTCAAGTTCAGTCTTCGCGCACGAGGACGACCCGAAGCTTCTTCATCTCAAGGCGCCCGTCGCTGGAAGTGGCTACGTTCGCGGTCTTCCCGCGAGCGCGATCCTTCCGGGCGGAGGCGGCAACACGATGCAGGCCGGCGGCATGTTCGACAGCCTCGACGTCACCCTGCACTCGTGGCTGACGATCGCTGACCTGGGCGGCGGCAACCGGAACAACGACATCTGGGGCTACGCATCACCTAGTGGTCGCGAGTACGCACTGGTCGGCCTTGAAAGCGCGACGGTCGTCGTCGAGGTCACCGATCCCGACCTCCCGGTCGTCATCGGCGCGATTCCCGGCCCGAGCAGCATTTGGCGAGACATCCGAACCTATGCGGATCGCGCCTACGCGGTGACCGAAGCGGGCGACGGCATTCAGGTCATTGACCTCTCTAGCGTGGACACCGGAGTGATCTCCCTGGAGCGAACCGTGACGACCGGAGGTTCTACGGCGTCCCACAACGTCGTGGTCGATACGGTCAGCGGATTCCTCTACCGCTGCGGCGGCAGCGGCAACGGCCTTCGGATCTACGACCTGGCGAACCCGGGTGACCCCCAGTACGTATCGAGCTGGGACGATCGCTACGTGCATGACGCGCAGGTCGTCACCTACACATCGGGGCCGTACTCCGGAAAGCAGATCGCTTTCTGCTGCTCGGGCTTCAACGGCGGCTGGGCCGACCCCGGCCTCTCGGTGCTCGACGTGACGGACAAGCAGAACATCATCCCGCTGGCCCAGGTCATTTACCCTGGCCGGGTGTACAGCCACCAGGGGATCCTCTCCGAGGACCGCCAGACCTTCTATCTCGGCGATGAGCTGGACGAGGACGGATCGATCAACACCACCACGCACGTGTTTGATGTGTCCGACCTGGCGAACACCACGTACACCAATGCGTTCACCAATGGTGGAGTGGCCGTGGGTCACAATATGTTCACCGCTAACGGGCTCTTGTTCCAAGCTAACTACAACGACGGGCTGCGCATCTACGACGCGCTGACCGACCCCTCGAACCCCGTGGAGGTTGGCTACTTCGACTCAGCGCCAAACTCAAGCGCCGCGAACTACAACGGCATGTGGGGCGTGTATC
>JBLIHL010000226.1:0-8905 GCA_047635895.1 Paracoccaceae bacterium | reverse complement strand
CGTCTACCCAGCGGACAACCCAGCGGACAACCCAGCGGACAAGCCAGCGGACAAGCCAGCGGTTAGACGGGGGCGCGCAGTGCCAGGATGTCGTAGTGCCCGACGACGAGGTCGCTCTCGTCCGTATCGATCCAGCGGCGGCGGCGCTCGTACCACTCCTTGACCAGGGAAGCATCAACATCGCTCCCGCGCAGGGTCCGGTGGATGTCCTCGAGGTAGCGCTCCTGGAGCTCCGTATCGAGATCGTCCAGGATCCACGAAGCATCGAAACACTGGACCGTCGTGCCTCGCTTGACCGTCGCACGGCCGAAGGTCGTGACGGCGTCCGAGCCGAGTGCCGGGCCGAAACCCTTGTCGCGGCGCATGTCTGCGTGGAAGGCCGCCATGATCTTGTCGTCGTAGCTCGGCTCCATCGGACTCCACTCCACGTGGCCGTCGAAGTTGAGAGTCATCAGGGCCGCGCCGACGTGGAAGTGCTCAAGCCTCGAGGAAAGGTCCGTGACCCAGTGTCCCGAGACGAGGTCGAGGAGCGCGGAGGCGGTCACGAGCTGAGCTCCCTTGATCGGGACGTCGTCCATCTCGGTTGCCATGTCTACGCAGCACGTGGACACTTCAATCTCGAGGGTGGCGCCAATGGTCTCGCTGACGCGGCTCGTTTCTTCGGCGAGCGCGGAGACGGCCTCCTCCAGGAGGTCTTCATCGCGGTCGACGAGGACCCAGCGCTGGCGATGAACGCCCGAAGCCGCCAGGTTCGGCATGAGGTAGAGCGCGTTGCTTCCGGAGCCCGAACCGAGGTCGACGATGTCGAGGGGGGACAGTCTCTTCTGCGAACCAGGGAGCGCGATAGCGTGCAGCAGGGCCTCGGTCGACTCCGTGCGGGCTCGGGCATCTGCGTCACGCCGGAGCGTGAGCCATTCGGAATCAAAACCTTCGGTCGATGGGGCAGTGTTGTGGGGCGACATCGGCGGCGTTCGGTCCGAGAAATAGGGGGCTGGGGCGCGGTGGTGGGGCCGCTGGGTCAGACCTGCAGGGCTGCCGAGAAAAACTCGGATGCCGCGCGGCAGCCGGCAAGCTTACGGCGTGCGTGGAGCGCCGTCGCGCGCCATTCGCTCCATCGCTCTCGACTCCCCAGAAGATCTGCCAGCCTGGGCGAGAGCTCCGAGGCGCCCCCTGTTCCATGGGCGGCGCTAGCAAGTTCGACCTCGCCTGTGGCTGCGGCTCGGGGTCCGTGCCCGGCGAGCGCCTGATCCGCCACGAACTCCTCCAAACGACCATTCTCGCCAGCGCCGTGGCGACTTCGACCACATGAAGTTAGCTTCGGAGGTCAGGACTACACCTAACCCCAGCCCAGGAAAATCATGTCCTCCTCCGCCCCCGACGCTGTCCAAAAGTTCGAGCACGAGACCTGGAGCCGCTGCGCAGATGAATACCTTGAGGGCTTCGCGGGCCTGACGGTGCCTGCCGCTCCATTGCTCGTGCAAGCGGCGCGAATCGAGGCTGGAGAGCGAGTGCTTGAGGTTGGTTCCGGGCCCGGTCATATCGCTGCTGCGCTGGCCGAGACCGGGGCTGACGTCGTCGGCATCGACTTCTCTGCATCCATGATCGAGGTTGCGAAGGCTCGCTATCCGGCTCTCTCCTTTGAGGAGGCGGATGCAGAGTCGCTCCCGTTTGAAGATGAGAGTTTCGACGCCGTGGTGAGCAGCTTCACGGTCCATCACCTTGCACGGCCCGAGAAGGTCTTCCGCGAAATTCGCCGCGTGTTGAAGCCTGGCGGCCGCTTCGCCTTCGCGGTCTTCGGCGCACCCGAGGCGCAGAGCAGCATTGGCGCATTCTTCGGTGCTGTCGCGGCCCATGGCTCTCCCGAGGACCTGCCACACGGACCGCTGTTCGGCGTCACGGACCTCAGCATCTACGAGGGCATGCTTGGACAGGCCGGTTTGACCAACCTCGCCTTCTCCACGGAGCCCACCGTATGGCACGCCCCATCGTCCGATCCGGTGCTCCGGAGCTTCTGGAACTGGGGCAACATGGCCGCGCTGCCCGCAGACGTCTGGGAGCGAATCGAGGCGACGACGCGCGAGAATCTGAAGGCCTACGAGCGAGATGGAGTGCTCGCCATGCCACACGAGACCCTGGTCGGCAGTGCCGCGCGACCGAAGTAAGGAGTTGGCGCATTGATCAGTCAGAGCTTCGAGGGGCGCTGCCTGTGGACGCGGGCTTCTTCGGGCGGCCGATTACAGGAGCTTCGCCAGGGCTTGGCCCCACACATCTTTGGCACCCTGCTCCAGGTGCACGCCGTCATAAAAGGCGGCGTCACCAAGCAGATCATAGGGGCATGGGTGAACCCAGCGTAGGGCCGGTTGGGCGGACAGGTACTGAGACCGAAAGATGGCGAATTGATCCTCGTAACCACTGGATGCCCTAGCCGACTGGATGCTCGGCGCAATGGGAGGGCTCATCAGTAGTAGTTCGATTTCTCGCTCTGCGCAAAGTTCCGCCAGGAGCGTGAGGTACACCTCCGAAACGGTTGATGAGACGAATGCCTCGTTGGCGCTGCGCTCGTTGATCACCCTTTGCGACTCGGAGTTGACCGCCTTCGGGATCCCGCTAGCCCGCTTGAGCTTGCGTTTAGCCTCACGCAGCATGGAACCCAATGGATCACGGATCACGCCCTGGCGTTGGCTCGACGGGAGTTCCAGGCGCGAACGCATCCGGGCCTGCGACATGGCTTTCACCAGATCAGTGCGACCGAGAGCCTGCTGTATCCCCTTGATTTCCTGGGGTCTCGTGAAGACGCTCGTGAAGTAAGTGGAGACGTACTTTTTCGAATCCAGATTCTCATCGAGGGCTTTGGGGCTTACGACATAAATCACCCGCTCGATTCCTTTGGCATCGTCACCCAAATGGTCCAATAGTCGTAGCAACATGAAGTAGATGCCAGCGACGCCAATCGTTTGGTTGGAAGACAGGTCTAGCGTGCCCTCCGTGGCTTGCGCGCCGGCAAGGACTTCGTAGGAAACGCTATCTGAAAGCAACACTGCCTTCGGCGCCTGGTCGGTGCGAGCGATCTGCGCCATCCTGCGGTCCACCTCATGGCGACCTCGCTGAAGGGGTAGAGCGCGGGCCGTACTCAGTTCAACCACGGCGACCCCCAAGGCCAATAGGGCCAAGAAGCTCATTGCTTTGCGCTCAAGCATCGAGTTAGAGCTATTAGAACTGGAAGTAGATGAAGTCATTGTTGAGGAAGCTCCCGCCCAGAGAGATACTCACGTAGAGGAAAAGGCAAGCGAGGACTTGGACCACTGGGTGCTGAAGGGTCAGGGGAGTTTCATCCCCGCGGGACCGGACCAGAGCCCAATCCCAAGCCACAACGACCAGCGTCCCAATCCCACCTATGATTAGCCCGGCCGCAGCCTGCTCACTCAGCATGAGGCCTTGCGCGGAGAGCAGGTTGTCCATCGACAAGAAGCGTGCGATGTCTGACATCGACTGGGCCCGGAAGAGCAGCCAACCAAAGCAGACAAGCTGGGAGAACGCTCCCCACTTCAAAGCGCGTACCCACCATGAAGATCCTGGGGGCTTCGACCGATGGCCGCACCACATGCGATGCGCGACCAGCAAGAGGCCTTGGTAAGCGCCCCACAGGACGTAGTTCCACGCTGCCCCGTGCCACAAACCACCCAGAATCATCGTCAGCGAGAGATTGACGTAGGTCCACTTGGGGCCCCTACGATTGCCGCCCAAGCTGATGTACAGATAGTCTCTCAGCCAGGTGGAGAGCGTGATGTGCCAACGCCTCCAAAAGGCGCTCGGGTCACTTGCGAAGTAGGGCTGCCGGAAGTTCTGTGGGAACTCGAATCCCAGCATGCGCGCCGTTCCACGTGCGATATCGGTGTATCCAGAGAAGTCGCAATAGATCTGGACGGTGAACGCGTATACGGCCAACAAGCGTGTGGCCATTCCGAGTTCCCCATCCGCCGAAAAAAACGGCGTCCACCACCGGAGCTAGGTTGTCCGCAACGACGACTTTCTTGAATAAGCCCCATAGGGCGAGCTGCACTCCCTCGGCTTGCTGGTGCCACCCCAATTTTCTTGGCGACGTGGCCTGGGGCAGGAAATCCCGCGCTCGAACAATGGGTCCCGCCACCAGCTGCGGGAAGAAGGAGACGAAGAAAGCGAAGTTGAGAAAGCTGCGCTCCGCAGGCACATCCCCCCGATAGCGATCGATCGAGTAGCTCAGGGTCTGGAAGGTGTAGAACGAAATGCCAACTGGCAAAACGATTCTCAGGGACCAGTCGCCGCCATCAAACCCCATCTCCTGAAGCATGACCCGCGCGGAATCCACAAAGAAGTTGAAGTACTTGAAGAAGCCTAGGGCCCCCAAGTTCACCAACAGTGAAACCCAAAGGAAGCGCTTCTTGACCGTGGGGTTGTCCACGTGGCGCTCCATGGCTAGTCCGCAGCCGAAGTCCACCAGGGTGGAGAACAGAATCAGCCCCAGGAAGCGCCAATCCCAATAGCCGTAGAAAAAGTAGCTGGCTCCGAGTAGCAGCAAATTCTGCCACCGAACACTCTTGCGTAACAGCCAGTACAGGCTCCACACCAACGCGAAGAACCACAGGAAATAGAGGCTGTTAAAAATCATATCGGCGGCGGGGTCCAAAGGTAGGAGGGGCGGGCCGTGGCGGCCACCATCCGCTCCTCAAAACGAGCGGTTGCCTCCCCCTTCCGAGGGTCGTGGTGGGTTAGAAGTGCAGGGCCACCGAGAAGGACTGGGAGGCCGCGCGCCAGTCGTCGAGCCTGCTCCGCGCATCGACCGCCGTCGCCCGCCATTCGCTCCATCGCTCCCGAGTCTCGAGAAGATCTACCAGGATGGAGGAGAGCGCTGCGGTATCCCCCGGCCTGTGAACGGCACCGGCAAGTTCGACTCCGCCGTTGGCTGCGGCTCGGGATCCGTGCCCGGCGAGCGTTTGGCCGAGCGCGCCGCCGCTGGAGCACAGGACAGGGAGTCCGCGGGCCAACGCCTCGGTGATGACCATCCCAAAGCCCTCATAGCGTGCCGGATGCAAGAGGACGTGGCTCTCGTGGTAGTGGCGGGTCAGGTCCACATCGCTCACCTCGCCCAGGGCGTCGACGCGGGGCCCAAGACCCGCCTCTTCGATGGTGCGGAGGATTCGCGAGGACTCTTCACCGTCCAGGTCCATGCGCCCGACGAGGGTCCAGCGCCAGGGCTGCTCTGACTGAACGAGAACGTCCGCCAGCGCGCGGATCGCGTCAACGTGAGCCTTTCTGGGGGTCAGGGAGCCGACCGATAGCAAGCGCAGCTCGGTGCCGGGTTGCCAGCTCGCGCTCAGGGGCGCCGGGTCGACGCCGGGCTCCACAACATAGGGCGTGATCTGCGAGGGGATCATGCCGAGGGCTTCGAGCCTGGAGCGCGTGAACTCGCTGGTGACCACGATGCGTTGCACGCATGCGAGCGCTTGTCGCTCGGAGTCGAGTAGGTCATGGCGAAGCTCCATGCCCTCGTCGCAAAGGGGATGGTGGACGAGCGCGACGAGTCGAAGCCGTCCCGCGTGCTCAGCTGCGAGCCCCGGAAGCGCTCCGAGGGCGAGTCCGTCCACGACCACCACTTCTCCGTCGGGCAAACCGGCGAACTCACGCTCGGCTTCCTGGACAGCGGCGGGGCTGGGCGTTGGGTATCGCCCCTCAACTAGCTCGACGACGCGGACGTGCTCACCCCGAGCGCGGGCCTGTTCGACGAGCCTTCGGTCGTAGATCGTGCCGCCTGTCCTGGAGTCGAGCCTGCCCGGGAGGACGAGCGTCCAGCGCGCTGGTCCTGGTTGGATCACTTGCTGGCCGCGTCGCCCTCGTAAGCGGCCGAGGCTACATCCGACTCGAGAAGGCTGACCTTGATACGCGTGACGGCATGGGCGGCCGGGCCGAGTGAGCCGCCATGGAGCCGAGCCAGCATGCGATCGAAAACGACCCGTGCCATGAACTCGGTCGTGGTGTTCTTGCCTTGGAACTCCTCGATGTCGTCCAGGTTCTTGAAGTTGAACTCCGAGAGCGTGGCGGCGAGCTGGTCAGAGGCGGCGCCGATGTCGACCACGAGTCCTTCGGGGTCGAGCTCGGGAGCGAAGAACGTGACGTCCGCCACGTAGGTGGCGCCGTGGAGAGCCTGCGCCGGACCGAAGGTCTCGCCTTCGAAGCTATGGGCGATCATGAAGCGATCGCGAACGTTGACGGAGTACATGGTGCGGCAGGGGAGGTCGGCTCGGCCGAGGAGAAGAGACTAGATTTAGGCGCGATAGGAGAAGACCGCGCAGAGCGTTTCATTCTCCGCCAGACGCGCAGGCAAGCGGTGGACGATCTCTTCGAATGGGTCGACGCTAGAGATGAGAACGTCGAGTCGATCATCCGCTAGAAGTCTAAGCGCGAGCTCGAGCCTGCGCCGATGGGTCCACCGCCGGGCTTGGTGCGGAGGGATCTGTCCGACCTGGGACGAGCGCAGCTCGAGCCTTTGGGAATGGAACTCAGCGCCGAGGGCGACGTTGACCTCGCGATCGCCGTACCACGAAGCCTCGACGATGCGAGCCTCGGGGCCAGCCGCGACGAGCGCGCTGGCCAGGCCTCTGGGCGAGCCGGATGTGTGGATGACGAGGTCACTCCCAAGGAGCGACTCGTCGACGGTGGCGGGGCCTGGGCGGGGCTCTGCCTGGAAAAATGACACGCCCAGCGCCTCGGCGACGGTGGCACGTGAGGCCAGGACGTCCACCAGCGTGACGTCGGCTCCGGGGATTTGGGCTGCGAGGTAGCTGACGAGCGAGCCGAGGACGCCCGCGCCGATCACGGTGATCCGGTCCCCAAGGCATGGGCGCCCATCCCACAGGATATTGATCGCGGTCTCCATGTTGGCGGCCAGCGTCGCGCGCTCGGCGGGGATGCCTTCCGGCACCACGGTCACAGCCTCCACAGGCACGCGAAAGAGGTCCTGGTGGGGGTGGAGGCAGAACACGGTCTTGCCCACAAGGTCCCCGGGACCGTCCTCGACCCGGCCCACGGCCATGTATCCGTACTTGACAGGGAAGGGGAATTCGCCCATTTGGAAGGGGGCGCGCATCCGGTCGTGCTCGCTGCGCGGAACCCTACCATGGTGAACGAGCGCCTCCGTGCCACGGCTCACTCCTGAGTAAAGAGTCCGCACAAGAACCTCTTCACCCGTGCTTGAGGTCATCGGATTGCGATACCAATGATCTCCTCGGAGCTCTCCTTCACCCGGCGCGGTCGCCCAGTAGGCGGTTCCCTGGTGGGCCTCGGAGTCCTCGCCCTTCACTTTCGGTCCATTCATGTCCATCGTCTCCACGTCACCACCAGCGGCCTCGGCTAACGCACACGGTAACGTGGCGGGGCGAGCGGCGTCGGCGGTCATCAGGGAGACCTCGCTCCCGCAGGCGCGACTGCGAGGGGAGTTCACGAATGCAGCTCTAGCGGTCACGGCGGGCACCGCGGTCGCGCTCGTGGCCCTTTGGGTCGCAGCTGGCTTGTCGCCCGTCGCTGGGCTGGTCGCGGTGCTCCTCCAGGCTGTCCTCCTTTGGGGTTCTGGCCAGAGGCTGCTGGGTCCTGGTTTCCACCCGCTGCCGATCCTTGGCCGCGCCAACCGTGTCACGCTGGCGCGATCTTCGTTCGTGGCCGTCCTGTTCGCGTTCGTCTTGGATGCAAGCACCGCTTCGGAGTGGACGTTCAGTCTGGCCGTCCTCGGCATCGTGGCGCTGATCCTTGATGGTGTCGACGGCGCCCTTGCGCGCCGCGATGGCACAGTGAGTCAATTCGGCGGCTGGCTGGACCAAGAGGTCGATGCGGCGCTCGTGGCGTGCCTGTCGCTTTTGGCCTGGCGCACAGGCGTCGTGGGACCATGGATCCTCGCGGCGGGTGGACTGCGCTATGGGTTCCTGCTGCTGCTGGCTGCTGTGCCTCGCCTTAGGCACGAACTGCCGTTCTCCCAGCGCCGACGCGTCTGCTGCGTGCTGCAGATCTCGGCTCTACTAGCGTGCCTCGTACCGTTCCTGCCCCTCGCTCTCAAAGTCACCGTCGCGGCGCTGTCCGTATCCGCGCTCGTGGCGTCCTTCGCCATCGACGTCGTGCGGCTCTGGCGCCTTTCAACCCCCACACACCTGCGCCCATGACGCTGCAGCCCGCTCCCCGATCGGTTCCCTCTCGCCGCGCACCTGAGCGCGACTCCGTATCCCGCGAGGAAGCACTGCAGAGCGTTCGCACGCTCCTACGCTACATGGGCGAGGATCCTGATCGCGAGGGCTTGATCGATACGCCCAAGCGGTTCCTCAAGGCCTGGGACGATCTCTTCCGTGGCTACGGTTCGGACCCACGCGTCGAGCTAGAGCGCACCTTTGAGGAGGTGAGCGGCTACGACGAAATCGTCATCCTGCGCGGCACCGAATTCTTCAGTCACTGCGAGCACCACGTCATCCCGATGCGCGGGATGGTCGACATTGCTTATCTACCGGCAGGGCGCGTGGTGGGGCTCTCCAAACTCTCGCGCGTGGTCGAAGGGTACGCACGTCGGCTGCAGACCCAGGAGGCGCTCACCGCCCAGATTGGCGACGCGATCGAGGAGGTTCTTTGTCCGCGTGGCGTGGCGGTGATCGTGCGAGCCCAGCACGAGTGCATGGCCATGCGGGGCGTGAAGCAGGGAGCCGCCGAAACCGTGACGCAGACGCTTCGTGGCGCTTTTCGTACGGAGCCCATCGAAGAAGCCCGCCTGTTCCGACTCCTCGATCGCTGATCGATCTGCTTCAATACCGCCCATGCGATTCCTCAACTTCTCCGGCGGCGACCGGATGCCTGCACTTGGACTTGGAACCTGGAAGTCGGACCCCGGCGAGGTTGG
>JBLIHL010000225.1:0-8908 GCA_047635895.1 Paracoccaceae bacterium | reverse complement strand
TGATCGACACGGTCTACTGGCAGCCCGAAGCTCAAACGGCGATCCGCGGCGTCGCCACGGATGAGGACGGCGTCCTCTTCGTGTCGCTCCAAGACGCGGATGGCGGCCAGTGCGGCAGCATCCGAAAGCTGGACTGGACTGGAACGGAGTTCCGCCGGATCATCGAGTTCAGCGACGGCACCGAGTTTGCCGCGCGGAAGATCCTCGACCCGGTCTCCCTGGGCGTGTACAGCGACGGCGCATGGCGCCTCTACGACGACATCGTGACGCTCAACCCGGCCTTCGAGCGCTCGGCATGGATCCTCGCGAGCGAGCCGCAGATCACCGAGTAGGCACGTTCCAGCGCCGGGCGTAAGCTGCCCTTCACCGAGCCCACGAACCAACGATCCGTTGTTTCGTGGGCTCGCTTCTTTTGAACGATCGCCGGGGCTGCTTCTGTTTCTGAGTGCCCCCGCGCCTCAAGTCGATCTCCGAGTCGCGCTCGCGGTGGGCGATCCGATTCCCGGTGGCGGCCGCATCGCCGACATAGGTGGCTTTCCTCGCTCTCGGCGGCTACGGATACCAGAGCGAGAGCCTTGACTGGTCCGGGTCGACCCTTTGCCTCTCGGTGGACACGGGACTGTGACGTCGCCACCAGCTCCACGGGGTCCATCGGCGGGATCGAAGCCACAGGATCGGCCTTCCTCGATCGCGACGGACTGACGCTCAGGGCGTCAGGCCTTCCGGCGCGCGCCTTCGGTCACGTGATCGCCTCCAGAACGCCAGGCCTTGTTCCCATGGGCGGCGGAAGCCAGGGCAACCTCTGCCTCGGTGGGGCCATCGGGCGCATGATGGCTCCGAACGCCAGTTCAGGGCCCAGCGGCGATTTGAACGGACCGCTTGGCGCCACGCCCATGAAAAAAGGGAGCCCCGATCAGGCATGGCGTCCAGGCTGGATCACTGTTCGTGACGCAGCCGCCCGAACGCGGTGAAGAAGCCCGGGTAGTAGCGGCGCTGCTTGAACAGCGCCTTCTTTGACACGGCAGCCAGCTTGAGTTCGTCGGCGAACAGCTTCTTATGGCTCTTGATAGGGCCGAAGTAGTTGATGCTGGTCGTGACGAGCTCGAGGTTGAACTCGTCAAACCAGTCGACCACTTCCTTGAGCGTGTGCTGGGTCTCGTGTGGGTGAAGAACCTGGTCACGGAACCAAGAGCGCGCAAGCGTCTCGTCGGCGCTGTGGATGCCGTCGAGCTCGCGGTAGGTAGCGAAGGCGGCTTCCTCGCCCTTCGTTTCGACGAGGCGCCCCATTTCTTCCAGGAAGACGCGGCGTCCTGGCTTGTGGTAGAGCCCGACGTAAACGTGTCCGTCAGGGCGCAGTCGATCCACCATGCAGGCCAGTGCGCTCTTGGCGTCGGCGGTGTGATGCAGCGCGCCCATGGAAAGGCCCAGGTCGAATCGTTCGTCCGATGCGAACTTGAAGATGTCATCCACTTCGAAGGTCACATCTCCGCCGGTGCCAAGGGGCCCAGCGAGACGCCGCGCGCGGTCGATGGCCTTCTGGCACAGATCGATGGAGTGAACCTTGGCTCCATAGTGGTAGCTCAGTCCGTGGGACAGCCAACCCGCGCCACAGCCAACCTCGAGCACGCGGATCTCGCGCCGATCGGTGAGGTATCGGTGCAGATCGGGGTAGCTCGTCTCCACGCTCGGATGGCGAATCGCCGCCGCGGCTGATTCGTCGGTACCGTGGAAGTTGAACGGTAGCTCCTTGTAGAAAGTCGAAACCTTGGACGCAATCGATTCAGACTCGGTGGGCGGATGGGGTCGGGGTTGGCCGGTTGACGGCCATTGGTGGGGCGGCGACGAAAGCATCTCCATGGCGTGGTCGGCGACGAGCCGATGTCCCGCAATGGAGAGGTGCGTTTCATCTTGTCCAGTCGCGGAGTCCGTGATGGTGGACGTCGAACGGGAGGAAACGAATTCTGGCTCGATGAGATGAACGAGTGGGCCCAGTACCGGATGCTGCTGGGACTTGAGTTCGACGACGCGTTCGAAATCGCGGCCGACCGCAAGGCAGGGAATGTCCGAGGCCCGGAGCATTTGCTGCATGAGCAGCACGCTGCGCACGGTCTCATTCACCTGTTGGAGCTCGGCGCCTGGTCCATCGGAGCCCAGGAAACGAAGGAGCCCGCGTCCGCGCGTGACGGCGTTCAGGTAGAGGGCTTTGCGATCCTTGTCGAGATCGGAGCTGTCTATCTGTTGCTCGCTTAGATCACCATCGATCCAGGGACCGATGGAAACGGACTGGCGTCCGACGATCGCCTCGCCGCGATCGTGGTCCGCAAGCCCGATCAGGACGAGGGCCGGGCGGATGGCCGCGCATTGGGTGAGGACCTGCCGCGCGATGTAGGTGTTGGACGCCCCGCTCTCCGCGAAGTTCATCACCATCACGTCCTCGCGTGAGAAGCCCTGGCGTGCGGCCTCGCGGTGCGCGGCCAGCACGCCCCAGGACTGTTCGAAAGGAACGCCTGCGCCGAAGGCGTCGCTCTCACCGAAGACGAAGGCGAGGAAGGGCTTGGTGGGATCGAAGGAGGGGCCGCGGTAGCCCAGCTCGTTGAAGGCGTAGGTGATCTCGCCGGAATCATCGAGATCATGGACGTCCGTCGTCCAGCTCGTCCCTAGGCGGTCAAGCTGCTTGAGACGAGGGCCCGTGTAAGCGACCGGCTGCCCGCTGCGCTGGGCTCCGTTCGAGGCCCCATTCAAAGCTGGAAGGTTAGAGCGGTCCACGTGGCGAGCCTGGGCAATTCAAGGGAGCGCGCCGGGTGGGCGCGACGTGGGCGTGCTGGGGATGCAATCTCACGAAGAATAGGAGCAAGGGGCTGACGAGCAGGGCGCCCGTCGAGTCTACGGGACGGAACCGCTTTTCTACGGGGCCATCGCGTGCTCATAGGGCATGGCACGACCCCGGATCCCCTTGTGAGGCTCGCGGGTCGCCATTCTTCTGTTCATTGTCCATGGCTATCGGAAGTGACGCTGAAGAGCGGCAGCCTTCAGGCGGAGCGCGATTCGCGCCACGGCCTGGCCCAAGGTTTCCGCGAATCCGCGACTAAGTGGCCGGTGGTACCGTAAAGATCCGGCATGCCCGACATCACTCGTTACCTGGAGAGCTTGGCCGACGGCGACGAGGGGGCCGCAGAACACCTCCTGGAGCTGGTCTACGCAGAGCTCCGCGAACTCGCCGCCAGACAGATGGCTGGGGAGGCGGTTGGGCAGACACTTCAGCCCACCGCCCTTGTCCATGAGGCCTGGATGCGCCTGAACGTCGGGGAACCGCGCGACTGGAAGAGTCGCCGCTACTTCTTCGGTGCGTGTGCGGAGGCGATGCGGCGGATCCTCGTCGATCGCGCGCGCCGCAGGGGACGGCGGAAACACGGCGGCGATCTCAGGCGCGTCGACTTCGTGGAGGCGGCCGGCGCGGATCAGCCAGAGGCCATCGACCTGATCGCCCTGGACGAGGCGCTCGAGAAGCTCACTAGCGAGGACCCTGGGAAGGCGGAGCTCGTTCGCCTTCGATTCTTCGCAGGGCTCACGCTTGATGAGGCCGCCAAGACCCTGGAGATTTCGCAGGCCACCGCGGATCGCCACTGGGCCTACTCCAAGGCTTTCCTCTATCACGAGATGGGTGGGACGAGCGAATCGTGAGTTCTTTCGGATTCGGTGAGGCCTTGCGCGACTGATCGGCGCCAGGGGAGGGCCGGCGTCTAGGCTGGTCCCATGAGTCATTCATCCCCAAGATCCGTCGAGGCCATCTTTCACGATGCCCGCAGCCACCCCGCGGGGCCTGAGCGCGACGCTTACCTCGCGGGAGCCTGTGGTGAGGACCTCGAGCTTCGTGGGCGCGTGGAGGCGCTCCTCTCGGCGCTTGAAGGAGCGGACGGCAGCAAGCACCGCTTTTTGGAGCGCCCCGCGCTGGAGCTGCCAGCCAGCTCGGCGGCGCGCGAGGGGCCAGGGACCCGTATCGGCGTGTACAAGCTCCTCCAGGAGATCGGCGAAGGTGGGATGGGCGTCGTCTACATGGCCGAGCAAGAGGAGCCGGTTCGGCGCAAGGTCGCGCTCAAGGTCATCAAGCTCGGGATGGATACCAAGCAGGTGATCGCCCGCTTCGAGGCCGAGCGTCAAGCGCTGGCCATGATGGACCACGAGAACATTGCCCGCGTGCTCGACGCCGGCGCGACGGAGACGGGCCGCCCTTTCTTTGTCATGGAGCTCGTTCGCGGCGTTCCGATCCACGAGTACTGCGACACCCAGCGCCTGTCGACAGGCGCTCGCCTCGCCCTCTTCATGGACGTCTGCCGAGCCGTCCAGCATGCCCACCAGAAGGGGATCATACACAGGGACCTGAAGCCGACGAACGTGCTCGTGACGTCGTACGACGGCGTGCCCGTGCCGAAGATCATCGACTTTGGCGTCGCGAAGGCAACTCATCAGCGCCTGACCGACCGCACGCTCTTCACGGAGTTTCACCAGGTCATCGGCACGCCCGAGTACATGTCACCGGAGCAGGCTGAGATGAGCGGGCTGGACGTGGACACCCGCAGCGACATCTACTCGCTCGGCGTGCTGATGTACCAGCTCCTGACCGGTTCGACGCCCGTGGACGCCGTGTCGCTGCGGACGGCCGGCTTCGAGGAGATGACCCGCATCATTCGCGAGGAGGATCCCGCGGCGCCGTCGACGCGCGTCAGCAAGCTGGGGCTCGACGCGCAGTCGGTGGCCGCGAAGCGCAGCAGCGATCTCAGGACCCTGTCTCGCCGCCTACGAGGCGATCTGGACTGGATCGTGATGAAGGCGCTCGAGAAAGACAGGACCCGGCGCTACGAAACGGCGGCCGCCTTCGCGTCCGACGTGCAGCGCCACCTGGAGGATCGCCCCGTGGAAGCGGGGCCGCCGAGTCTCCTTTACCGCGCCTCGAAGTTCGTGCGCCGCAACCGACGTGGTGTCGGCGCGGCGGCGGTCATCCTGCTCCTCGTGGCGCTCGGCCTCGCCGGCACCGTCTCCGGGTTCCTGCGCGCGAAGCACGAGGCCGAACGCTCGTCCCGCGTGGGTGCCGCCCTCGAGGAGGTGCTCACGGTCCACGGGGCAGCCGCCGAAGATCGAGATGCGCTCGAGGCCGTGCTTGGGAACGTGCGCGCAGCTTTCGGGGAGGATCACGTTTCGGTGGCCGCCGTGCTCGACACACTTGCGAGGCAGCAGTACGAAGCGGGGCAGTTCGAGACCGCGGTGAGCCTGGGCCGTGAGGCACTTGGCCTATGGACGGACGCGCGGGAGCAAGGCGCGCCAACGCTCGTCCAGCTAGGCAGAAGTCTGCGCGCCATGGGCGAAGGCAACGCCGCCGAAGCTGTGCTGCGTGAGACCCTTGACGTCCTCGGTGGGGACGGGCCGGCCCATGCCCGTGCGTGCTACGACGCGCGTCTGGAGCTTGCGGAACTGCTGGCGAACCGCGGCGAGTACATCGAAGCCGACCAGCTGCTCGCGGAGGCACTCGCTCTGCTGCGGAGCGACGAGAGCGCGCCGCACTTCAAGATTATCCGTGCGCTAGAGCGACGTCTCGAGGGCCAGCTTGCCATGCCCGGTGCCGACGCGCGCGGGACGTTGCTGGAGCTCTACCAGGAGACCCACGCGTTCTATCCCGAGGATAGCCCAGCACTGGCGATGGCGGCTCTTGGTTACGGCCGCTACCTCGCGCGAAACGGCGACAATGACGCCTCCGTGCCGTTCCTTCGGGAGGCACTGGCGCGCTTCGATGCCGCGCCAGAATCCCAGCGAATGTACGTATTCGCCTGCACCGATCAGCTCTTCCAGGTGCTTCGCAATCGCACGGATCCAGAGACCATCGCCGAGTGCGACCAGCTCGTGCGGCGACTCACCGAGCTTGGTTCGACGTTCCTGACGCCACGGGAGGTCGCGGAGAATCTCAAGTACCTTGCGACGCGTCTCTTTGAGCGCGGTGACCACATCGAAGCGCTTCGGTCGATCCTCGAGGGGCATCAAGCGCTTGTCGATGCGGAAGCGACGGGCAGTGACCTGGAGAACCTGAGGGACAACATGACGATGCTGTCCTTCAACGTCGCGCGGGTCGCCGACCAAGGACCTGATGTCTACGAGCTGGCGCGAGAGGCGGCCCTGAGCGCGGCCCTTGAGGAACCGGACCATCCAGCCATGGCCGTGGCCCACGCTATGGCGCTCTACCGCCTTGGGCAATACGACGCTGCGGCGTCCGAGCTAGTGCGGGTCGAGCGGCCGCTGGCGGAGACGCGCGGTGGCCTCGCTCGCCGCATGGCGCCCGCGGATCACGCCGTCGGGGCGATGGTTCATGCGCGACTTGAGGACCGAGCCCGCGCGGAGGCGGAACTCGCGCTTATCGAGTTGTTTCTCTTTGGCAGCGAGCAGAACGTGCCAGAGCTCGTGCTCGAGGCCCGGCGCGTGGTCGCCGCCATGACGATCGAGGGCGGTGGGCGTTGACCCCCGTCCGTTCCCAGCTGTCCCGTTCGAATCAGTGAAAGCTATGCGAATTCCGCGTCTATACTCCTGCCTCATCTCCTTCGTGGCACTGCCGCTGGCCGCCCATGCCACGCAGGCTCCCGTGTCCCAGCAACGGCTTGACGCCTTGGTGGAGCGCCTCGAAGCCGCCCGTGTCGAGGCTCACATCCCAGGGATGTCGATCGCGATCGTCCAGGACGGCGAGGTGGTGCTGGCGCGGGGCTTTGGCCTGGCGGACGTGGAGGGCAACGATGCAGCGGATGCAGCTACGGTCTTCGCGATCGGCTCGACGACGAAGGCGTTTACCTCGACTGTGATAGGCATGGCGGTCGACGAAGGCAAACTCACCTGGGACGACCCGGTGACGCGGCACCTGCCGCGCTTCCAGCTCCCTGTGATGAGCGATGACCCGAAGGCCGAGTGCACGCTTCGGGACCTCCTTAGCCACCGCCACGGTTTCGTGCGCATGTCGATGCTGTGGATGTCGGGCGCTCTGAGTCGAGCGGAGGTCCTCGAGCGCGCTGTTCAGGCCGAACCCCTCCTCGAATTCCGCCAAGGTTTCCGCTACAGCAACGTGGCGTACTTGGCCGCAGGCGAAGCGGTGGCCGCGGCCATGGGGGAGAGCTGGGACGCGCTCGTGGCTGAGCGGATCTTTGCGCCGCTCGGGATGTCGGCGAGCGCCGTTTCGCTGGCGGAAGCGCAGAGCGGCGAGGCCGCGTTGGCGCTCGGCTACCGTTGGGACGAGGTCGACGAACGAGCGGCGACGACCGTGGCGGTAGACCTCTCTAACATCGCGCCGTCGGGTGCGATCTACTCGAACGCAGAGGACATGGCCCAGTGGATTAGCTTCTTGCTCGGCCGCGGGGAGCTCGGTGGGAAGCGGTTGATCTCGGAGAAGAGCCTCGAAGCGACCTGGACCCCGGAGATCTCGATGGGCGGCAGCAACGCCTACGGACTGGGATGGATGCTGCATGAGTACCGTGGAAAGCGCGTGGTCGAACACGGCGGCGCAGTCGATGGCTTCACGGCGCAGGTGACGCTGTTGCCGGATGAAGGAATCGGTTATGTGCTCCTGATGAATTTGGACGCGTCGCCGCTGCGCGAGGCGTCAATTCCGATGGTGGTGGATGCGCTTCTTGGTCCTGACGAGACGGTGGCGGTAGAGGTGAGCGACACTGAACCCAAGCCGGCGGCGGGGCCCATTGACCTCGAGTGCTACGCCGGAACGTACATCGCGAACTTCGCGAAGTTCCGCGATGCGAAGCTGGAGGTCGAGATCCTCGAGGGCCGCCTGCAGCTCACCATTCCAGGCGATGGCGAGTCGCTCCTCAAGGCGCCGGACAGCAGCGGGCGCTGGGCCCTTGAGCAAGCGGATGGGATCACGGTCTCGTTCCGCGGTGGAGTCGACGGGCCCCGATCGGTGCTAGTCGTGCACAAGGGCGCGTTCTCCTTCGAAGTGCCGCGCGAAGGGGCACAGACCGGAACGGAGGTCAAGCCCGAGACGCTGGAGCCTTACGTCGGGACCTATCGGCGTGATCGCGGCGGCAAGCTGGTCAAGCTGCTCGTGGCGAACGGCCAGCTTGTGATGGAAGATAGGGGCAACTGGCTGGCGTTCCACACGCCAGGCGAGGACGGAAGCGCGCCGCTGCGGGCGCGGGCGGACCAGGGAGCCACCTTCACCCTGAATGGCGAAGGCACGGCGGAGTCGTTCGTCTTCCGCGGTAACGCGGGGAATCGCGTCTTCACCCGGGTCATGGAGGGTGAGGAGCTGCCGTCGCTCCGGGACGTGCGGGCCCTATACAGGACCAAGGAACGCTCTGCGGCGCTGCGGTCCGCACGCGGGACCAAGAGCACAGGGACGGTGCGGCAGTCCCAGGCCGGATTGAACGGAACCTACGTCGGCTATACGCGCGGGCGCGACTGCTACGCGACGCACATGGACTTCGGCGCGGTCGGAAGCCTGCGCGAGTGGGGGAACGGCGACGCGGCCTGGCGCTACAACCCGATGCAGGGGACGATGGCGCTCAAAGGGATCGAACTGGTGCAGGCGCAGCTCGCTCACCCAGATGCCGTCGCGGGCGATTGGCGCCGCCACTTCGATCGTGTCTCCGTCGCGCGAACGGATCAGCTCAAGGACAGGAAGGCCTACGTGTTGCTCTTGGAGAAGAAGGGCCTTCCCAATCGCTTCTATTGGGTCGACGCGGAGACCGGAGATATCGTTCGGGTGCAGCAGACGTTCGTCGTCAGGGGCCAACGTATCCCGCTAGAAACCACCTTCTCGAACTTCCGCGAGGTCGAGGGCATTCGCACGGCTCACCGGGTGGTGCACGAGAATCCGGCGACGGGACGCACGGTGCTCACGATCGAGAGCATCGAGAGCCGATTGGAA
>JBLIHL010000224.1:0-8916 GCA_047635895.1 Paracoccaceae bacterium | reverse complement strand
GGGCTACGGGATGGGCGCCACCCTCGCGCGCGGTTCGGATGCCGACGGGGACGGGTTCGACGAGGTTCTGGTTGGCGCGGGCACACACGGTCGGACAGAGGTCTGGTCATGCGCCAAGGCCCAGCGACTGTTCTTCTTTGAGGCCCTCTCGGACCGAGTCCATTCGATCGGGGACGTCGACCTGGATGGGACGGGCGACTACTTGGTGACGGGTCCCGAGGACGGTGGGCTCTTCTCCGGCAAGGACGGGTCAGCGCTCGAGACCGTACAGATGGAGGCCTTCCTATCGAATCTCCTGAGCGTGGGGGACCTCGATGGCGACGGCATCTCGGACGGTATCCTGCAGACGCCGGCGAAACTGCTGCTGAGCGCGGCGCCGATCGAGACTGAGGCGGAGGGAGCGCCCACAAGACGCGCCGGAGAACTCTTCCCGAAGGCGTCCCGCGTCGACCTGCGCGGCCCGGGCAGTGAGACCATTCTGGCGACGGGCGACAGAATCACCGCGGCGGCGAGCCCATTGAGCAACGCCAATACCCCGGCCGAACGCCCGCGTTCGATGCTTCTCACCGTTCATGGGCCTGAGGGGAAGACGAGCCTTGTGGGCTTCGCGCTCGACCCTGACCCAGCTCTCAAATGGCGCGTCGAGGTGGATCTTGGGTACCGCGGCGGCGAGTGGGTCCACGACCGCCTGACCCCGCTCGATGACTTGAACGGCGACGGCGTGGGGGACGTGCTCCTGACCGCGTCGCCCCAGCCGTTCGGGGCCTACCTGGGTGTCTTCTCCGGCGCGGACGGGAAGAAACTCTGGGACCTTGACCTCCCGGACGTCGGGACGGGAACCATGGTCACGGCGGGACGGGCCGATGATCTCAACGGTGACGGCGCGGGCGACGTACTGATTGGTTTGTCCCAGGGCTACGTCCTTGGCGTACCAACGGCTTATCCGCTCGGGCAAGTTTCCATTCTCTCGAGTGCCAGCGGCGAGGCCCTGGCCACCTTTACGGAGGTGGGGCGGGTCATGCTGGAGACCTTCCTCGACGAAGCCGGGGGCGTGCCGCTGCTGTTGATTCACGGCCCAGAGCGCGCCGTGAAGGAGCAGATGCAGCTGCTTGCCCGTGACTATCAAGGTGCGAGTGAGCGGAACGTCACGGTGCTCGATCTGTCGAGGCAGCTACCGACCGCTCGCATCGGCGATCTGAAGGTGCGGCCCAAGAGCGCTGACGTACGTCGGCACTTTGCACTGACAGGTGACGCCTTCCAGATGGTCCTCGTGAACAGAGCAGGCGCAGTCACTCAGCGCTACTCGGTTGTGACGACGGCGAAGGAGGTCTGGAGGAGCCTGGACGGCGAGCTTTGACAGGCCGCCCGCGTCGCGGGCCAGGATCAGCGGGGTTTTCGGCGAACCGCTGTTATGGAATGAGCGATTGTGCGTATCACAGGGCATGCAAATCCCAAGACTCGCCCTCGCCTTGCTCGCCGCCCCTGGTCTTGCTCTCTGTCCTTGCACTCTTGCGACTCCTGGCAGCGCGGTGGCCGCCGCGTTCCAGGGTCATGACGTCAAGGTGTCCCCGTTCGACGGGCTTCGCTGGGCCAAGGATCAGCCTGAGGTGAACGTCGACGGCACCTGGTATCGGCCGATCAGCATCGACGGCGTCAGCGTCGAGTCCATCCTGGAGTTCTGCGACAAGCGGTGGCCACGCCAGCGCAAGAAGCGTTTTGGTGAGGACATGGCCGAGGCCATGGGGCTCATGGGGCATGAAACCGGCAGGACGGCCAAGCTCGAGCTTGTGCAGCTGGACTCGGGGGCCGAGGTGACGCTCGACGAGGTGGAAATGACGCGCGCGAAGCGCCAGGCCATTCGAAATGGTCCGAAGGTGAGCGCTGCGCCGGCCGTGGTCCCACGCGACGTGGCGGAGCAGGAAGTCGACGCGTTTGGGCGCGGACTGACCACGCAGTTTGCCTACCTGGAACGCAAAGGCGTTGACCTCGACGCCGCGCTCAAGGACGTCCTCGGTTCACTCCCCGATGAGGTCCCAGTGACGGTGCTCGCGGAGAAGCTGGACCGGGTCCTGAAGCGCTTCGGCGACGGGCACGCGGGAGTCTCGGCACGTGGCGGTGCCGACCCAGGTCAGCACCTTCCTTTCCTTCTGGATGTTGCCGGGGACGGCATCGTGGCATTCGATCCGAACCGGCGCGGCCTGGTGGACGAAGGGCGCCCTTATGTGCAGGCGATCGACGGGCGCCCGATCGCAGACTGGATCGAGTCCATGTCCGGGCTCGTCGTCGATGGAAGCCCGCAGCTGGTCGAACATCGTGCGCTGCGAGCCATGCGGGAAATCGAACTCATTCGGTCGGCCATCGGTGAGGACGCATCGGATGAGATCGTCGTGACGCTCTCGTCACGGCCCAAGGGCGGCAAGAGGACCAAGAAGACGCTCAAGCTCCAGCGTCGCCGCCCGACGTACGGACCGTGGCCCCGCACCGAAACGAGGCACCTCTCAGGCAAGGACGCGAACGGCGCAGAAGGCGGCATCGGCGTGATCCGGATTCCGCAGATGGACAACGACTTGATTCCCGCTGTTCGCGAGGCCATGGACGATTTTCGCGGCACCGCCGGGCTGATCATTGACGTGCGCGGCAACGGCGGCGGGAGCCGCGGGCTTTGCGCAGCGCTCGCTGGCTACCTGGTGCCGGAGGATGCAAAGCCCGTGGTGGGGAACTGCGCGGCCTACCGGCTGGCACCCGACTTCAGGCGCGATCACCTCGGCGGGTCTCGCCTGATGTACCGCGCGGACGACGCGCACTGGAACGCGGCGCAGAAGGACGCGATTGCGTCCTTCGCGAAGGGCTTCAAGCCGGAGTGGAAGCTGCCGGATGGCTTCAGCGAGTGGCACTACCTGGTGCTCGATCGGACGGGTCACAACGACGAGTACTTCTACGCTTCGCCGGTCGTCGTCCTGGTGGATGAGGCGTGCTTCAGCGCGACCGACATCTTCGCGGCCGCTTTGGGCGAGCTGCAAGGCGTGACGCTGATGGGCATGGCGACCGGGGGCGGCAGCGCTCGCACGGAGCGCTTCATGCTTCCGCGCACGGGGATCCAGGTGCGCTGCGCGTCGATGGCGTCCTTCCAGCCGAGCGGACGGCTCTACGACGGAAACGGCGTAGCCGTGGACGTCGAGGTCCAGCGTGATCCGGGCGATCTACTGCTCGGCGGCGGCGACGCGCAGCTGGCGGCGGCGGTCAAGCGTCTTAGCGGTAGGTAACTACGGCTTGCCCAGACTGGCGAGCCTCCAGATGGCGCGGGGACCATCGGCCTCACGCCCGCGGGTGAGCCTTCTCGTAGATCTCCGTCAGGCGCGCCACGGAGACGTGCGTGTAGATCTGGGTCGTCACCAGGTTCTCGTGCCCCAGGAGCTCCTGGACCGATCGGAGGTCCGCACCTGAGTCCAGCAGGTGTGTGGCGAAGCTGTGGCGCAGGGTGTGGGGGGTCGCCTTGCGCGTGATCCCTCCGGTGAGGACGTGCTTCGCGACGATGTTCTCAAGGCTGCGCGTGGTCAGTCTGCCGCCGCGCCGATTGAGGAAGAGCGCGCCCTCCGCGGCTTGTAGCGGCTGGGGACGCTCTGGGTCAGAGAGGTAGGCCAGGAGCGCCTCGTGGGCGAAGCTGCCCACGGCGATCAGGCGCTCCTTGCGCCCCTTACCCACCACGCGGGCGACGCCGCGCGCCAGGTCGACGTTGGAACGATCGAGCCCGACGGTCTCGGATGCGCGCGTGCCGCCTGAGTACATCACCTCCAGGATCGCTCGATCGCGGCGGCCCAGCGCTGTGGTCACATCTGGCGCCATGAGAAGTGACTCCACCTCTTCCTTGCTCAGGACACCCGGGAGGTGCCGGGCGCTGCGCCGCTGCCTCAGGCCCACGGCGGGGTTGGCGTCGAGCATTCCTCGATCCACGAGCCCCTTCAGGAACGTCCGCGCGGCGGACAGCCTGCGCTGGATCGTGGCGCGCGCGAGGTTGCGGCTGTCGAGGCTGCCCAGCCATCCGCGCAGGGAGCGCGGCGTGACCATCGCGGGCGAGGTGACACCCCGCCTTGCGAGGAAGGACACCAGGTCCGACAGATCCGTCCCATAGGCGCGGAGCGTGTGCTCGGACGCGCCGCGGGACGAGCGAAGCCGCTCGAGGAAGCTATCCACGAGCGGCCAGAGCTCCGACTCCAGCGAGTCTGGTGCGCCTTCCGTTGGGTCGCTGCTTCTACCGGGACTCTTCATCAAGCGATGGGTAGCGCCCGGGTGGAGCGTGGCTTGGGGTGAAAGGGGCTACTTACTGTCGCGCCGGCGGCCGCGCATGCTGCGCTTCTCTTCGGGCGCCTCTTCGGCACTCGCCCCAGCCTGCATGGCTTCGGCCTGTGCGCGAAGGCCTTTCAGGAGAACCTCACGCGACCCGGGGTTGATCCCAGCGGTGAAACCTTCGGCCTCGGACTTGGTGAGGGCAGCGTCGAGGACTTTGCCGGCCTTTTCTTGGGCGGCGAGGAACTTCTCGAACGACTCAACCTTCTTGGTGAGCTCCTGGACCTCGGTTTGGAGAGCCTTCACCTGAGGGTCCGCCGTTTGGAGAACCGGGGCGGCGGCGAAGTTCGAGGCAAGCATGGCGCCGAGGGCGCACGTGACGGCGATGGATTTGCTGATCATGGCGAGGAGCTTATCGGCGTGAATCAGCCGGATATGTAGGGGCAAGGTCCCAGGACTCCCCAAAAACCGCCGTTTGCGCCTCGAATCAGGAAACGCTTTCCGGCTCGGGGAGCTTCTTGGCCAGGCTCAGTGGAATCAGAAGGACGACGGCGCCCAGGGCATAGGGGGCGTAGCTGCCGAGCCCGTAGTAGAGGAAGCCGCCGGCCAGCGGGCCGAAGACCCTCGCGAGGCTGCCGAAGCTCCTGAAGACACCGAGGGCGAAGCCTTGGCGATCGTCTGGAACGTAGCGACTGGCGAGGGATGAAAAGCTGGGCATCACGAGCGAGCTGCCGATCGATACCAGAGCCAGCGAGGCGTACAGCAGGAGCTGGGACTCGGCCGCGGTCACAGCGGCGATACCGATGAAGCCAGGGATCGTCAGCGCCATGCCGAGCCAGGCAACCTTCTTCTCGCCGACCTTTGGAACGAGCCTGCGGACGATGCCGCCCTGGACGAAAGCGATGGTAAGTCCAATAAAGACGAACATGTACGCGTTCTGCCGCGGCCCGTAACCCAGGTGCTCAGCTGCGAGGAAAACGAGCGTGAACTCCATCGCGCCGAACGCGGTGAAGTAGATGAAGTACGCGATGTTGAGCGTGTGGAAGCCGGGGAACGCGAGGCGCCTGAGCGAGGCGAATGGGTTGATGCCGCGGCGGTGCTCAGGCGGAGCGTTCCGGGCCGTCATGTCCTTGGTTTCCGGGAAGCGTGCTGCGGCCCAGACGAGGTTGAGCATGGCCAGTCCGAAGGCGATGGCCGCCGCGCCGCTGAACGGGTTGACGCCCATGGACGTCGCGCTCGACCAGGCTCCGGTGAGGTCCCAGCCCGATGCCAGGCCACCGATGGCTGGACCGACGACAAAGCCCAGTCCGATGCCCGCGCCGAGCATACCCATGCCCTTCGCGCGGTCCTTGCCCACGTGTGTGTCCGCGATCGCCGCGGAGGCCGTCGAGATGTTGCCCGCCATCATGCCGCCCACGAGGCGCGCCACCACGAGCAGTGCGAACGTGCCGGCGAAGAACCAGACGATGTAGCTGAGCGCCGTTCCAAGGAGCGTGAACAGGATCGTCGGCCTGCGCCCGATCCGGTCGGAGACCGCGCCCCATATCGGCGCGAAGAGGAACTGCAGCCCTGAGTAGAGCGAGCCGAGAATGCCTCCGAAGAGCACGATCACGGCGAAGTCGTCATCGACCACGCCCTCCAGCCAGGTCGCGAGCTGGCCGACCATGCTCGCGGCTCCCTCCTGCTCGACGTACCACTCCAGCATTCCGGGGAAGAGGGGGAAGATGATCGAGAACCCGACCATGTCCAAGAAGACGGTCAGGAAGACGAGGCCGAGCACTTTCGGCTTCTTCGGCGCGGGGTCGATCGGGGTATTGGGCTCCATGGCGACCTTTTTACACGCTGAAGGGGCCAGTGCTGGCGGGCCTGGCTGAATTCCGCTGCGGGCCTCCGGTAGACTCCGCCACTCCATGGAGCTGCGCACCCTCACACCGAAGGCCTATGAGCTCGTCTACCTGCGCCAGGGTGTCACGCTAGATGCGCTTCCGGGCCTGCTCCGACGCCTCGGCGATCGGCCTGGGATCGTGGCCCTGGACAGCGCAGGCGGCGCGCCGCGGGACTGGTCGATCGTGGCTTTCGATCCGTTCTTGGACTTCGACGATACGCAGGAGCGACCGGGTTCCCTGGACGACCTCGCGGAGCGGCTCGCGGGGGTCCAGCTCGCTCCGGACTCCGAGATCATCGGGCCGTTCGCCGGGGGCTTCCTGGGTGCACTCAGCTACGAGCTGGGCGTCCGCGGCGAGGCGCTCGACCTGCCGGAGCCGGCCTGGCCGCAGCCGCTGATCGCAGGCGGACTCTATCGGGACTGGGTCGTGGTCGAGCACGGAGACGGCGGCGCGCCCGAGCGGGGCTGGCTGGTGGTCTGCGAGGACTCTTCGGACGGAACGAGTGCGCGGGATCTCGCGTCCGCCCGGGCCCGGGAACTGCTCACGCTGCTCAATGGGCCCGAACCTGAGCGCGCCGATCCGGACGGCGCTGAATTCGCACGCGGGCTCTCGACGGCTCCCGGCGACCGTACCGTCTCCCGACGTCAGCACCGCGACCGAGTGAGCGCCACGCGCGATCACATCGCCCGCGGCGAGATCTATCAGGCGAACATCAGTCACCGGATGATCTCGACGGCGCCTGCGGATTCGCTGGAGCTCTACCTTCGGCTGCGCGAAACGAATCCGGCGCCGTACATGGGCTTCGTACGGTTCCGTTCAGGCGCCAGACGCTGCGCGCTCCTCTCGTCATCGCCCGAGCTCCTTCTTGAGCTAAGGAATGACGGAGCCGAGGGGGCCATCGCGCGCACGCGCCCGATCAAGGGGACGGTCGCCCGGGGCAGCACGCCTGAGGCAGACCGGGCCCAGCGCGACAGGCTCCTCCACAGCGAGAAGGACCTCGCGGAGCTCGCGATGATTGTCGACCTTGAGCGCAATGACCTGGGGCGCATCGCCGAGCCGGGCGGCGTTCGCGTGGGGCCGTTCCCCGAGCTGGAGACCTACGCGGCCGTCCATCATCTGGTCGCCGACGTCCGGGCACGGGTCGGTGTAGGGAAGTCTGCCATGGACGTGGTGGCTTCCCTCTTCCCAGGAGGTTCCATCACGGGCGCCCCCAAGCTGAGGAGCATGGAGCTGATCGCGGAACTCGAGGGGGAGGGGCGTGGGTTCTTCACCGGATCCATGGGGTTCATCGACCTCCGCGGCGAGTCCGTGCTCAGCATTCTGATCCGAACCATGGTCCACCGAGTCCAAGGGGACGCGGGGAAAGAACGTAAGGCGGAGGTTTCCTTTCACGTCGGAGGCGGGATCACATGGAGCTCAGATCCCGGTTTGGAGGATGATGAGACCCTCTGGAAAGCGGCAGGTATGCTTCGCGCACTGACCTCCACGGTAGACTCACAATCCTGAGGGATGCCCGTATGGCACCCTGTGTAGGGACTCTGTCCCGCCACAGGGTTCTTATTAGGCCCCTGGAGAGCAGGCACGCAACTTGCCACTCTACGGGTGCAACTTGCTCTCCCTCGGTCGCCTCGCTCCGGCCTCTACCACGGATTCCTCCATGATCACGACCGCATCCCTACTGCTATTTCTTGCTCCGCTTTGCGCCCCGACGGCTTCGTCCACCCAGCAGCTTCTGTCCGTCGAGCCTCTCGTGACCGTCGCGGCCGCTTCGCTCCAAGACGACGAGGAGAAGGAGAAGCCTGACAAGCGTGAGGAGATCAAGGCGGCGATCAAAGAGCTCAAGGGTCACATCGGTAAGCGCGGCGACGAGGACCCCCAGGCCCTCGCCATCATCGACACGCTTCTCACCGAATTCCCCGAGTCCGGGCCCAAGGATCGCAAGGCCATCGTGAAGGGGCTCGGCGGCTGCCTCAAGCAGAAGCGCAAGCCCTCCAAGGAGGGTGTGGTCGACAACAAGCTGCATATTGCTTCGGCTACGGCTCTCGGGCGTATGGCTCCAGAGAGCGTCAAGGAGCTGGTGACCTGGGTGGGCCACAAGAACTTCTCCAAGGACTACGCTGCGAAGCGCGCCATCATCCTCGCGCTTGGCACCACCAAGCATGAGGACGCCATCGAGCCCCTCGTGGATCTGCTGCCGCACCACGAGCCCCAGGTTCAGGCCGGTGCCGCCGAGGCCCTCAACCAATTCGTGGACTTCGACTCGAAGGTCCGCAAAGACATCTTCAAAGAGGTCCTCGACGAGCTCGCTCGTGTGAAGAACAGCCTCGACGTCAACCCCACGGATCCGATTGTCAAGCAGCGCTGGGGCTCCATCGCTGGACCCATGCTGCGTACGCTCTCGGACCTGTCCGGCCATGACGCAGGCGATCCGATGGAATTCCGCTCCTGGTGGAACGACAACAAGAAGCGTGACTGGGACAAGGCGGAAAAGGGGAAGGATGCCTGAGGGACCGCGTCCCTCTCGCATGATCGTCCATACGGGCCTCCAAACGCGCCGCCAGGGCCACGTCCTGGCGCGCGCGCTTCTATTCGTTCCAGCCCTTGCGCTGCTCAGCTTCACGCTCTGGCGCCGGGCGGATCCACCCGTGAGGCATGACGGGCTGGCCGAGCCCACCGAGCCCATGAAGACGGGGACGGTGGGGCTCATCGACGGATGGGAAGGCCGGGTGGTGCGGGACGCCGCGGC
>JBLIHL010000223.1:0-8933 GCA_047635895.1 Paracoccaceae bacterium | reverse complement strand
AATGAAATGGAAACATCCAGAGTGCATCCGCAGAACGGATGCACTCTGGATGTTTCCATTTCATTCCCGCAGCTTTGGTTCCGGAACGGTACTGCGGAAACTCAGACGGGCCGCCAGCCCGGCGCCTCGGCTGTCTCAAACAGTGCGTCGATATCCACGGCGGCAGTGACGCCGTCTGCGAGATCATCGAGCGCCTTCTCCACAGCCGCGTGGTAGCCCAGGCCAGCATCCGAAGACGCCCCAGCTCGCGACAGCCATTCCCTGCGGAAGCGGTCGTTCGTGAAGGCTCCATGCAGGTAGCTGCCTTCGATCAAGCCGTCCGTGCTGCGCGCGCCTTCGAGCTCGCCGCCTAGCTGGAACACCGGGCGATCCCTGTCGGGGCCCGTCGTCGACCCAGCGTGGATCTCATAGCCCTCGACAGGGGCACCCGTCTGAGCGCACTCTCCTGAGGTCGGCTGGACTCGTTTGTCCTCGTCCATGATGGTCACAACGTTGAGCAGCCCGAGGCCGGGAGCCGAGCCTGCTTCGCCATCCACGCCGCCCGGATCTCGCACCTCCTGACCGAGCATCTGATAGCCGCCACACAGACCGAGGACACGCCCACCAGCGCGCGCGTGTGCGATCAGGTCGTGGTCCCACCCGTTGGCTCTCAGGAACGCCAGGTCGCCCAGCGTTGACTTGGTACCGAACAAGAGGACCACGTCGGCGTCCCTGGGAAGGACCGTCCCAGGCTTGATCCATCGGAAGTCGATTTGGCTCTCCATGCGCAGCGGGTCCGCGTCGTCGAAGTTCGCCATGCGCGACAGCATCGGTGCAACGACCTTGAGCGTCCGTTGACCGCCCGCTGTCAACGCTTCGGAACGTACGGCGTCCTCCGCGGGCAATCGGCCGGTCGCGTGGAGCCAAGGGATCACGCCAAGTGACGGCCAGCCGGTGCGCTCTTCTATGGCGGTGACGCCGTCGTCAAAGAGGCGGGGATCACCACGGAATTTGTTCACGATGAAGCTCCTGATCATCGCCGCATCTGCGGGATCCAGGACTTCCTTCGTCCCCACGAGGCTCGCGATCACTCCGCCCTTCTCGATGTCACCGATCAGGCACACGGGTACACCGGCTCTTCGAGCGAAGCCCATGTTCGCGATGTCGCGCTCACGAAGGTTGATCTCCGCGGGACTGCCCGCGCCTTCGACCAAAACCAGGTCGTAGCTCTTGGTCAGCCGCCCAAAGCTCTCCATCACGGCTTCGATCAGGGGCCCTCGCTTCACCATGAAGTTCGACGCCTCCATCGTGTCAACGGCTCGCCCATGGACCACGACCTGCGCCGTTCGATCCGTCTGGGGCTTCAGCAGCACCGGGTTGAAGTCGACGTGGGGCGGGAGCCCGCACGCGAGTGCCTGGAGAGCCTGGGCGCGGCCGATCTCGCCGCCGTCCGAGCAAGCAGCGGCGTTGTTCGACATGTTCTGCGGCTTGAACGGAGCGACCCGCAGGCCCCGCCGCCGTGCGATGCGGCAGAGGGCAGCGGTGAGGACCGATTTGCCGACGTCCGATCCGGTGCCTTGGAGCATGAGTGCTTTCGATGTCATGGCGGCCACCTTATCGAAGGTGCGGAACTCGGGCTGCAGACCGAGAACCAATCGGCAGCCGGAGGTCTGGGAGGTTAGAGTTCGCGGGTGTCGACTCCACCCAGCCAGATGGACGCCCAGGTCCCGTTCGCTTCCTTCGAGCGTGTCCGGGGACTCGTGGATCGTCCCGACGTCCTTGTGATCGATCTGCGCGCTCCCAAGGAGTTCGCGGAGGATCACCTGCCGGGCGCGATCAACGTGCCGCTGTTCGAGGATCTGACGCGCGCGTTCGTCGGGCTGCTCTACAAGCAGTTCAGCCCGGAGGCCGCGTTCCAAGAGGGGCGCGCCGCGGTCGTCGAGCGTATTGACGGCCTGGTCCAGGAGATTGCCGGGCATGCGGGGTGGGTCGTCCCGCCTGGAGATCTGCGCGCGCGCGTCCTTGCCATGACCGATGGTGGCATCGCCCGGATGGAGGCTGAGCTGATGCCGGCTCTCGTCGAGACGCTGCCAGAGTCGCCGATTGTGCTGCATTGCGCGCGGGGTGGGCTGCGGTCGCGGAGCGTGGTTGCGCTCCTTCGCCTGCTCGGTCTCGACCGGGCGATCGGGCTAGAGGGCGGCTACCGCTCGTATCGTCAGTCCGTAATGAGCACGCTTGAGTCGTGGACTCCCCCGGGACTCGTCGTGTCGCTGCGCGGCCTCACCGGCGTTGGCAAAACGCTCGTGCTGCGGGAGGTCGAACGCATTCGTCCCGGGTGGACGCTGGACCTGGAAGGGGACGCTGGACACCGAAGCTCGCTGCTCGGGATGGTCGGCCTGGAACCGGTGAGTCAGAAGTCCTTCGAGTCACGGCTTGCGGCTTCTGCACGCCGTGGCTTCCTCGACGGCGTGATGGTGGTCGAGGGAGAGAGCCGCAAGGTGGGTAACGTCATCATCCCCGGACCCATCTGGGAGGCGATGCGAGCGGCCACCAACTTCGATATCAAGGCTACGATTCCGCGGCGGATCCAGGTTCTGTCGGAGGACTACCTCCAGGACGAAAGCGCGCTGCCGCTCCTGCGCGAGCAGCTCGTGGCCGTGGCCGATCGCATGGAGGGCAAGCCGGAGCTGCCCGAGATGCTGGATCGCGGCGAGATCGGACCGCTGGTGCAGCTGCTGCTGGAGCGCTACTACGATCCACTCTATCGCCGTAGCGACGAAGGGAAGACGTACGCGGCCTCGATCGACGCGGGGGACGAGACCGTGGCGGCAAAGCAGGTGATCCAGGTGATCGATGGACTGCTATTGGCTTCACGGGCCTGAACGGAATCGTTCACGCTGGGTTCACGCTGGGTTCACGCTGAGGACGCGCTGCCGCTGACCTTGCCTGGCCATTCGCGCAGGTGGTGAGAAGCTGGTCCCGATGGATGGGCTTGGTAGCGTAGTCGTCGCAGCCGGCGGCGAGGCATCTGGTTCGGTCCTCTGCCATCACCTTGGCGGTCAGGGCGATAATCGGGAGCGTGCTGCCCTCGTCTCGCTGGACCAGCCCGCTCGCCTTGATGTGTCGGACGGTGCCGCTTGGGAGGATGACGCGAAACTCCGTGCTGATAAGCGAATGCTGATCGATGGTCGCGCGGAAGGCCGCCATCTCCCGCACCGCTTCTTCAGCCGCGAGCTTGGCCTGGCTGAGATCGCTTGTGATATCAAGGGCGACCGCGATGAGTGGTCTGGTGAGCTTGAGAGAAGAGATCATAGGTCGTGTCAGATGCCCCCCCCGGCGTGGGGGGCCAAGCCGAGCCCGAGTCATCGGATGCCGGGCCGGGCGCGCTCCTTGCACGAGGTGAGGATGAAGAAGTCGCCGCTTGAGCCACAAAATAGGGGAGAGTGCTGCCTGATGGCGTGGGGAAGGGCGTTGCGGTAGAGTCGTGTTCGAGGCTTCCCGGACCCATCCGTCGCATGCCAGCTTGTATTTCCTATTCGGTGAGCGTCCGTGACCCCATGACTCCGCCGGACCAACAAGCTGCACATCCCCTTGTGGAACTACGTCTCTCATGGGTGAATGACGGCGAGCAGGTCTCCAGGGTCTTCACCGACGGGGAGGTCTCCGTCGGACGAGACAGTCGCTGCGACGTCTGGATCTCCGGGCCGAGCGTTTCGAGGGGCCACGCCACGTTGACGCTGGAAAGTGGGCGCTGGAGCGTCACGGATCAGGGCAGCGCGAACGGGACCTGGATTGACGGTAAGAAGGTCGTCCAGAATGCCCTCGGCCACGGGATGCGGATTTCCTTCGGGTCCGAGGAGGTGCTGTGTCAGCTGACGGGAGGCTCTGGGAGTCCGTCGCTGCCTCGGGCCAGCCTGGAGGACCTGGACGACGACCTGGACGCGGGCCTGGAGGCCACGTCCGGGAGCGTGATGAGCCAGCTCGACGTTGGGGACTTCGACGGGCTCGTCGAGAGAGTTCTAGCCGGTGAGTCAGACAGCACGGAGGGTGACCCTTCGCTGGGCCAGCGCAGGGCCGCCACCGCGATCTCAGTGGTCCGCTCGGCGATCGACACGCTGCTGGAGCAGCGGCCACTCGACGCTACGCTGGGCGTGATCCTCGACCTCGTGTTTGCCCATCTCCCCTGCGATCGGGGGGTCATCTTGCTGATGGACGAGGACTCCAAGCTGATCCCCGCCGCTCGGAAATCTCGCGACGAAGAGTCCGGCGAGCTCCGTATCAGCTCCAGCATCGCAAGGAAGGCCGTGGAGACGCGCACCGCGCTCCTTGTCAAGGACACGGGGGTGGACCTGGACTTCATGAACCTTGAGAGCATCGTGAACCTGAATATTCAGTCGGCGATGTGTGTGCCGATGTGCCGCAAGGGCCGAGTCGTGGGTCTCGTCTACGTGGACCGGACAAGCGTCGGCGCCGCCTTCGAAGAGCCGGACCTCGAGCTCCTATCGCTCCTGAGCGGAATGTCCGCAGCGGCCGTCGAGCAGTCCCAGGTGAGAGAGGACTTCGAGCGCGAGCGCTCCCTGCGTGAGCGCCTTTCCCGGTACAGCGCTCCCAACGTTGTGAGTCACCTGCTCGGCTCCAAGGGCGATGGAAGCGCATTCGCCGTCGATGAACGCGAGGTGACCGTGCTGTTCGCGGACCTGGCAGGCTTCACCACGATGTCGGAGTCCCTCGGGGCCAGGGAAGTCGCTGCGATCTTGAACGAGGTCTTCGAGATGCTGACGGCCGAGGTGTTCCGCGAGGGAGGGACCCTGGACAAGTTCATCGGTGACGCACTGATGGCCTTTTGGGGAGCGCCAGTCGCTCAGCTCGATCACGCCCAGCGCGCCGTGCGGGCGGGGCTGGCGATGCAAAGGCGCCTCGCCGCAAGGAACGCCGCAGGAGTCCTCCCGCGCATCGAAATGCGCATTGGGATCAACACAGGTGCGGCGATCGTGGGAGATATCGGCGCACGGGAGCGACGGGATTACACCGTTGTCGGGGATACGGTCAACGTCGCGAGCCGACTGGAGTCCAGCGTAGCTGCCATTGGACAGGTGGTCGTTGGGCCGCAAACCCGAGCCGTACTGGGCGAGGCCTTCGCCTGTGCGCCGCTGCCAGAGATTCGCCTGAAGGGGCGTGCCGCAGGCTGCATTCCCTACCGCGTCATAGACCGCCTGTCCGGTAAGCCAGCTTGAATCCCGTCGAGCGCTTGGGAGCAGCGGTGCGCGCCGCGATCCAGGAATTCTGCATCGTGGCCGCGCTGCTTTGGACGTCGGCCGCCGTGGCGCTTCGGCCTGATACCTGGCGTGCTTCGGTCCAGTGGGTCCTGTCCCGTCAGATCTACTTTACGGGCGTTCAAGCGATCCCCATCGTGGTCGGGATCGCCGTTCTGCTCGGCACGTCCATCGTCCTTCAGGCGCAGGTCTGGCTGCTCGACGCGGGTCAATCTGCGTGGATCGGGCCCTTCCTCGTAGCCTCGCTCCTGCGGGAGATCGCCCCGCTCGTCGTCAATATCGTGGTGCTCCTGCGCAGTGGCAGCGCGATCGTCACCGAGCTCGGCAACATGACCGTGGCGGGCGAGGTACGCGTCCTGGATGGCCAGGGCATCGACCCTTTCCACTACCTCGTCATGCCGCGGATCCTGGGCCTTTCCATCTCGGTCTTGGTCTTGACGGTGGTGTTCCTGGTCGTCGCGTTCACGAGCGGCTACGCCTGCTCCGTGGCGACTGGCGTGCAGCCTGCCGGCCCGATGGCGTTCATGAACTCGGTGCTGAGCGCCATCGAAGCGCGGGATCTCCTCGTTCTCGGCTGCAAGGTGCTTCTGCCGGCAGCCATGACGGCTGCGATCTGCTGCCGCGAAGGTCTCTCCGTCGCGCCGATCCCCACGGAGGTGCCGAAGGCAACGATGCGTGCGCTTTCGCGGGCCGGTACCGCTCTCTTCGTCTCCTCGCTCGTACTGTCCATTCTTCGCTATGTCTAAGGCACTCTCCAGTCGACTGCGCTTCGACGGCGCCTGCTTCGCTGCAAGGGAGACGCATGACACGGCTCTCCTGGACGTGCAGCTGGTCGTGGAGCCAGGCGAGCTCGTTCTGATCGAGCTCGACCGTCGCACTCCGCGCCTGCCGCTACTCGATGCGGCCCTCGGTCTGGAGGAGCCCACGCAAGGGGAGGTCCTGATCGAAGGGAAGTCCTGGCGCGACCACAGCCCGGCCGAGGCGGCAAAGGCACGCTCGCGGATAGGCTGCGTCTTCGACCGCGCCGAGTGGGTCGCGAACCTCGAGCTGGACAAGAACATCTTGCTGGCGGGCCAGCACCATCGGCGCGGACTTGGCGAAACGCTTCGCGAGGAAGCCACCGCCTGGGGCGTTCGCTTTGGTCTTGAGAGTCTCCCGGAAGCGCGCCCGCACGATCTCCCCGAGCACGTTCTCCGGCGCGCAGCCTGCGTGCGCGCCTTCCTCGGAGCTCCCAGGCTGATCTTCCTGGAGAATCCTACGCGCGGTATCTACCCCAACCTCGTGGAGCCACTCCTTCGGGCGGTCGAGGAGGCGCGCGCAGGCTCCGCAGGGGTTGTCTGGACCACCGCCAGTCGTCCAGTAATCGATCAAATTGAGCCCGTCGCGGACCAAGTGTTTCATGCTCTGGATAGCACGCTCGTGCCCAAGCGACTCCCAACCACCGATGCCCCATGAGACGCCCGTTTCCCTTTCGCTCCGTCAATGAATCCGTGGGCGCGTTCGTGCTCAGCGCAGGGCTTGTGGTGCTTGGCCTGATCGTGCTGACGAGTCGTGCCCAAGGCTGGTTTCAGCCCGAGCTCCGTGTGATGGTCTTGCTGCCAGAAGGCGGGACGTTCGGGCTCGCACCGGGAGCTGATGTGGAGGTTCTCGGCGCCGTCGCGGGTTCCGTTCAGGACATCCGAATCGACCCGGAGACCGAGAGGGTGCTCGCGACGACGCTGATTCGGGGTGACTTCCGCGCCCTGGTACGCGGCGACTCCCGGGTGGTGATCGAGCGCAAGCTCGGGCTTGCAGGGGACTCGTTCCTGTCGATTGTCGGCGGCACAAAGGGGTTCGCCGTCCTTCCGGAGACGCCGCTCAGGGCCTCGAACACATCAGGGATGATGGAAGGGCTCGAAGCGGCTCTGGGCGAAGTGACGTCGAGCTTGCTGCCCGCCGTTGATGAGGTGCGCATGCTCGTGCGGGAGACCCTGGCGCTGACCCAGGAAGTGCGTGCTCCCGAGGGGCCGGTGATGAGCCTGGTCGCCCACCTCGACATGGCGGCAGTCGCCGTGCTCGAGGGGGAGGGGCCGGTGGGACAGCTCCTGACCAGCCGAGCGTGGGCCGATGAAATGAAGGCGGCGACCGCCGAGGCCAGGCTGCTTCTTGGCTCATTTCGAGCGACCTCGGACGCGGCGACCCTCACCATCGCGGAGCTTCGCACGCTCTCCGCTGACCTCAACCAGGAGATCGGACGGCTCTCCGAGCGCGGCGCCGCCCTGATAAGCACCACGGAGACCACGGTAGTCGAAGGGCGCCAGCTTCTGGTCGACGCCGGCGGGTTGCTCGGCGACCTCAAGGAGAGCACCAAGGTGCTCCCCGAGCTAGCCGTCCGCGTGCGCGAGGAAGTGCGCGATCTCCCCGGTCTGGTCGCAGGCGTGCAGGACACCCTGCGCGAAGTGGAGCGATTGATTGAAGCCATGCAGAAACACTGGTTACTCCGCAGCTACGTCGACACCTCGCCCTCTACGGGCCGTATTTCCCCCTCGTCGATTCTGACGACCGAGCGATGAGGTTTTCTTTCTTGCTGGCGCAGGGCCTACTGGGTCTGGGCCTATTGGGTCTGAGCTGCAGCAGTCCGCCCAAGCCCGCCGCGACCGATGACACGGTGGTCCGCTTTGCCGAGCGAGCGAACCTGGCCTTCGGCCGCGGGCGCATGGACGACGCGGTACGTGCCTTTGAGCAGGGTCTCCAGCGCGCGCGCGAGACTGACGACCCGCAGGCGATCGGTGATGCCGCGTACAACCTCGGCGTCTGTCGCTTCCAGCTGGGTGAAGTGGTGGAGGCAACGGAGTTATTCCGCGAGGCCCTGTACGAACTCGATCGCGCAGGCGACGCTCTGGCCGACGTGTTCGTCATGCTTGCGAAGGCTTCGGCACGCCTCGGGGATCCGGTGGGAGCTGAGGCCTTGGCCGCTGCCGTGGAGGCGGATCCACGCTCACGCCCTACCTACCAGCACCGCGCCGAGATCGCCGTGCTGCGCGGCGAGGTGCGGCTCGCTGCGAGCGACTTGGCGGGGGCAGCGGATCACCTGAAGAGCGCAAGGGAGCTGGCCGGACGCGCCAGAGACCCGTGGGTCGAAGCCAATGTGTTGGGCCTCAGCGCTCGTCTGCGTCTGAAGAGCAGCGACTGGGCAGGAGCCGCCGCTGACTTTGATGAGCGTGCCGAGCTGCTTCGGACCATCGGCCAGTACGGCGTGATGGTCGTGGCCCTCGAAGGAGCTGGCGCAGCGTGGGCCAGCGCGGGCGACGCATGCCTCGCGACCGATCGCTGGCTGAGAGCCGCGCGCACCCGTGACGCGGCAGGCAGTCAGTCAGAGGCTCTCCTCGCGTGCCAGCAGGCCCTCGATGCCGCCAAGGCCTGCAAGGACCCAGAGATTGTCTCCCGCGCACTCGGACTCGCGCGCCACCTCGAACGCTCACCTGAATCGCACAGTGAATGATCCCCAAGCTCTCTTGAACGAAGCGATGAGCCTGGCTGAGGCGGGTCGTCACGCGCAAGCGCTGCGTCCTATGCGGCGCGTTGCGGAGTTGGTGCCAACCTCGGGCGAGGTTTGGAACAACCTTGGCGCGATGGAGGAGGCCGCGGGCGAGCTAGAAAACGCTTGCGAGAGCTATCGCCGGGCCGTAGCTATCGACCCCG
>JBLIHL010000222.1:0-8955 GCA_047635895.1 Paracoccaceae bacterium | reverse complement strand
TCGGCGTGGGCTTTGATGGCGACGCCGATCGCTGCTGCTTCGTCGACGAGACGGGTGTGACAGTTCCCGCCGACCTCATGACGGCGCTCCTGGCGGGTGAATTCCTCGAGCGAGAGCCGGGAGCTACCATCGTCTACGACCTGCGATCCTCGTGGGTCGTCAAGGAAGAGATCCAGCGCCTTGGCGGCGTCGCTCTGCGCGACAGGGTGGGGCACAGCTTCATCAAGGCGACGATGCGCAAGAACAACGCGATCTTCGCCGGCGAGCTCTCGGGTCACTTTTACTTCCGCGACAACTTCGTCTGCGACTCGGGTGCGCTCGCGATGGTGTCGGCGCTGAACCTACTTTCACGCCCGACCAACGAAGGGAAGCCGTTCTCCAAGTTGGTCGAGGGCCTTCGCCGCTACCACGCCACCGGAGAGGTCAACTTCGTGGTCGAGAATAAGGAGGCCGCAATCGCCGACCTCAAGGCCCGCTACAGCGAAGGGAACCAAGACGAGCTCGACGGCATCACGGTCGAGTTCGGCGACCTCGGCGACGAGGACTGGTGGTGGTTCAACGTTCGCATGTCGAACACCGAGCCCCTCCTTCGTCTCAACCTCGAAGCGCGTCGCGAAGCCACGCGCGACGCCAAGCGTGATGAGCTGATCGCGCTTTTGGGCTCGCCCGAATAGCGGCGCTCTGCTTCTTCGATCTGAACCGGCCCACGCACGCATGTCCACAGTTCCAATGACGAACGCACTTCGCAGGATGAGCCGCTCCTTTGTGAGCTCTCTACCCAGCCTGTTTCCTGCTCCTCTCCGGCTGGGTCTCCCGGTAGGTCTCCTATGGCTGGCGCAGGTTTCCATCGCTACCGAGGCTATGGCGGCTCCGCTGAGCGTTCCGTCGGGTGCGTTTGCCCAGACGGTAGGCAGCGCGGAGATCGAGGAGTCAGCGGACTACGTGGCCAGGGACGCCCGGATTCAGTTCGATAAACGATCGGCGGATTTCGCCAGGCTTGATCTCGACGAGCTCTTCCCCGGAGACTACGGGCGTGCGACTGCGATCGTGGCGCTCGGAGCCTCCGGATCGGTCCGTGCCCGAGGGCACCTCTTGGACGAGGCTGCCTTGGGTGATGCGGACCAGCAAAAGGAGCCATCCGAACGCGCAGCTGCTGCGTACGGCCTTGGGGAACTCGGAGAGCGGGGCCTTGATGCCGCTTCGCTTAGGTATCTGATCTCGCTTGCTGACGATCCTGATCCCAAGGTCCAGGCGGCGGCGTTGGTTGGATTGGTGCGCTCGGGTGCGGCCTCGGCGCGTGAAGCAGCGGCCCGGGTCGCTGGCGGCACGAGCGAGCTGGCGCCTGAAGCGCGGCAGATCCTGGCTCACCACATCGATCCGCGTGGGTCGGTGGCTCCGGCCTCTTACCGCCGGCTTTACGTACTGCGTTGGAGCGCAGGTCGCACCTACGGCCTGGTGGACGGCCGCGTGTGGGGTTCGGCGCTCATGGCCGAGCTGGCGGAGAACAAGCTGTTCCTCGAGGCATTGACCCTCCAGCTGACGCGGGAACTCAACTTCCCGGGCGCCAAGGATCACGTGCTGGAGATCCTGATCGAAGGACAGGGTGCGCCGCGCATCGTCGAGGCTATCCAGATGATGCCGGTCGAGGTGGAGATGCTGATCGACTCGGGCGTCTGGTTCCCACAGGACCTCAAAGAATGGCGCTGGGCGGTGCTGACGATCCTGCACGAAGAGCTGCACCCGTTGTTCCCGCAAACGCTGCTCAAGTCGATGGCGCTCGAGGATTCACCGGCGCGATGGATAGCGGCAGGCCTGCTCTATCGCGAGGACTCCCAGTTCAAAGAGATCTTGGACGAAGGGCTCGCGCACGAGAAGCCCGTGATGCGTGCCTACGCACTGTATGCCGCGGGTACGGTCGAACTCGAGGAGTACCTCGGACGCATGAAGTCGATGTGTGACGACGGAGACCCATGGGTTCAGGCGAACGCCATCGGCGCTCTCATTCGCATGGGGAGTCAGATCGGAGCCGAGAAGGCGCTCGACCTGCTGGCCCTTCCCGTTGAAGAGCGGCCCAAGCAACTCGTGTCCCTCTTGTTCGAAGTGCTGGAGCGAGCTGCCCCTGACGAGGACGTCATGCTGTTCGTGGAGGCGGTGGCTCCCAGTCTTGAGGGGGCAGATCGAGCGGCGGCGGATTCGCTGCTCTTGACCCACGGCGGCCTGATCAACTCCAGTGTGCTGCGCCGTGAGCTTCCTCTGGTCAGTCCGATCATGCCGGAGGCCCACCGGGGCGTCCGCGGCCTTTCAGCGATCTCCAACGAGGAGGACATCAAGCTCCTCGCACGAATGTTCCCCCGGGAGTCGGCGCCGAAGATGAACGCCGAGCTCGCGGTGGCCCTGGCGAAGGCGCGCCACCGTGCCCCGGAACCACTTCTTCAGGCGGCCGTCTGGACCCTCCCGTGGAATCAGTCCGTCCTGGCGGCAGGCTGCGTCCGCGAGACTTACGGCGAAGCCACGCTTCTCGATTGGGTGGTTGATCCGCCCGCATCGGCCAGCGAGAGTGATGTGAGGCGTCTGGGGTGGGCGATCGGCGAATGGGGCGGGCTTCCGGCCGTCCAGGACCTCCAGCACCGCCTTGGGACCACGAGCGGCGCGGAGCTGCCTGCACTGCAAGGCGCCATCCTCGGTGCCTACGCGGCCCGGACTCGGTAACCTGTTCGCACGCATTCCGCGTCGAGCTCTTCCAGGCCCGGCGAACGAGGTCGCTCCGAAGGGAGCGGCGTTCGATACGCCAGCCTCCCGTTACTCCTTTCCCGAGGTCCGATTTGTCGCTTTCCACCCCAACTACCGTTTCCCTCATCGGCGTTCCCATGGACCTCGGCGGAAACAGGCGCGGCGTGGACATGGGCCCGAGCGCTTTCCGTCTCGCTGGAATTGAGGCCGGTGTTCGATCGCTCGGCCTCGAGTTCGTGGACCGCGGCGACATCCCTGTGGCGACGCCACAGTCGACCACGCCGCTTGATCCCACCGCCAAATTCCTGCCGGAGATCGCGGACGCATGCGGGCTCCTGTCGGACGCTGTTCGTCAGGCCTTGGACGACGGCCACTTCCCTCTCGTGGTGGGTGGCGATCATTCCATCGCCGTGGGGACGGTCGCAGGCGTCGTCGAGCATGTGCACGCCCAGGACGGCCGCATCGGCGTGATTTGGTTCGACGCACACGCGGACATGAACACGCCTGAGACGACCGAGTCTGGCAACGTGCACGGCATGCCGTTGGCGGCGATCACGGGATCCGGCCCGAGCGCGCTCACCCAGCTGAGCGGCCAGGTTCCCATGGTGGACTCAGCCCGCGTCGCCATGATCGGCATCCGAGACGTGGACCGCGCCGAGGCAGAGAACGTCCGGGACAGCGACGTCGCGTGTTTCACCATGCGTGAGATCGACGAGCAGGGCATCCGCGCGGTGATGGAGCAAGCCATCGCGCATGTAACGCGCGGAACGGTGGGCTTCCACCTTTCGTTCGACGTGGACGGAACCGACCCCTCCGTTTGCCCGGGCGTGGGAACGCCGGTCGAAGGCGGCATCACCTACCGCGAGGCGCACACGGTGATGGAGATGGCCGCGGCCTCGGGCTCCTTGCTGAGCCTGGAGCTGGTGGAGATCAACCCGATCCTCGACACGCAGAACCGCACGGCGATCGCCGCGAAGGACTTTGCACTCTCCGCGCTCGGGAAGACGATCCTTCAGCAGCGCGTCTCGGGCCGCTCCTAGCACCGTGTCGCGCGAATCGCTGGGCGACTCAACGAGCGTCAAGCCATTAGCGGTCCTTCGGGCAACGCAGCCAAAGCTACGAGGGGCGCTGCCTGTGGGTTTGGACTTGTTCGGGGCACTCGTCGCTCGACCGGTTTAGAACGGCCACCAGATCGGGATCAGCACCACGGAGGTGATCCCGGTCAGGAGCGCGAGTGGGAAACCGACCATGAGGAAGTCGCGGTATCGATACCCGCCAGGTCCCATGACCATCGCGTTGGCCTGGTGTGCGACGGGCGAGAGGAACGCGAGGCTGCTCCCTGTCACGACGGCCATCAAGAGCGGCCGAGGCGAGACATCGAGGGTGATCGCGAGCTCCGCCGCGATTCCCGTCATGATGACGGCGGTGGATACGTTGTTGAGCACCTGGGTGAACAGCATCGTGACGCCCAGCACGAGCGCTAGCGCGCCGTGGTTCGAGAAGCCTTCCCCGAGCGTGGCGGAGATCACCTGAACGCACGCCTTGTCGAGGCCGACTCGCTGGAAGGCCGTGCCGAGGGCTAGCATGCCGCCCACGAGTGCGATCACTTTGAGGTCGATGACCTTCGGAACTTCGTCCGGAAGTACAACACGTGTCAGCACAAGGATCAGCGCCCCAGCCATGCCAAGAATGGCAAGGGGCTGGTCCGTGAGCGCTGCGCTGAGAAGTACCGCAGCGAGAGTCGCGAGGACGATCCAGCTACGGCGACTGGCGATGGGGGCCTGGACTTCGTCCAGCACGAGGAGCTGCCGCTGCCTGCGCGCGCGGGAAATGTCGGCCAGGTGACCTTGCACAAGCAGGGTGTCGCCGATGTCGAGCGTGATTTCTTGGAGCCTCTGGAGCTGGAGCAGGCCATGCCGAGACATCGCGAGAACGTTGAGCCCGGTTCGGGTCCGGAACTCGGAGGATGCCAGGGACTGCCCCACATACTCGGAGCCCGCCGGGATCACGGCCTCGATCAGGCGAACGTCATCCGAGTAGAGGCGAGTCGGGCCCGCTTCCACGGAGCTGCGCCGGCGCATGGGGAGGACTTCCGATAGGCGAAGCACGTCATCCGGCGCGCCTTGGAGGATCAGAGTGTCCTCGGCGCGGACCCGGTTGTAGGGCCCCGGCGCAAGAACCGGACGTTCGCCGCCCGCACGAACGATGCCGAGCACCGCGACGTTGTAGCGCTGGAAGACTTCGATGTCGGCGACGTTCCGATTGATGAGCTCGCTGGTGGGTTCCACGAGCACCTCGGTCACGAACTTGGGCACCTGGTAGCGCTCGGAAAGCGTCTCCTCGACGCTCGAAGTCGGAAGAAGCCAGCGGCCCGGCCCCGCAAAGTACAGCGTCGTGATCAGGAGCAGTACGAGACCGAGCTGGCTAAATTCGAACAGACCGAATGGCCCGCCGCTTCCGTCCAACTCGCGCAGGATGTCGTTGATCGCAATGTTCGTGGAGGTGGCGATCACCGTCACGAGTCCGCCCACAAGGCTGCCGTACGCCAGCGGGAGCAGCAGTTTTGAGAGCGGGATCCGCATCTTGCGGCTGATCGAGTTAGCTACGGGGATCAGAGTCGCTACGACGCCTGTATTCGAGAGCACCGACGAGAGGAGGCCTGAGGCCACCGTCATGCGGAGCACCAGGCTCGCCTCGTGGACGCGGCCCGATAGCGTGCCGGGCTTGGACGGATCCATCTGTGGGGTGCTTCGCCCAATCATCCGCCGCCCAAGGCCCTCGGCCAGCCCGCTCTTCGTGAAGGCGTGCCCAAAGACATACATAGACGCGATCAGCACCACCGCGTTGCTAGAGAAGCCCTGGAAGCCTTCCTGAACCGTCAGGCATCCCGTAAGCACTAATACGACCACCACCCCGAGGGCGGTGACCTCGTAGCGAATGGCATCCGTCACGAAGAGCAGGAAGCTCCCGATCAGGACGGCCAGGACGATCGACTGCGGCTCGAGCAATGAGGTGTGGTGGGGGGAGGGGCGGTCTTTGAGGGGCGCCCGCGCCGGCGCGGCTTCGCGTGACCCATCGGATCCTTTTTTCGGGGGGGCCGCTGGGCGGAAATCCCTCTGGGATCCAGGCGAGACCCCACCGGATTACGGTCGGGATACGAAGCTGGTGGGTCCAGTGGGGACCCGAATGAATGATACCCCGTTGCGGCGGTGTGCGAGCCCTGGGAATCGAGCGGGTGTATGTGAGGGGCCTGTGAGCTATAAATGGGGGCTCCCGACCTTCCTCGGAACCATTCAGCGCACCTTGGCCTACTCCCCGATCGACTGCAACGCCCTCGCCCGGCACGCCGGCTCGTGGCTCCGTTCTGATGGACCCGACTCGGACGTCGTGGTTTCGTGCAGGGTTCGACTCGCACGGAACATCGACGGCGTGCCGTTTATGTCCCAGATCTCGCCCGAGCAGGCCGAGGATCTCTGCGGAGAGCTGCGACTGGCGCTGCTCGATGCGCGACTGGACGGGGAAACGCGCTGGGTCCCGATGGGGGAGGCCCCGCCAGTTTTGCGGCTCCTACTCCTCGAGCGGAACCTCGTCAGCCGCGACCTCCTTCCCCGGGACGCTCACTCGACGGCGCCGGGCCGCGCGGTCGCGTTTGGCGAGTCCGAGACCGTCTCCGTGATGATCAATGAGGAGGATCACGTGCGGCTCCAGGCGATGGCCGCGGGGATGGATCTCGACCTCGCCTGGCAGCGCGCCGAGATCCTGGATCGCTTCCTCGAGGACCGTTTGTCCTTCGCGACCTCCGATACACTGGGATACCTGACGGGCTGTCCTACAAACGTCGGCACCGGACTGAGGGCGTCGGTCATGCTCCATCTCCCGGCCCTCGGGATGGTACGTTCCGAGCTCGAAAAGGTCTTTGCAGCGGCCCAGCGCACCGGGCTCGCGGTCCGCGGCATGCATGGAGAAGGCAGCCGCGCCGCCGGCGACCTGTACCAGATCAGCAACCAGGTCACGCTCGGCCGATCCGAGCGAAACCTCATCGACGACCTCCGCGCGCTCGTTCCCGAGATCGTCCGCTTTGAGCGGCGCATGAGAGAGACGCTGGTCAGCGAAATGCGCCCGGCGCTCCATGATCGGATCTCGCAGTCATTTGGCACGCTTCGAACGTCGCGCGCTATGCCGACGGATGCAGCCCTGGCGCACCTTTCCAACGTCAGGCTCGGCCTGCACACGGGCCTTTTTGGTGGAGCGCGAATCGATGTCCTGAACGAGCTCGGACTCCACGTCCAGCGCGGTCACATCCAGGTGTTGACGGCGCCCGGGGACGAAGGCGAGCTACTCGATACGTCCGAGCGAGACAAGCTCCGAGCGAGCTACCTGCGGAAGCGACTCGCAGGCCTCAAGGAGAAGTGATCCGCCTTTTGGGGCGGTGATGCTCAACCTGGTTCGACTTCCACGTCGATAGGCGGGACGGTGCCAGCGTATGTACACGCTTGGCATCGGGTGCCTGAATCGCGCGTTGGTTTGGGGGTCAAGCCCGTCGTCCCTGAACTCGCTGTCCGTATCCAAGATGTCCGAATCTGCGTCCGTCGCGTCCCTAGCTACCCTCCTTCGCCGTCGGGCCCTTGGCCTGTCCCCAGCGCTTCTTGCCGCCGTGGCTGCAGGCACCTCGCCCGCGCTGGCCATCGCGATCGCTCCGGTGGAACCCTACGTCCAGGTGCCAGCGGTCTCGAGCAGCGTGGATGCCCGTGTCGACGTCGTCGAGGGACGGGCGGTCCTGGTAAGTCAAACGGAGCGCCCCTCGACGCTACGCCGGGGGAGCTCCGCGCGAAGTCTTGGCGATGCTCACCTGGAGCTGGCCGCAGGCAGCCAGGCCCGCATCAGTTTGGATGGCGAGATGACGCTAGACGTCTTCGGCCCGTCCTCTGTGGAGTGGCGGGCAGGCGATGAAGGGGTGGATATCGTCTTCTACGAGCTCGGTTGGGCCGACGTCAGCGTCCGCGCTGGCCAGCACGGACTCGCCCTTCCGGCGGACTGGGTCGCGGAGTTCGGCAGAACTTCTTTCCACCTACGCGCGTTGCCAGGCGGACCGACGGAGCTGCGCCACAACGCCGGAACGCCGATCACCCTGGACTGGCGTGGTGACGAGACCCGAGTGCGCCCTCCCGTCAGCGTCTACGCCGGATCGAGTGTTCGGCTAGATCGTCCACGGTTCCAACGCATTCAGGGGGGCAGCGTCCAGCACGAAGGCACCAGCCCCTGGCGAGAGGACGGGCGAGGTGCCTGGCCTTGGCGCTCGCGCACGGACACTGCGGCCCAGGCTCAGGAGCGCGAGGTTCTAGGGCGTGAGACCCAGGTGCTCGACGAGATCCCGGGCGCTCCCAAGGGCGAGATCGCCCGCTTACGCGCGTTCGAAGCCGACGGGTCGAGCCAGGTCCGACCGCTTCGCCGCAACAAGGAGAATGGCCAGACCTACGCGCAGGTCCCCGTCACGCCCGGAGCGGTCCCGCGGATCGAAATCGTTTCGCGCCCGGGGATGCGTGGTTTGGAACGAGTGAACCTCCCAAGGCGCCCAGAGACCGGTCCCATGGTCACTGATGGACCTCTTGGGACCTGGGGCAGTACCCATGAGGGGGCCCAGAAGCGGATCCAGGGGAGTTCAACAGCGAGTCCTCACAAGAGTCAGCAAGAGCCAAACGCGCCCGCTCCTGAGAGAGCCGCTGCGGCACCCGCGGACTCATCAAGCCTCCCGAGCCCATCTAGAGCCTTCCAGGGCACGACGGCGCCCACGAAGCCCTTTGTGCCCGAGGAATGGCGTGGGCTGAGCCGCAGGGGTTTGAATGGAACGGGCGAAATCGCCGCTGAGCGTGGAAGTGGCGTCGAAGTACGCCTGCTCGGCGCTGGACGCATGAAGGTCTTCGTCAGCGCTAGTTCGCCAGCTCCACGCTGGTGCTTCACGCCGACGAAGGACTATCTCATGAGCCCTGGCGCAGTGGCGGTCTTCGAAGAGGACGGCTCCCTGCGCATGAAGTTCGGCGAGGTGCAGGAGATGGCTCCGGCCGAGGGACGGCCTTCCTTTAGTCGCCTCTCGAACTGATGGGCGCGGTTGTTCACACCGTACGGTGATGCGGTAGACCAAGGCCTCTCCGGGGCCACCGACGCACAAGACGCGCGCCCCTGTCCCTGGAAATTGGCAGGGGCGCGCGTCTTGTTCATGGGGAGCCG
>JBLIHL010000221.1:0-9003 GCA_047635895.1 Paracoccaceae bacterium | reverse complement strand
CCGTGAGCGCTCTTCGCGATGCGCAGGTCTCTGTTTTCGTGGACGGCTGGCGGCTGGCGGGCAGCGAGACGCTGATCTCGCAGCGACCATTGCAACCCGCTGGTGGCGGCGGGGGAAGCCTGGCGCACGTCCACATGTTTGCCCATGCGGGCGTGCGCGCGGCGGAGACGTCGAAGTCGGATCCGGTGCTGCTCGAGATGGGACCTATGCCGGTGCTTCGCGGCCGTATCGTGGATCCGACGGGAGCGAGTCTCGAGGAGGCTCGGCTCTATCTCGGTGGCGAATCCGTTATGAACTGGGGCTGGCAGTATCCCGAGTGGAAAGGCCCATTCGGCGCACCGATCGTGCCGTTCGACCCAGTGTCAGGTGAGTTCGAGATCGAAGACCTCCCGGGACTTCGATTCGCGATCTACGCACAGGCGGGGTCAGGTGATCACCCACGGTCATCTCAGCTTGTGAAGCTACACCTGTCGGATGTGCCTGAGCGGGTGGAGCTGATCCTTGCTGTGCTTCCGTCCGTTGGCGGGCGCGTGGTGAATGGGGAAGGGCAACCGGTGGAGGGCGCGCGGGTGATCGCGGGCAAGTGGTCAGGTCAATACGCCAGGGAGTGGCGCAGCGCGGTGACGGACGCGGCGGGTGCGTTCACGCTGGTGGATCTGGCCCATGGTGAGTACCGCTTGACGGTCGACCACCCCGAGTACCTTGTGGCAGAGCCCGTGGCCTTTACCACGCCGGCCGCCGGCGCCAAGGAAGTGCCGCTTGGGGTGACGGTCCTGAAGGGCGGTCTCGTAGAGGTGGGTTATCCGCCCAAATGGGGGATGGATGGGAGAGCGGCCAAGCCCACACTCAGGCTGCCCGACGGTCAATGGCTCCGCGTGGCTCGGCCGCGGACTTCGCCAGGACGCGGCGTGGCTCGGATGGGGCCGGTGTTGGCCGGCTCCTACGTGGTGCAGTACTCCTGGTCCGGTGACGCTCGTCGCCGCACGCACGTGGTCTACGAGACGGTTGAAGTTCGACCCAGTGAGACGGTCACGGTCATGCTTGACGGTGAATCCGCGCTGCGACACACGGTGCAGGGGATGGCGCACGATCGCGCTGATGCTGGGCTTGCGGACTACGTGGTGGAGGTCTGGCGCGATGGGCTCTCGTTCGGCAGTGCCCGCACCAACCACCGCGGCCAGTTCGAACTCATGTTCCAAGCGTCCGGCGCGCTCGAGGCGCGCCTCCTGGCACCGGGCTCCCGCCAGGTCATTGCCCGAGCGTCGCTGGAGGTTCCGGACGAGCCAGGAGCGTCGCCACTTGAGGTTCGCTGGACGGTGGGTACCTGCGGGATCAGCGGCTCCATGAGTTCGGACGAGCTCCATCACCAGTCCCTTGGGACCCTGGTCGAGTTCGTGCCGGAGGGCGAGGATCCCACGGTTCGCGTCCCCGGTCGCAGCGTGCAGGTACAGGGCAGTTACACGTCCGGTGATGGACGACAGGTCCCGTCGCGGTTCAGGCTGGAGCATCTCGATCCGGGCACCTATACGCTGGTGGCGTGGCGCCGCGCGCCAGAGGACGGTCCCTACATGCTCAAGCGCTCGCAGCCTGCCGCCAAGCCGAGGACCATCCGTCTTGGGGCGGGAGAGCAGCGCAAGGGCGTCGTGCTGACGGTCATCGCGCCGCCCGCTTTGATGGGCAAATGAGCGCCCCGGGTCCCCGGGTCCCAGGGTCACGAAGCGCGCTCGAGCCTAGCCGGGCGAGCCTGACCGAGCTTCGATAGGCTACATCGATGCTGCCTATTCTCATCTCCGTCAGTGCGTCCTTGATGCTCGCTGTTCCCGCACAGGATCCTGTGGATCTCCCGAACATCGTCATCGTCTATGCGGACGATCTCGGCTACGGCGATCTGTCCTGCTACAACCCTGAGTCCGCCTACAAGACGCCGCGTCTCGACCAGATGGCCGCGGAGGGCATTCGCTTCGACGACGCCCATAGCCCGTGCACCATCTGCTCGCCCTCGCGGTATGGCCTGCTCTCAGGCCAACAGGTGCATCGCACCGGTCGGCGCGCCACGGCTTTCGAAGGGCCGGGTGGCCCCAGCTACATCAAGCCCGGCGAGATGACCGTGGCCGACATGCTCAGGGAGAAGGGCTACCGGACGGGCATCTTCGGCAAGTGGCACGTGGGGCTCACGTGGTACGGCGAGGATGGGAAGCGTCTTGGCGGCGGCTTCGATAACTCGCTGCTGATCGACTACGAAAAGAGCACGCCGCTGGAGGATGGTCCTCAGACCCGCGGCTTCGACGAGTCGTTCGTGACGCCTAATTGCCCGACCACTGATCCGCTGTATGTGTACATCGAAAACGGCATGGTTCCGGTGCCCGCGAATCAGCGCTACACGCGCGAGGGGGTCCCGAACCCCGGCGGCAAATGGCGCTGGGACAACGACAAAGGGTGGATGGCGCCTGGCTACAAGTTCGTGGAGGCCGATCTCCTCTTCTACGATAAGACGCTCGAGTTCATCACCGAGCACACGGAGAAGCACGAGGACGAGCCTTTCTTCGCGATCTTCTCGACCCAGATCGCCCACGCGCCGGTGCTACCGGCCCCCGAGTTCAGCGGCGCGACCGAGGCCGGCGCCCGCGGCGACTTTGTCTTCGAGCTGGATGCGCTTGTGGGGCGACTGCTGGACGACCTGAAGGAGCTCGGCATCGATGACAACACGCTTGTCCTCTTCAGCGCCGACAACGGACCGGAGACGAGGCATGTCATCTGGATGCGCGAGGATCACGAGCACGACCCGGCGGGCGGCCTGCGCGGCGTGAAGAGAGACGGTTGGGAAGGCGGCCATCGCGTGCCGACGATCGCGCGCTGGCCGAGCCGCATTCCGGCCGGCCAGGTGACTTCGCAGCTGATGAACGGCACGGATGTTTTCGCGACCCTGGCTTCGGTTGTCGGGTACGCGCTGCCCGACGACGTGGCGGTGGACAGCTACGACCTGTTGCCCGCGATGATCGGCGCGCAGGAGGACAGTGAGCCCATCCGGCCTCACATGCTGACGCAGAGTTTCCGCTCGGAGTTTCAGCTGCGGCAGGGGCGCTGGAAGTACCTGGATCACAAGGGCTCCGGCGGCAATGGCTACGCCAAGGGTGACCTGAAGAAGTTCGCGCTTCCGGAGGCTGCGCCTGAGGCTCCGGGCCAGCTGTACGACCTCATCTCGGACCCGGGGGAGACGACCAACTTGTTCTTCGAACAGGCGGCCAGGCGGAAGGAGCTGCAGGCTCTCTTGGCGAGGCTTACAGCAGCGGACGGTCGCAGTGCGCCGGTGGGCCGGGTTCCGCTCGGAATGAAGAATATCCCACGGCTGGAGACGGCCCCCAAGTAGGGGGCAGCATCAATCTGGTTCACTCGGCTGAGTTTTCGGCTGCCTCGGCCAGCGCTTTCGTCCCTGCCCTGAGCGCTCACGCCGGTGATAAGAAGAAGGCTGAGACCCTGATCAATCAGCTCGGCTGGGCGAGCAAGCGCCTTAAGGCGGTGGGCCCAGCAGTCGACGCCCGAGTGGAAGGCGGCGATGACGAGGCACAACGCCGTCCTCAAGAAGCTCAAGGCCAAGCGCGACGCCCGTCCCAAGCCAGCGCCGAAGCTGCCGCCGGGCAGCCCGCATACGACCATGCGAAAGTGGTGCGACTGAATCAGGACGTCAGTCGCGCGTTCGAGAACATGAAGGTCATCCCGATGAAGCTGTTCCTCGATTCGAATCGAGTCAACGGGCTGAAGAACGACCTGGCCAAGTTCCGGGAGACCGTCGCGGCGTTCCCCCCAGGCTCACGACAACGTGAAGCTGGTCACGGGCAACATTGACAACTACGAGGCCCTTCTAAACTCAGCACTCGAGCGCATCCCCGAAGACCTCGCCTTCCTTCAAAGCGTGCAGGCGAACGTCGCCGTCAAGCCCGGCCGCGTGAGCAGCCTGATGAATACCTTGACGGGGACGGAGATGCGCAAGATAGACGGGTCCCAGAAGTACGTCGTGGACGGGCTAGATGGGTTCGCGGATCAGGGCATGCGCGCCGCTGAAGATCGCCTGCTCGTCGACGCGGGCGACGTCAACAAGATGCAGCAGAACGTACTCGGGGAAGGCCAGCTCGCGCGCAACATGGAGCTGCTCCAGACGATGAAGCATCGCGCTGAGATGGCGCGCATCCTCGACAAGATGTTCGGACGCGTGGGCGGACCGAACCGTGACGCCCAGATCCAGAAGATGGATCTGGCCATGGGGCACCTTCAGGAGCTCGCCAAGATCGGCCTCTCCGAGATGCGCATGCCCAAGGGAGCCTCCACGAGCGAGGAGCTCCGCGAGGCGGCCGAAGAGATGCTGGCCCGTAAGGAAAACGAGGTGGGTGACATCAAGCGCCTCGTTATTAGCGGCGACCTCCGCGAGCACAAGAAGCGCGAGGGCTGGGTCGACTTCGATACCGTGACGACGACCGTGACCTACTACGACTACGTTTGGAAAGAATTCTTCGTGACGACGTCCGAGCAGGAGGGCGACGAGACCTGGCTGTACTTCAACCGCCTTCGCTACTACACGTCGGGGGACAGTACCACGACGTTGAACACATGGATCCTCGCCAACAGGATCAAGACGACGCCGATCCTGGCAGAGAACATCGACAAGTAGCAGGGCGCGAACCAGGCGCAGCGGGTTCATCGCTGCGCCCTCGCTGGCCTGTCACTGACCCGTCACTGGCCCTGTCACTGGCCCTGTCACTGGACGAGACGATCTTCGAGTGCGCCCGCTTCCTGGAGCGCTGCCAGGACGCTGGCCTTGACGGCCGGGCGGCACACCACGAGCTCGTGGTTCTTGGGGTCGCGGCGGTTGTAGGTGTGTGCGGTCCCGTCGAGTCGACACACGTGCCAGCCCGCGGCCCGGGCAATCGTCTCCGGAGCGCAGGTATCCCACTCCTTGAGCCCGATCTTGTGGACGTACATGTCGGCGTCGCCCGCGAGGAGCATGGCGACCTTGTTGCCGGCGGAGCCTGCGGGGGCGAGTTCGCCTCCGATGGAGGTGGCGAAGCGGTCGACCCACTCAGGGGTGTGGCTGCGGCTGACCGCGATGCGGGGCTTCGCCGGTGATTCGGTGGCGCCGGTCACGATCTTGTGCTCGCCGGTGCAGACGACGCCCGACTGGAGGGAACCTTCCACGGAGACGCCGTAGTAGATGCGGCCCTTGGACGGCAGCGCGACAGCACCGAGCACGCACTGGCCGTCGACGGCCAGCGCGACGTGCACGCCCCAGTCATCTCGAAGCTGGGCGTACTCCTTGGTGCCGTCGAGGGGGTCGACGATCCAGACGCGAGACTTCTCAAGGCGCTCGGGTGTGTCGATGGTCTCCTCTGAGAGGATGCCGTCATCGGGATAGCGGCCGGTCAGGAAGCCGTGGAGATAGCCGTCGCAGGCCTGGTCGCAGATGTCGCCGAGCATCTTGCCCTCCCAGCGTTCTTCTGCGCGGAGCGCGAGCCCGCGCTCACCCGCGACGCGGGCGGCTTCGATGGCGAAGGCGAGGTCGTGTTCGATGGTCGTGGCGTTCAGCATAGTCCGGTTCGGCTCAGGAGGGCTTGGTGGTTTCGGCCGGCCAGGCGCTGATCCCGCCGAGCAGGTTGTGGAGTGCGTCGAAGCCTTCCTTGGCGAGGTGGTCACATACGGCGGCGGAGCGGGCCCCAGCGGTGCAGTAGATGATCAGCGGGCGCCCGTCCGTTGGGATCTCGCCCTTGCGATCGGGGACCTCGTCCATCGGAATGAGGAGCGCGCCTTCAATGATGCCGGCCGCCGTCTCCTGGGGCGTCCGAACGTCGATGATGCAAACGTTGCCCGGGGCCTCCATGGCGATCCGATGTGCCTCGTCGCCGTGCACGTCTTTCCAGAGCTGTCCGTCTTCAATCATTTCAGGCGTCACTTCCTCGCCGGCCGCCATCTTGGAGACCAGCTGCTGCAGGGTTTCGATGCGTTGTTCTAGTTCCTCACGTACGGCGTTCGCCGAGCGTGAGGCGTCTCGGGAGGCGTCCTCGGCGGCCCGCTGGGCGGCCGTGGCGCGGCTGTAGGCGATGCCCGCGACGACGAGAACGGCCGCGCTGCTGACGTAGGTCATCCACATGGAATTATTGGGTCGGATCCGAGAGGGCAGCGGAGCGCGGTACGAAGAACGCGGAGCTGGCCGTGAAGCTGTGAAGGAAGGGTTCGCCGCCGATCGGGCCGATCTCGCCGCCCGCGGAGAAGCCGGCGATGGGGAAGCCTGGGCCGAAGTTGGCCTCGATGCGGCCAGCGTCGTGGTCGTGGGTGGTGAACATGCCACGGCCGCGGCCGCCGCAGGTGAAGAGGAGGCCGCCTACGGCCTCGCCCATCGACTCAAGGCCGGCGAGTTCGAGCTGTGACTGAAGCTCGCCGGTGGCGGACTCGGCATCGCGCACCATGAGCTGAATCGTCGATCCGGCGCGGAGATCGTCGTCTGCGATGGCGATCGCGTGGCGCGCTGGGTCCAGGCCGAGGATGCTGCGCACGAGGAGGTCGCCGGATCCAAAGGCGCCCTTGGCCGCGTCGATGGCGCGGCCGACGAAGGCGCCGCGCTGGAACAGCGTGCGATCTTCTTCGGTGAGGGACTCGAGAGTTTCGAAGAGGACCTTGGCGGCGGGCTCACCGCGGAACTCGAGGATGGCGTTGCCGTCGACCTTGGTGGCGACCAGCGGTGGCCCGATGGGGCGGCAGCCCTGGCTGACGGCGTTCACCATCCGCGTCTCGCCTTCGATGATGACGGCGATGGCGCCGGAGTTCACGGAGTCGGAGCCGGCGAAGAGGATGTTCTGGCCCGGGGCAACGCCGCCGCTGGAGAGGCCGCCCGCCAGCGGTACGCCGGGGAACTGACGGTGGAACTCCTTGAGCCACGCGGTGGCGGGGAAGGTGAAGGGGTCGGCCAGGAGGACAACGCTGGCGGTGCTTTCGTCGCGGAGGTCGAAGGCGCCGACGCCTCGGCCGCCCTCCGAGGGCGGGGCGAGGTGGGAGACGCGAACCTCGGTGTTCGGAAGCGTCGCTGCGAGGACGGAGAGGCCGGGAGCGCTCTCGGCTTCTTGGCCCGTTCCGGCGACCCAGCCGCCGGTGCAGCCGGCGAGGGCGCCCGTGCCCGTCGCTTCGACCAGCTCGGCCGCGGTGCGAGCCAGGTCGCCGCCGTGGTGGTGCGTGGCGAAGACGAAGAGAATGTCGGGGGCGTCGCCGCCGAGCTGGGTGTCGATGTCGTCCGCGACCTCACCCACGGCCGCGTCCAGGTTGGACTCGGTCGAGAGCGCTGCGGCGCAGCGCATCGTGAGGGCAGGGGTGGTCATCTTGGGCTGGCCTCTCCCCCGCGAGGGAGAGAAGCATGGAGGGGCGTCAGGCGGAGCGAGTTGGGATCAGGTGAGCTTTTCGACGTCGCCGAGCGGGCGCCAATCGGCGACCTGGCTTGCGGGGAAGGTGTGGTCGCGTTCTGTGACGGCCACGCCATAGGTAGCGGTCTGGCGGATCCACTGGGCGCGGTCGTCGTCGGCGCCCTTGTCGGCGGACCAGACGTCAACGTCGTGCATCACGACCTCAAAGCCGTTGGATTCGTCAAAGCGACCGATCACAGCGCTGCCGTCTTTGCACTCGATGACGAGGTTGATCCCGTGGGGTGCGTTCATGATGTTCTGGGGCATGGGCGGAATTGTACGACCCTGATCGGCAAGGGGGCTATCCTCTCCGCCGTATGCAGCCCTCAGCCCATATCTGGATGGACGGCAAGCTCGTCCCGTTTGCGGACGCGACTGTCCACGTGCTCTCCCATAGCCTCCACTACGGCAACGCCGTTTTTGAGGGTATCCGCGCCTACTCGACGCCGGAGGGCCCCGCGATTCTTCAGCTTCAGGCCCACGTGAAGCGGATGTTCCGCTCCTGTCGGGTTCTGGACATGGAGATCCCCTTTACGCCTGAGGAGATCGAAGCCGCCATACTGGATACGGTGCGACAGAATAAGCATGAGTCGTGCTACATCCGGCCGCTCGTGTTCCGCGGATTCGGGCCCCTGGGGGTGCTGCCGAAGGGCAATCCGATCCAGGTCATCATTGCGACCTGGGAATGGAGCTCGCTCCACGGGGACAGCGGTGTGGATACCGGGGTCGATGTTGCGTTCAGCTCCTGGCGGCGGATGGCCCCGGGGACGCTTCCTGCGATGGCCAAGGCGTCGGGCAACTACCTCAATTCACAGCTGGTCGTGCAGGAAGCGGTCAGGCACGGGTACGCGGAAGGGCTGGTGCTCGACGTGGACGGGTACCTTTCTGAGGGGAGCGGCGAGAACGTCTTTCTCGTCCAGGAAGGCGTGATTTTGACGCCGCCGATCGGCAACTCGATCCTCGCGGGCATCACGCGGGCGATGGTGATGGAGCTGGCGGCAGAGCTCGGCATCGAGGTGCGCGAGGGGCGAATTCCGCGTGAGGCCGTGTTCTTCTCCCAGGAGATGTTCATGACCGGGACAGCAGCGGAGATTACGCCGGTGCGCAGCGTGGATGGACGCGAGCTTGAGAGTGCGGCGCCCGGTCCTGTGACGAAGCGCCTGCAGGCGGAGTTCTTCGGGCGAGTGAAGGGTGAGGCGCTGGATACCGGCGGCTGGCTGACGCACGTTCGCCGCGGCGACGCGTGAACTCCTCGCTGATCGGGCGGCTCGCTGCGCGGCCCAGGCTCGGTCGGTTCAGGTGGGCTGGCGATGGGGTTAGGGCGATGGGGTTAGACTTTGCTCATGCGAATCACGGACTCCCCAGCTCTTGCCTCCGTCCTCTTCCTTCCGTTTCTGAGTGCACTGGCCGCGCCGGCGTTCGGGCAGGCGGGTGATCGGAATGGGGAGGTCCAGGGAGGTCTCCCGGCGGACCTCGTGATTCCGCCGGCGCCGGTGCTGACTCCCGAGGAGGAGCTGGCGACGATCACGGTGCCGCCCGGGTTCGTGATTGAGCTCGTTGCGGCGGA
>JBLIHL010000220.1:0-9010 GCA_047635895.1 Paracoccaceae bacterium | reverse complement strand
CTCCCCGAGTCCCAGCTCGACCGGTTCATGATGCGTCTCTCGCCCGGGTATCCGGACCGCGGCGCCGAGCGCCAGCTCATGCGCGATCGTCGCGCCACCGATCCCCTCGCCGATCTCTGCGACGCCTCGTCGACGGGATCTAGCGATCATTCCAGTGGCCATTCCACGCGGGAAGCGATCAAAGACGCCATGGAGGCCGTGGATCACATCAAGGTGGCGGAGCCGATTCTCGACTACATGCTCGACCTCGTCGGTGCGACGCGCCCGCACTCTGTAGGCGGGAATGACTCCTCCGCGTCCGAGGCGGCTCCGTTCCTTCTTGGCGCAAGCCCGCGCGCGGCGCTCGACCTCGATCGGGCGGCACGCGCCTCCGCCCTTCTCGACGGTCGTGACCATGTCATCCCCGAAGACGTGCGCGCGCTGCTCGTGCCCGTTCTTGCCCACAGGCTCGTCCCCGCAGAGGCCGCCTTCGATGGACAATCGTCGAGCACCTCGCTACTCCTTCGCATTGCGCAGTCAGTACCAGCCCCCCGACTGTCGACGGACGGCGGCATCGTTCGCTAATCGGGGTTGTCCATGCGTATCGGCACCGTCCACCTATCGTTCGGCATCGGGTCGGGGATTCTGCTCGCGACGGTCGTGGGCGCGGCGCCCGCCGCGTGGGCCGGGATGGACTTTGCGTGGATGGTCGTGTCGCTTGGGCTGAGCGTGCTCATCCTCTCCCCGTGGCTCGCACGTCGCCAAGTGCTGGCCATTTCCGAGCTCCACCCCCCGCCCGAGATCGTGGTCCATGCGGGAAGGACGATTGAGCTCCCAACCCGCGTCATCACAAGGTATGGGTGCAAGCTCGTCATGGTGGCCTTGAGCCTCAGTACGGACAGCCAGCAGGCCGCCGAACGTGCCCCTCGGCTCCTCATCAGCGCGATGGGACGCCGGCGCGACGGTCATGTGCTTGGACTCCTCCTGAGAGCCCCGGCCCGCGGTCGATCGCCTGGTCTCAGAGTGCATATGACCTCCAGTTACCCGTTCGGCCTCGTGCGCGCGAGCCGCCAACTGGAGTCTCCGGTCCAGGTCACCGCGCTTCCGCGACTCATCCCCGAACGAGACCTCGACACTCGACGCGTCGTGCGTCACATCGTGGCCCAGGGAAGCGAAGCGCTTCAACGGCATATTGGAAGAGGTCAGGGGCTTCCGGTTTCATTGCGGGAGGCGCGAATCGGCGACTCGGCCCGCGACCTGCACATTCGGTCCAGCCTTCGGCGGGGGCGCTGGACCGCTATCGAGAGGCCACGCCTCGCCAACGACTGCGCCGGCGTCACGGTCTGCTACCCCACTCCTTCCAGAACGGCCAATTCGCGACGCTCCCACGCTGCGTTTGAAGCTGCCATCTCCGTTGCAGCGTCGATCGCCCAGCGCTGGACCAGTTTGGGCCTTGAGGTTGAGCTCTCGGCAGGGCTGCCCACTGAGGGACCCTCCGGCCGTCTTGAGCACGACATCTGCCCGCTTCGAACGTCGAAGAATCCACTGACGCTGCTCCACGCACTCACGGACCTGACCCTCGAAGCTCCACCGGAAGCGCGCCGTCCCCAGCGGCGCGCCCATTCGGCACCGATGGCGCTCGGCGCACAGATCATTCCGGTGGAGTCGCTTCTTCACCGGCCAGCGCACACCCGCGTCGCCGGGCAGGGTCAGCTCACGGTTTGGGCCGATCCCCACGGTCGAACGATCCTGGACTCAGGCGGGCCGCTCCAGCAGGGAAGATCCCGCTCGGCACAAGCTGTGCCCACCAGCAAGGCGGGGCATCTGTGAGCGCTGGCATTGGATCAGGCGGCCCTTCCAACGGCCTCACTAACGGCTCCACCCGCTGGGGATCCAACGCGGGCCCAGCCAGGACCGCGGTCCAAGCCGCCGAGCGCGCCAAAGTGCTTCGGATGGTCGCGTATTTCGTCGCAGGCCTGTGCAGCCTGATCGCAATCGGCTTCTTCATGTCGCTCGGAAGGGACGTTGCCAGGGGCGAGCTCATCGATGCGCGGCGGATCTTCTCTGCGCTAGCCAAAGCCACCCTGTCGATGACGATCGCCTTCTGGGTCCTGCTGCGACTGCTCCGCCACGAGAATGAGCAAACCGCACGAGGGCGGAAGGTGATCAAGGGTGCACGCTCACCCGGTCCCCTGTCGGCTGCAGTCGTAGCCGTTCAGTGCCTCGTCCTCTCGCTGGCGCTCATGGCGGCCTTTGAGGTCAGCGCCCAAACCTTCGCATCAGAGGATGCCGCCGACCAAAAGTCGTCCGGCGCCGAAGCGCTAGAAAGAGCTCGACGTGAAGCTGGCGTAGAGAGCGGACTGAATGATGAGAACGAGCTCAGCGATCGCTCAGACCCCGGCAGCAACGTGCCAAGGCGCGCCGGTGGCCTCCTAGATCCGAACAACGTGTCCGGGACACCGAGCTCTGTGGGCACCGGCATGGGCAACCTCCTTTCCGATGAACCAACGCTGCTGGTTCGAACGGCAGGGCCCCCTAAGTTCGCGAGTGTGCACCTGCGCGGCTTCGTTCTCGACCAGTACGGCAGCGACGGCATCCTCCGCGAGCGCTCGTCGTCGGCCCAGGCAATGGCCACTGGCCCGGACGGATGGGTGGATGTCGAGACCGCCCACGGGCCACTCCGGGAACGTGCTGGGGAAGACGGTCCGCTGGAGCTCGAGATCGAGTTCATTCGCGAATCCAACGGGATCATCTTCGCGCCGGCGCATCTTCTCGCCGTGCAGACGCGCGCGCTCAGCTTCGACTCCGGGCTGGAGCTGTGGAGAATCCCGGAGGGCGAGAGCCCTGACTACCGCGTCCGATCCGACGTGCCGGCCTGGCCACTCGAGTACCTCAGCTCAAAGCGCTCTCGCCGGTCGGTGGACGAGGAATGGCTCACGGCTCTTCCGCAGGCCAAGCGGAAGTCCGACCGGTACTACGCACTGCGAACGCTCGGGGAGTTCGCTCAGACCCTGACAGAGGGCTGCACGTCGGACCTGGACTCTGTCCTCTCCATCGTCTCGTACCTGCGCAATCACTACGGCTACGAGCTCTACGACACCAGCTTCCTCTCACCTGAGCGCTGCGTGGAGCTGATCGAACGCGGCTCAGGTTCATGCTCTCACTTCGCGTCCCTCGCCGCGATTCTGCTGCGCGCTCGCGCGATTCCCGTACGGATTGCCGTGGGCTATGTGGCGCAGGAGCCTCTCGAAGGCGGCGACGGCTGGCTCGTCCGCTCGCGAGACGGGCACGCCTGGATCGAGGTGCACTTCGAGGGCCTTGGCTGGCTCCCGTTCGATGCGACCCCAGGCGATATGACCGCCGGTGGCGCGGTCACCGGATGGGCACCTGTTTCTGATTCCGAGCGAGTGCTCGCCGCTTGGACGGGAGAGCGCATGATCCAGGACCCTGCCCGTACCACCGCGCTGGGCGAGTGGGTGGCAGAGGCCGTCAGAAGGGGCGCACGAAGCAGCCTGGACGTCCTGGCCCACTGGACTCGAGGGTGGCCCGGCTCCCCGTGGGCCCAGTGGATCGTCCTCGGCGGCGCCGCCGCGCTCGGGGCTATTCTCTACCTGCGTCGGCTCGCAGCGCGAGATCCCAAGGCATCCACCTTCCACCTGCCCGATCGCCAGCGCGCTCAGCCAATCCCGGCACACTCGGCAGGAATCGCGGTGCCCCCCCTCCCGGAGGCGCGGGCGCTGATGGAGGCGCTTGAGAGCCGAAACCTCGCGCAAGGAAAGGCACAGACGCCCACCCAGTTCGCCCGAGGCGTGGAGCTCCGCCACCCGGAGTCCAGCGGCCTCCTGAGGTCCTTCCTGGCGCTTCTTGGGCGGGCATCCACCCAGAGGCCCCTCAGCGCCCCCCAGACGAAGGAACTCGCAGAGGTCACGAAGAGGCTCCGAAGCGGGGAAAATTCAACGGAACGCAGCGATTCAGTGACACGTCTCCATGGGACGGATCCTGTGTCTCGCGCCTGACAAGCAGCCAATTCAGACTCGCCGATAGCTGCGGCCGACACACTTCTGCGTGTCTCGGCGTGAGATGACGGAAGATTGAAGACTTCGCCACACGGCGCTCACGGTCGTTCGATGTCATCGTGCGCTTCCACGACTCCGCCCACCGCCCCCATGACGATGTTCAGAACCCTGCCCGCCACGCTGAGCCTCCTCGCCTTAGCCCTGTCCATGCTGGCGGGAACCACGACCGCCGCCGCCACTTTCCAGTGCGGCGAAGACTCGTTTGAGGACAATGACACCTGTGGCACAGCGCGCCGCATAACGGCTCCGTTCTCGGCCGCTGGACTCGCAGTCTACAAGCTCGACAACGACTACTACTCGCTCAGGATTCCTCCTGGGGAGGAGCTCAAGGTCGACCTGTTCTTTAGCCACCAGACCGCCGACGTGGACCTGTTCGTCTACGACCTCAACGGCGCATGCGGGGGCCTCCTGACCTACCTCGCCAACAGCACGTCGAGCAGCAACGACGAGGATATCACGTGGCTCAACACCGGCTCGACGCCACTGGATGTCGCGATCAAGGTCCTCGTCTTCCCGGGATCCATCGCCCAGTGCAATAACTACGACATGCAGGTGACGGTCGCGGCACCCGTCGATCCGTGCGACCCCGTGGTCAGTGACGACCCCTTCGAAGACAACGACTCCTGCATGTCGGCCTTCCCCACTCCAGCGGGCCTGACCCTGGGACTCTGGGCCTCGCGCGACGACCCAGATTTCTGGAGCTTCACCGTCCAGCCTGGCGAGGCGGTCGACGCGCAGATTTACTTCAGCGACGTCCGCTCTGACCTCGACATTTTCCTGTACGACGCCGCTGGTCCCTGCGGCGGTGGGTTCGGCACGGGCGAGCTCGCCAGTGGCTTCACCCAGAACGACAACGAGCGCATCATCTGGAGCAACACCGGCAGCGTGGCTCGCAACGTGATCTTGCACGTGGACGTTTTCGACAACGGCTCCTGCAACAACTACGACATGGAGGTCGAAATCGCCGGCGGCGGCATCGGCACGAACTACTGCCTCGCAGCTCCGAACTCCACGGGCGTGGTCGGCCTCATCAGCGCCACGGGCACGACTTCGCTGGGCCAAAACGACATGCGCATTTCCGCCAAGCAGCTGCCCCCGAACTCATTCGGCTTCTTCCTCAACAGCCGCATGCAGGGCTTCGTGCCCAACGCAGGTGGATCCGAAGGCAACCTCTGCCTCAGCGGCAGCATTGGACGATTCAACAGCCAGATCCTGAATACGGGCGGCGGTGGCCGCATTGCGATCAGCGTGGATCTGGCGGCGCTCCCTCAGCCGATGGGCGTCATCAGTGCCACGGCCGGCGAGACCTGGCACTTCCAGGCCTGGCACAGGGACGTCAGCGCCTCGGGTACGACGACGTCGAACTTCTCGAATGGCATCCGCGTCGTGATCACGAACTGATCACGACGCTGATCAGGGCCGAATGAGAGCCTGCAGCGTGCTGACCAACTCAGCGCGCGGGACGTCGGTCTTCTCTCCGGTCGCCAGCTCCTTCACCTGCACGGTCCCTGCGTCGAACTCGGCGCTTCCCACGATCAGCGCGATCGGGAAGCCCCGCCTGTCCGCGTACTTGAGCTGGGCGCCCAGCTTCTTCGAGTCGGGATAGACCTCGACGCCTATACCCGCCGCGCGAAGCTCCTGGGCCAGCGCCAGATAGGCGCTGTCACGTCCCTTCTCGAAGAGCGGCAGGAACACAGGGCAAGGCGCGGAGGTCTCCTCGATCATTCCGAGCTCCTCCATGGCAGCCAGGAGACGATCGACTCCGAGGGACGCACCGACACCCGGCAGCTTTTCCTTCGTATAGAGGCTGGCGAGGTCGTCGTAGCGCCCACCGCTGCAGCAGCTGCCGATGGCGGGCAGGTCATCCAGGAAGGTCTCAAAGATCACGCCGGTGTAGTAGTCGAGCCCGCGCGCAATGGATGGATCCAGGGCGAACCGGCTTGGATCGGCTCCAGCCGCCTCGATGCATTCGAACAGCGCGGTCAGCGACTCGATGCCCGCTGCTCCGACCTCCGACTCGCCCACCAGCGCCGCGGCCCCAGCAAGGATTTCGGCTGGCGTGCCCCCGAGGCCGGCGAACTGCAGAACGTCTGCCGCCTGCTCCGCGCTCAGGCCCACACCGTCGCAAAGCTCGGTCGTCACCTTCTCCGCGCCAATCTTCCCAAGCTTGTCGAGCACCCGCAGCACGTCCGTCTGGCGCTCCACCAGGCCGAGGTGGTCCAGCACGCCGGTCAGCACGCGACGGTCATTGATGCGGATGGTGAAGCGCTCGAAACCAAGCGCCCGGAAGAGCTCGTAGATGACAAGTGCCGTCTCGACGTCACTCGTCGGACTCGTGGTTCCGATCGTGTCGAAGTCGCATTGAATGAACTCACGGTACCTGCCCCGCTGAGCCTTCTCGCCCCGCCATACGTTGCCTACGTGGTAGCGCTTGAACGGTGTCCCCAGCTGGCCAATATGCTGGGCTGCAAAGCGCGCGAAGGGGATCGTCAGGTCAAAGCGCATGCCGACGTCGCGCCCCCCTTGGTCCTCGAAGCGGTACATCTGCTTGTCCGTCTCATCACCGCCCTTGCCAAGCAAGATCTCGGTGTATTCGAGCGCGGGCGTGTCGATCGGGCTAAAGCCGAACGAGCGATAGACTCCCTTCGCCGTATCGATGAGCCGCTCGCGCGGGATCATCATGCTGGGCGTGTAGTCTCGGAATCCGCGCAGAGTGCGCGGCTGAATCAGAGCCGTCTTATTGGACATGAATGAGTGCGGGCCCGGAGGCTTTCACTTGGCGGGTGCTGGGAGCGACTTGACACATCGAAAGCCGACGTTGTCATTGCCGTTGATGATGGGACTCCACTCAAAGCGATCAAGCTGGTAGCCCTTGCACCTGTGAAATCCTTGGGCCTCGGCTGCGTCTTCACGGCAGAGAAAGCTACCGCCGCGCTTCTCAGCAAGCTCATCCTCAGGGCCGCTCCCGACGGACTTTCGCTCGCCGAGCCATTCCCAGACGTTCCCGGCCACGTCGTGGAGGCCGAACGCGTTGGGAGGGAAGGACCCAACGGGTGAAGTCCCGCGAAACCCATCGAGGGCCTTGTCTTCGATAGGGAACGTGCCCTGCCAGCAGTTCATCATGTAGTCGCGGGACGGCTGGAGTTCGTTCCCCCACGGGTAGATCGCGTCCTTCACGCCGCCTGATGCCGCGTGAATCCACTCAGCCCGCGTGGCCAGGCGCTTGCCACACCAATTAGCGTAAGCCTGGGCGTCGTTCCAGGAAACGTGCGCCACGGGGTGATCCCCCCTGCCTGCGATATCTGAGCCGGACCCAGCAGGGTGCTTCCAGTATGCTCCGTCGACGACGTCGAACGGGTGCAGTCCCTGCTTCAGCCTGCCGTGGAAGAACACGACGGAGTTGCCGATCTGCTCCGACTCGGTGCGGTAGCCGGTTGCGTCGACGAACGCCGCGAAGTCGTCGTTGGTCACCTCATACTTGTCCATCAGGAACGGTTCGACCGTGACGGACTTGCCCTGGATCTCCACGGTGCCCGCGGGGATCGTGGCCATTCGCCCGGTTCCGCCGGCCTGCGCGGCAGCACCAGCTGAGGCACCAGCGGAAGGCCCAGCGGAAGACTCAGCGGAAGACTCAGCTCCGCCGCCGACTCCGGCCTCATCGGCGGAAGCGCCGCCAGGCTCCGCTGCGGTAGATCCACCGTCACCGCAGGCGACGAACGCCAGGCTAAGAAAGACGGCGGCCATGGGAGCAACGAGCGAGGCGGAGCGCAGGTGCTGACGGAGCGAAACGAGAGTCGTCATAGGAGGGTCGAAGCGCTGCGCTGGAACACGACGGCACCGTTCTTCACGACGGCGCGGACGGGGGGGCGACCCAGCTCGTAGGTAAGGTGATGATGATTGGGCAGATCGGTGAGGACCAAGTCGGCTCGCTTGCCCGGCTCGACCGTGCCCCGATCTCCGGCAAGCCCGAGCGTGGCGGCTGCGTTCAGCGTGGCGGCTGCGAGCGCCTCCTTGGCGGAGAATCCGTAGCGTAGGGCAGCCCAGCTCATGACCTCGAAGAGACTCATGCAGTAGCACGACCCTGGATTGAAGTCGGTAGACAGGGCGGGGGCACACCCCGCGTCCACCATCGCACGCGCGGGCGCTTCCTTGGACTCGCGTAGGAAGAGCGGCACCATGGGGCAGAGCACAGGCTGCACTCCGCTCTCCGCCAGCGCACGCATTCCACGCTCGGAGACGTGCTCGAGGTGATCCGCGCTCGCCGCGCCCAACTCGGCGGCCAGCTCGGCTCCCCCGAGCGATGTGAGCTGATCCACGTGCATCCGAAGTCCGAAGCCGAGGTCGCGCGCGGCCTCCATCATGCGCCTGGAATCCTTGAGCCCGAAGACGTGACTCTCGGTGAATACGTCGGCAAAGACCGCCCGCCCCTGGGCAGCGGGCCAGAGCTCGTTCACCACGACGTCGACCCAGGCCTCGCGACGGCCGTCAAACTCCGGCGGAACGTCGTGCCCGCCGAGGCAGGTCGCGATGAGATCCACGGGGTGGCTACGATCAGCCGCATGAATCGCATCTAGACCCTTGAGCTCATCGACCACGGTCAGCCCGTAGCCGGTCTTCGCCTCGACCGTCGTGGTCCCGAGGGAAAGGAATCGGTCCATCCGACCCACGAGGCCGATGGTGAGTTCCTCTAGGCTGCTCTCTCGAACGCCTCGCAGGCTCGATCTAATGCCGCCGCCCGCCGCCGCAATCTCGACGTACGACTTACCCGCGACCCTGGCCTCAAACTCTCCCTCACGCGTTCCGGCAAATACGGGGTGGGTGTGCGAATCCACGAGCCCGGGAATGACCAGCCCGCCCGCCGCATCCAGCTCTTGAGAAGCCGTAAACCGGCGTCGAAGGTCCTCCTCGGGCCCGATCTCTACGATGCGATCGCCAGAGCAGGCGATGGCCACGCC
>JBLIHL010000219.1:0-9030 GCA_047635895.1 Paracoccaceae bacterium | reverse complement strand
CCGCCAAACGTAATACGCTTTGGGGGGACACGCTCCTAGCAGGGGTATAAAAATGGGGACGGGCGCATGGCGCTCGTCCCCAAAGATCCTCCAAGGAAGGGGTCACGTGGCTGCTTCAGTTCCCAGGGGGACCAAGGAAAAGAGTCAGTACGCGATGGAGCCAGAGGTCGCCACAGTGGAAAGGGGCGAGGCAGCGACGAGCGGCTCCGCTTCTCTAACTGCCGGGGGAGCCCAGAACTCGACAGGAAAACCCGAAATAGACGAGAATTATCACCCAAACCTGCCCTCACGGCACCGTAGGCGCGGTTAGCCACCACCTAAGATGGTCTCGACGTCTGACCTATCCCTGTCAGAGAGCTGCCTGGAGGTGACCCTCCGAGCCGCCCCCACCACGTCCAAGGGCAACACCGTGGCGCCGTCTTGCCCGCAGGAGAGGACGCGGAGACGACCGCGCTCGCCGTGGGTCGCCACGGAGCGAATCGCACCCTCATGAACGCGTGCCCTGGCGAGCGGCGCTCCGGTTTCGGCGTCCCACATCAGGACAGAGCCCTTCTCGGAGCCCGTCACGACCACGCCGGCCTCCACCCCCACCGCCATGGATCGAATCGGAGACGCATGCTGGGCCAGCGGCACCACCTCCTCAGCCCCACCGAGGATCCGGTTGGTGCCCGGTCCATCGGCAGCGACCACGACGCGATCGCGATCGAGGTACCACAGCCAATCGATCCGTCGACGGAAAGAACGCGTCTCCACGAGAGTCGCATTCACGCATTCCCAGCGATAGACCCGGCCAAGAGTCGTCGCCAGCACTAGCTCCTTGCCGTCCGGTGAATGGACCCAGGTTTTGAACCCGCGTGGTGCGGTCGGCGAGAGCTCCGGCGCTTCAAAGATCTTTTCTGTCCAGGTGGGCGAGCTCCTGCTCAGCGGCGTGGTGGTCGCATCTGTCCGGTGGCCCTCGAAGGCCACGATCTCGTCCAGCGAAGCCGCGACTAAGAGGCTGGGGAACTCAAGCCCGCCCGCCTCGGCGGCTCCCACCCTGGGCAGAATCCTGCAGTGCATCCAGCCCTCAGGAGTTCCCGCGTCCCGGAGAGCCTCGGGCGCGGACTCTGCGTCCACGACCCACGCGGTCCCGCGAGCATCCACCAGGACCGCCGTGAACCCATGGGCCAGACCATCCTCGATGACGAGCGCTCGGATTTCTCCGGGCGCCCAGCCCTCCAGATCGAGCTCCCTCAGGCAGCCACCCCCATTCAGTTCTATGACGCGAACGTGGCCACGGTCAGGGTCCACCCAAAGAGCTAGTTCACCGCTGGAGGAGAGTGAAACGCGGGCCCGGGGAGCTTCCTCATTCGGCCTGCAGCCGTCGATTCGAAAGAGAAGAGCCCCAGGCTCTGGTGCGCCAACCTTTGGTGGCCCGACCCCTGGTGGCCTGACCCCTGGTGCGCCAGTCCCCTGCTTCCCGCCGCTCAGCTCGATCGACGGCGCTGCAAACACCGCGGCCCGCCCCCCACTCTCCATGGCTGCGACGCGCGCTCCGTCCACGCAGAACTCCCCCCAGGTCACTGGGCGGGCGTCCCCGGGAAGGATGGAGTCAAGCCAGAACGCCTCGCTCGATCGCTCCACCCGCCAGAGGTAGACCAATCGGGAGACTCCGAACGATGCCAGCATCGAGCCACCTGGCGCGAAGCGTAGGTCCGTCATCCGCTGGCGCTCAGTGTGCACCTGCTCGCTCGTTCCATCGAGCGCGGCGAATACGCGGACGTGGTTCGAGACGTCGGAGACCGCGACCCTGCTTCCATCCGATGAGAACTCGATCGCCGTCACGCGCTCCACCACGCTGGGCGACGTCCAGCTGGGAGGCACGCCAGCGGAGGAGGGTCCGCCAAGACTGAATACGCGGCACGTGGACGGAGCAGAATCCACGGCCAGGCCCAGTCCGCTCGCGCCCCCGGTCGCCGGATTTGCACTGAACCCGATGGCGATGCGCTGGCCGTCGGGCGCTAGGGCGACCGCCGTTCCCACGAGGTGTCCGGCCGGAGGGCTCAGCTCAACCTCTGTGTGAATCTGCACTCCCGTTCGCGTGTCGAAGAGCCGCGCCAGACCGCGTTCCCCCACGGTGGCCAGAACGTCCGCTGAATTCGCCAAGTCAAAGTCGATCACCTCGTCCACGTGCTCGAGGACCGCCACGGGCGTCAGATTCTCGGTGTCGAGGATGGTGACAGAGCGGCTTCGACCCGGCATGCCCCTGCGCTTGTAGATGGTGTCAGCCACCACCAGCCGGTCCGCTCCCGCTGAGAGCTCAAGCCGGGCGAGTTCATCGCCGCCCGTGGTAAAACTCGCCAGCGTGACGCCGGTCGCCACGTCCAGGGCTGACACCGCGTTGGGAGCCATGATGCCGTAGACCCGATCCGCGCCTGCCACAAGATCCCCCACGCTCCGCGTGGAAAGACTCCGACGCCAGAGAACCTCGATGCTGGCTGGCCTGAAGCGAGCGGCCTGCGCGGGATCTTGGGGCACAGGCTTGAACTGCGCGGGAAGCGCGAGTCCGACCACCTCGCCCGACTTAAGCCCGGCAAAGGCCAGCGACCGATCCGGCGTAACGGCAAGGGACTCCACGTCGGCCGAAAGCTCGGCCAAGGCCACCACTCGCGCGTTCCCCACGTCGAAGATCGCGACGGTTCCGCCGACCGATCCGACGAGAAGATGCGTGTCCGAAAGGTAGTGTGCATCCCAGACACGCGAATTCGGCATCGCACACGTGCGAAGCAACGTCGTCGCAAGGAGCGGACTGTAGAGCGTCGACCGATTGAGCCAGGTATCGTCCAGTTCAACCGTCTGAAGGCCAAGCGCCAGGGCCCCTGCGGTGGCTCGCTCCTCGAGCGCTTGCACTGCGGACGCACGGAGGGATGCCTGACTCTTGTTGAGCAGACGACTCCGCTCGGCGAGTCTCATCTGCGTAGCAATCAGCCCACCGATGAGCGCCAGAAGCGTGACGGCGAGCGCCGCTGCCCATGCGGGTTCGCGGCGACACCACCTACCGAGCCGCAGCATGGGACCCGCCGGGCGAGCGAGAATCGGCTCGTACTCGACGATGCGGCGGAGGTCTTCGGCGAGGGCGAGGGCCGATCCGTAGCGTCGATCCCGATTGCGCTCCAGCGCCATCCCCACGACGACCCCGACGTCCGGTGTCAGTGCAGAGTTCCGTGAGCGCGGATCAGACAGCTTGCCGAACTCGATGCTCTCCGCGACCTGCAGAGGCGTCTTTCCAGAGAAGGGCCGTTCGCCCACAAGCGCCTCGTAGAGCGTGATGCCCAGCGCCCAGACGTCGGCGCGAGCGTCAAGCTGGGCCGACTCCCCGCGCAGCTGCTCTGGCGCCATGTAATAGAGCGTCCCAAAGACATCGCCCTCGCGCGTCAGAAGAACTTTGGACGCGTCAACGCTCCCCTCGCCGTTCACATCGCCCGGGGGCGACGTATCCCGGGCCAGGCCAAAATCAAGCAGCACGGGCTGCCCCTCAGGCGTGATCATGATATTGCCCGGCTTGACGTCCCGATGAAGCACTCCGGCCTCATGCGCCACATGGAGAGCGCGGGCGGTTCTTTCAAAAAAGCGCAGTACGCTGAATAACTCCTCACGGCTCCGCGGCACCCAGGGCAGCGTCGGTTCGATGCGAACGGTCTCACCGTCGACCGGAGCCGTGCGCTGCGCCAGGCTCGTCGCCAAGTCGACGCCCTGGACGTACCGCATCGCGATGAAAGGCTGGGCGCCATCCACCTCGGCATCATGGACCTGTGCGAGGCCTGGATGCTCCAGGCGAGCGATGGACTCGGCCTCTCGGCGGAAACGCATCCTACGGTCCTCCGTGACGAACATGCCTTTCAGCAGCTTCAGCGCAACGCGCCGCCCGAGACTATTGTCCTCGGCCAGCCACACTTCGCCCTGACCGCCACTTCCCAACATGCGCAGGAGTCGATAGCGGCCGACGAAGACGCCCTCGCCCCCGGGCTCCTGCCCGGCTACCGACTCGCTCCCAGAACCGGCCCTTGGCTCAGCGACTTCCGCCTCAACCGCTCCCTGAAGCCGCAGGTACTCCAGGGCGACGGCCTTCTCCGCTCGCGGATAGCGAGCGATATAGGCGCTGAGCGGCCTGATCGACTCCAGATCCTCGTCGTCCAGGTAGTCGGCCACGAAGTCCGAGACATCGGCAGCGATGTCCTCTTCTTCGCGGACGATGAGGTCTTCTTCTGATTCGGACATGGTTTGTGAAGCTGTGAAGAGTCTAACCCCGTGGCTGCCCAAAGCCGCATCCTGCGGCCTTACGTGCTACGCTGCCTGACGTGTCAGAAGCTCCCAACCCCACACTTGAAGGCCTCACCCAGCACTACGTCCTGGGCGCCAAGAGCGGAGACGCCGCCGAGTTCGCGCGGCTCTACGAGCACATCGCACCGGCCGTTTACACCTGGGCGAGCCTGCGCCTGCGGCCGGAGCAGAAGACCGTCCTCGACCCGACCGACCTTGTCCAGGAGGTCTGGCTACGTGCTTGGCGCAAGATCGAGACCTTTGACGCAGACCGAATCCCGTTCCGGTTCTGGATCTTCCGGATCGCCAAGAACGTCGCGCTGGAAGCGTCCCGGCAGGCTCGCAAGCCCGACCGGTCGCGCCAGTCCCCGGGCGAATTCGATCCGCTTGATGGCATCGCGGACACGATCACCGGGGTCAGCGCTCGCGTGGCCCGGGATGAGAGCCTTTCGCGCTTCCAGGCGGCCGTCGCGGCCCTCCCAGAGTCGGAACGCAAGCTCGTCCTCCACTGCGGCCTTGAGGGGCTCCCCCTCCGGGAGGTCGGAGAACGCCTCGGGATCAGCGAGGAGGCAGCTGGCAAGCGCTGGCAGCGCCTGCGCCAGCGGCTGCAGACCACGGACCTCCCCGCCTTCCTCCTGGACGTCGGGAAGAGCGCTTGACTCGGCAGCGTGAGAACGCCCTCATTCCAGGTCATCGCATGCCTATTCCTGGCTACCTATGCCGCATCCTGATCCACACGGGGAGTTGGGGGCGAAATTGCCCACCTGCGTTCGTACGATGAGGGCATGAATGAGGCGCACCTCCGGGAAGACGAATTCGACGATCTTCCCCCTATCGAAGACGACCTCGAGCTTGATGGGGATAGCTCGACGGCCGCGGAATCCCAGGCCGGCCCCACGGCTGATTCGACGGCTGGACCCAAGCTGGGCCCGAGAAGCAACACCCTCTCAGCCCTGGAGCCCACGGCTCACCCGTCTGGCCATCCGCAGGGCCACGAGCCCTGGAACGCGGCCGGCGTCTGCGTGATTCGCAGCACCGACGCGGGCGTTCGCATCGCAGTGCTCGAGTCCGGCGGCCTCGTCAGTCTGCCAAAGGCAGAGGTGGGCCCGGGTGAGAGCGCGGAGACCGCCGCTCGACGCGCAGCCGAGGCGTTTACCGGCCGCAAGGTCAAGCTCGTCGAAACGCTCGGCGAGACCGAGGAGTGGATCGAGGGCGAGCCCATGGCCACCTGGTTCTGGCTGGCACGGCCCACACGCGCCGCCGGCCTCGATCTCATCGCACCGCCACCTGCGGGCTTCATCCTGCACTGGCTGGACTTAGAGGAGGCAGCGCAGGCTCTTTCGTCCGACGGCGAACGCAGCCTCGTCACGCGCCTTCAGTCGCAGCCGCTGCGAGCCAAGAAGCTCCCGTTCGCCTCACCCGAGCATCGCTATCTCGCCCAGGACCTCGAAGCGTTCCGCGACGACAGCGTAGCGATGGCACGCGGCGCCCACGACCCCGATCAACTCGAAGCACTCCTTCGGGCGCGCGACGAAATCGAGCGCGCCGAGGAGCGGCTCACCCGAGGAGACGTCGCTGGCGCGCGTCGCGCAAGGGCTCGCGCCGAGCGGGAAACGCTCAGCTCCCTCGATGACGAGGGACGCGCCGTGGCCTTCCAGCGAGCGGTTGGCCGCGCGCCGGAGCACATTCGCCCGGCTCTGGCGGCCGCAGCACCAGCCACCGGTGGCCCGGTGTCCGTGGACGTGCTCCTCGCTGTGCATGCCACCGTTGAGACCGCTCTGGAAGATGACGCCCGCAAGCAGGACGCTCGTCGAACCGCGCAAACCCATGCCACGGTCGCGCTCGGCGTGACCGCCGCTGCCGTCCTTGCGGCCGCCGCGCTCGGCCTGTTCCGAACGGTTCCGCGCCCGGTCCTCGACACTGTCGGCGCCGCCATGGTCTTCCTGACCTCAGGCCTGCTCGGCGGATGGGTCGGTGAGGCACTCTTTGCGCTCCGCGAAGAGCGTGATCATCGCCACCTCGCGCTTCCAATGGCGGCCGCGGCCGGCGCACTCACCGGCCTTGCGGTTGGCTCTGTGCTCTCGAGCGGATTCGAAACCCTCATGGTCGAGGATGCTGCGCTCAGCGTCGCCGCCACCTTTGCCGCCGGCTGGCTCGTCCGGACCGTGCTGCCCAGGGGCGCCTGAGCCCCGCGGGCTTCTTGCGGCGACCTCGCCCCAGCGGGCTGGTCTCTGCAACGGAGCCTCTGCGGCTGAGCCTCTGCGGCTGAGCCTCTGCGGCTGAGTCTCTGCGGCTGAGCCACAGCGGCCCGGCCTAGACGGCCGGGTCTAAGCCCGTCTGTCGCGGGCGCCCCATGAGCATTGGGGCGCCGCGCCAACCTACTGCTCGCGGCTAACGGGCGGCAGGCCGCCGCTCGCCCGCAGGCGATCCGCCGCCGGGCCACGATCAAACTCCGCCGGCGCGGCCAGTGCCGAGGGAAACGGCTCGGCCTCTTCGACGGTTCCGGCAGTGCCCGGCTGATTCTGGGCGACACGGGATTTCTGGGCGCCGCCAGCCGCCTGGATCTTGGCGCTCAAGACCTCAATAGGAAGCGGCGTCAGTGCGACGTTGGGAGCCGGCGGATAGGCCGGACGGAGTGCGCGGGAGCGCCCCTTTTGACGCTCTGACTCGCCACCGTCAGAGCCGTTGCGAGAGGCTGCCTCCGCTGGGTCTGCGCTGGGGCCCACCCCCTGGGGGAGCGGCCCCCCTGGGGTCTGGAGGCGTCGGTCGTAGTACTCGGGCACAAAGCCATCGATGCGGCGGCGCGCCGTGGCGACGATCCAATCGCTCTTGAGCTCCACGAGCCGCAGCGAGAGGTCGAGTGATTCCGCAGAGCGTAAGAACTCACCCTCGATGACGTGCGTGGCGAGATCCGCACCGTCTCCCACGACGTTGACTCGATTGCCCAGCGCCATTTCCAGCTCGTGCCGAACGGTAGCCTGGGTCGCCCTAAGGTCGCGCTCCAGCAGAATGACCTGGCGATACGGCGAGTGCCTCGGCTCGATGGCGTCGAACGTGCCGAGCTGAATTCGCGCCGTACCGAGCGACGTGCGTGACTCCGCTCGGTCCGCAAGCTCGGCCGCGATGGCGCCAATCTCATAGGCCGAGTCGGCGCGCGGCAGTTCCCCTTGGGAACCCGAGCGCGGGTCGTAGCCACTCGAGGACACGGCGGAACATCCCACGACGCCGAGGACTAACGGCGCAAAGAGAACGAATGGAGAAAAGGCACGCATGGGAAGCTCCGAAGCAGGGGGACGAATCAATGGGACTGGAGGTAGCGGTCAATGTCCTCGACGTAGGGAACGAGGCTCGCAGGCTGGCCGTCCCAGGCACCGAGGAAGTTGCCGAACTCCACGCGAGCGCTGGAGATGTTGCCCTGGTCAATGGCGACCTGGGCGGCAGCGAGATCGATCCAGGCGGAAGGCGCACGCGACGCGGCGCGCGCGCTCTCAATGGCCTCAGCCATGACCTCGGCCTGTCCTTCGGACGCGGCATCGGCGCTAGCGCGCTCCACGAAGAGCGAGTAGACAAGCGCCTCGCGCGCCGCCACCGCAGCGGGGTACTCCAGCGTCACAAACTGCAGGATGTTGGCGGCGGCGCCGCCGTTGCCACGGTCATAGCGCGCCTCGGCGGCGCTGAACAGCGCCGCGTAGACCTTGTCGCGCTGGACAGACGAGCGTGCGAAGGAGTCAAAGATGCGCCGGGCCTCCGCATCGTCGCCCTGCTCGGCCGCCGCCACGAGGGCTTCCGTAGCTTCTTGAGGGTTCGCGAAGGTCTGAACGGAAGTCGAAGCGCAGGACGCAGCGAAGAACGGTGCCAGGACAGCTAGAAGAAGGATACGCATGGGAGTTGGGCAGGGGTCAGGGGGTTTCGGGTGGACAGTTGTACGGGGTGTGCCGCGGACGGACTTCATAGCCCGGAGCGACGCGAAGACGATACGGGGGATCGAATGCGTTTGCCGCTCGCCAGGAGGATCTCGTCGACCACAAAGTCAAAGCCGCCATCGGCTCCCCTCACGTAACGCAACACATACTGTTGGACGTCGTCCTCACTCACGCTAGCCGCGAGGCAGGCCTCCTGACGGCGGCCGATGACGACGGCCCATTCACTCGCCGGAATCAAAGCCGCAAAGAGGAAGACCTCGTCGCGCCGAATGACCTGGCGACGGAGCTCGCGAATCTTCGAGGGGAGGCGCTGGAACTCGTAGGCGAAGAGATCGCGGTACTGGCGAGAGTGCTCCAGGTCCGGGCGACCCTGGAGCGACTCGATCTGCGGCGACTTGCCACGCAGCCCGCGTAGCCGAAACGAAGTGGCATCGTCGCCGTCGCCGAGCGCGGCGCGGGGAATGAGGACGATGTCCTCCCCGAAGGCGCGCGCGATGTCGAGCTGGTCCTCGGGCGAAGAGATGAGCGTGGTCGAGAATCCGAGCGAGGCCTGAGCGCCGCTGAGCTCACGAGTTGCTTGGTCGCGAAGGGTACGATCGGCGGAGAGTTCGGCCGCCGTGGGGCTCGGGTCGGCGATCGGTTCAGCAGGCGCCTCTGGCGCGGCCCGCTCCTCAAGGTCTTCCGCTCCGTCTCGCGCGCCGAGTTCAGCCGCGGCAACCACAGGTTCGTCAGCCGGCTCGGGCTCCGGCGCCTCGGCCGCTTGGGCTGCGGGCTCGACCTCGGCCACTGAAGGCGGTTCAGGAGCGGG
>JBLIHL010000218.1:0-9044 GCA_047635895.1 Paracoccaceae bacterium | reverse complement strand
GGAGCTCCTCTACACCACCCTCGACGAGACGCCGAGGTTCTTCCTGGGCAGCCGCATACTCCCCCGCGAGTCGGTGACGGGACCTGATCCATTGACCGTCACGGATGGCCTGACGCCGGCCCCGGACACACTCGACTACCAGATGTCCGTTTCCTACTGGGACGGCCCTCAGATGGTCATCGGCTCGGCAAGGTTCTCCTTCCTCGACATCGACGGCGACGCCTGGTCGAGCCCTACGCTTGAGATGCTCCCCTTCCCGTTGATGCCGAACGTAACGGCCGGGCAAAGCGGAACGCTCGAGTTTCTCGATCCGAACGGAGTGCTCCTCATCCGGGCAACACTCAGCACCATCGAGCTGGACCTGAGCAACGAGTCGCACTGCATGCCCCCACTCAACTCCACCGGCAGCCCCGGTCGATTGACGGGGCTCGGCTCACGCGTTTTTAGTGACAACAGCTTCTCGATCTTTGCAGATCGACTTCCCCAGGAGTCGTTTGGCCTCTTCATCACCAGCGCCATGGAGGGGTATGTGGTGAACCCGGGCGGCAATTGGGGAGTCCTCTGCCTCAGCGGTGACATCGGCCGATTCTTCGGCCCGGGAGAAGTTCAATCATCGGGGAACACCGGGACCATGCAGCTTGCCGTGGACCTGACGAACCTCCCGACCAGCAGTGGATTCACGTCGATCAGCGCGGGCGAGACGCGGTACTTCCAGCTCTGGCACCGAGATTCGACCCCCCAGGGTCCTTCGAGCATCTTCACGTCGTCTCTAGCCGTTTCTTTCCAGTAGAGCCGGGAGGCGAGACCCGTAGCCATTTGCGGGTTCGGGCAGCGCAGCGGTTCGGGCGGCCTTCCCAGAGCCTGTCTCGGCTAGCCTGCGGCAAGAGTTCGCACCAGGTGGGCGCCCCAACGCGGGCTCTGCCAACCCGGGGGGGGCCGGTTCCTCGGCCAGGCAGCCTGGGCGCTCCAGGAGGCTTCCTTCATGTGTCCTGGATGAGAGGCGCCGGGCCGGCGCTTGCTTCCGCCCGGGATCCGTGGTCATCCCTGGAACTGTTCACTAATCTCCTGGGCATGAGCCATATCGCCATGCTCCAGAACGCAGCTAATCGCCCCGAGTCCTCCCGGCATTCCGGCCTCGAGGCAGTCCTGGAGAACAACCTCTGCTCGCTTCTTGCCGCACCAGCTGGGGCCGAGAAAAGCGAAGAGACCATCGTTCGGATCCTCCGGGCTGACCGTGGAGATCACGTGATCATCGGCGGCCCGAACCCGCCGCTCTATCGTCACCAGAACGTCCTGCGGGAGTTCTTGGTCGGGCAGGGCCAGCTCCACGAAGAAGTCAAGAGCGTCAGGGATGGAGACAGCGTCTTTGTGTTCGGCATCAGCCTCGGAGAGCAGGTAGCTCACCTCCTGCGTACGCGCCCGAAGGCGAAAATCACGGTCTGGGACCGTGACCCGTACATGGTGCGACTCGCGCTGACGCGCCAGGACTACGGCGCCTCGCTCCGCTCCGGACGCCTCACGCTGGCGATTGGCGCAGACCTGGTGGACTATCTTCCCAACCTGGAGAAGTGCCAGGTAGTCCTGCACCCCGTGTTCCGCGGCGTCTACGCCGACGAAATGCGCCTCGTTTCCGAAAGCGTCACCGGAGTGGCCCCGAGCGAAGGACGGCGCTGGATCGGACTCGGCATGGGCGGGGTCGTCGTCTCAGACATCGGCGAATCGCTGCGCAGCGAGGGCTACTCGGTCTTCCCCCTCGAGGTTCGCCGATGGAAGCCGGCAGAGACCACCTACGCCCTGGACAAGCTCAAGCTAGAGCGCGTGATCACCGTCAATTTCGAGCCGGAGGTCGCCGAGGCTTGCCAGGCCCACGGCGTCCCCCTCGTGGTCTGGGACGTCGATCCCAAGACCGACCGAACGCCGGTTCCGCCCAAGTCGGCCAGCAACATCCGCGTTTTCACGCTCCGCGAGGACAACGTGGAAACGCTGAGGGCGTCCGGCTTCACCCATGTCCAGCACCTCCCGGTCGGTACGGACGTGGAGAAGCGCCGCCCGATGCAGCTCAATCCCTCTGAAACCGAGAGGTTCTCGTCCCCGGTCACGTTCGTTGGCTCGAGCCTGATCGACCGAGCTCGCCGTTTCAAGCGCCTGTTCCTCCAGCTCTACGCGTCGTTCGACTGCAGTAGTCGCGAGTCATTCCAGGAGACCGAGGATCGGCTCGAGTCCCTCCTGGCCGCCGAGCGGATGGACTACTCCACCTACGTCACGGACCAGCTCGTCGAGGAGTCCTTCGGGGAGTTCCTGCAAGCGGCGCAGCGCTGCGGCACACCCGACGACCCCCAGAAGTGGGTCGCGGAGATCGTCGCCTCTCAGAAGCGTATCGCCTACGTTTCCGCGCTGGCAGACGAGGGCATCCACGTCTGGGGCGATTCCGATTGGAAGCGCGTCGCCACCAAGAACCGCGGCATGCGGTATATGGGCGCAGCGTCCTTCGGGCACGAGCTGACGCTCGTTTACAACGGCGCCGGTATCAACGTCGACGTGAACCGGATCTACCAGCCGGACGTGGTGCAGATGCGCGTGTTCGACGTGCTCGCCTGCGGCGGATTCCTGATTGCTGAGCACTCGGACGCCCTCGCTCATCTCTTCGAGGTAGGCAAGGAGCTTGAGTCCTATCGGACGCTCGAAGAGCTCGAGCAGAAGGTTGCGCACTACCGCGCCAACCCCCATGAAGCCCGCGCGATCGCGGAGCGAGGACTCGCCGCTGTACGGACTCGCCACACCATGCGGCAGCGCGTGAAGACACTGCTCGCTCCCTTTTAGGCCCCGCAGGCGCGACTACGTTCTCTGTACCGGGAATATCCGTTGAATGGGTTGCGCATCGGAGCGGTTGGCCTAACCTCCCCCGCAGAATGAACCGCTTCATCGAAACTTCCCTGATGCACCATCATCATCATGCTCCCCAGGGAGCCGGATGTTGATTTCGCGTCGCTACTGAGACGTTTCGAAACACACGCCGGCTCTCCTGAGAGCAGGCGTGTTGTCGTAGGTAGAAACCTCGCACGCTGCTCCCATGAGCCGGCTCTTCCCCGCAAGAGCCCACCGTGACGACACTACCCACCCAGACCCAGACCCAGACTCAAAACCAGGGTCTAGCACCGGCCTCCGCCGGCGCCAACCCTTCCGAGCGCGACAATCAGTCACTGGCTGCCTTGAAGCTGGCGCTCCCTAAAGGTCGCCTCCAGGAGAGCATCTTACAGCTGCTCGGAGACGCCGGCGTAGACGTGGTCCTCGGCGGCCGTGCCTACCGCCCATCGGTGTCGCTGGTGAACACCGAGGCCAAGCTTCTGAAGCCCCAGAACGTCGTCGAGATGCTCGACGCGGGTGCACGCGACGTGGGGTTCGCCGGGGCCGACTGGGCCCTCGAGAAGAACGCACCGCTCGTTGAGCTTCTCGATACCGGCCTGAACCCGGTCCAGATTGTCGCGGCGGCCCCACGGGAACTCTTGACCGAAGACGGTCAGCTCCCCCAGCGCGGCCTTGGCGGGCGCCAACTCGTGGTCGCCTCGGAGTACGCAGAGCTAGCCCAGCGCTGGATCGAGCGCACTGGACTCGATGCCACCGTTCTGCGCACCTACGGTGCCACCGAGGTCTTCCCGCCCGAGGACGCGGACCTCATCGTCGACAACACGTCGACGGGCTCGACGCTCCGCGCCAACGGCCTCGTCATCATCGACGAGGTCCTGCGCTCCTCGACGCGCCTCTTCGCCAGCCAGGCTGCCGCGGCCGACCCGGCGAAGCGTAGCCGGCTCGACGAGCTGGTCATGCTGCTCGTCTCCGTCCTCGACGCACGCTCCCGCGTGATGCTCGAGCTCAACGTGAGCGCCGCCGACCTCGACGGCGTGCTCGACATACTTCCCTGCATGCGTCAGCCGACCATATCCTCCCTCCGCGGCGAGGCTGGCTTCGCAGTGCGCGCCGCGATCCCGAGAAGCGAAATCGCGGCCTTGGTCCCCAGGCTCAAGGAGCTCGGCGGCGCCGACCTCTGCATCTCTAACGTCAGCCAGCTCGTTTCGTGATGACGGTTCCTAGCTCCACGGCCGAGCGCCTTCCACGCCGGATCGGTCCGACGCCGAACCCCGGCGTGGCGGCCGCCTACCGGACCGAGTCGCCCCTGGCCCCCACCGACCTCTGGCTGGCGGGGAACGAAGGACGTGCTCCCGAGGACTTTGCCGTGGTCACCAAGGGCAGCGAGCTCGGGCGCTACCCCAACACCCATTCCCTCACGGCCAAGATCGCTGAGCGCCACGTGGTCGACGAGGCCAGCGTCCTCGTCACGGCGGGCGCAGACGACGGGCTCCTGCGCCTCGCCCTCGCCTACCTGGCCGAAGGGCGTGAGATCGTTCTCCCAACGCCCACGTTCGTGATGATCGAGCGCTACGCCCGCCTCGCGGGCGGCACGGTCGTGACGGTCGACTGGCCCGCCGGTACCGCTTACCCGACAGACGCCGTGATCGCCGCTGTGACCGAGCGCACGTCGCTCATCGCCATGGTGTCCCCGAACAACCCGACCGGCGGCGTGGCCGAGATAAGCGACCTCGACCGCGTCGCAGCGGCGGCGCCGGACGCGCTCGTCATTGTGGACTGCGCCTACGCCGAATTCTCCAGCCACGACCTCACCGCGGCCGCCCTCGCGACGCCAAACGCCGTGGTGCTGAGGACGTTCTCGAAGGCCTACGGCTGCGCAGGCCTGCGCGTCGGCTATGCCCTCGGGGACGAGGCGGTCATCGAAGCGCTGCGCGCAGCTGGCAACCCCTATCCCTGCGCGACGCCGTCACTCTCCGCGGCCGCGGAGCGCTTCGACGCCGACATCGAGCCGCTCGTTCGACAGGTCACGCGCGAACGCGCCGAGCTGCGAGAGCTCCTGGAGGAGCTGGGCTTCGAGGCGCACGCCAGTGACGGCAACTTCGTCTACGCCGAGGGCGCGCGCGCCCTCCAGGTCGTCGAGCTGCTGACGGGCTTCGGAATCGCCGTCCGGGCCTTCCCCGGCGCCGGGACCGTGGATGCCATGCGCATCACCTGCCCCGGGGACCCGGTCGCGTTCAAACGCCTCGCCTCCGCGCTCCGTACCCTCCGTCAGCCCGAGGCTATTCTCTTCGACATGGACGGCGTGCTGATCGACGTCTCGGGCTCCTACCGCGCCGCGATTCTCGAGACCGCCGCTGGCTACGGGGTCCGCATCACGGGTGAAGACATCGAGCAAGAAAAGATCGCGGGCAACGCCAACGACGACTGGCAGGTGACCTGGCGCCTCATCGAGGCGGCGGGCGTCACGGCGGATCTTGCCGAGGTCACCGCACGGTTCGAAGAGCTCTACCAGGGCCGCCCCGGGCAGCCGGGCCTGAAGGCCACCGAGAAGCTTCTCATGAGCCGCGACGAGCTCGTGCGACTTCGGGCCTCTTACCGCCTCGGCATCGTCACCGGCAGACCCAGGAGCGACGCCGCGTACTTCCTGGAGACCCACGGCATCGACGACCTCTTCGAGGCCATCGTCACGCGCGACGACGCGCCCCTCAAGCCCGACCCTGCGCCGACGCGACTGGCGATGGAGCAGCTCGGCGTTGAGCGCGCGTGGCTCCTCGGGGATACCCCCGACGACCTGCGAAGCGCCCGCGGCGCGGGCGCCCTTCCCATTGGCGTCCTGCCCCCTGCGCCGGAGGGTAGCCCGGAAAGCCGTCCAGAATCAAAGGAGCGCTACAAGCTCACGCTCCGCCGGAGCGGCGCCGGCACCGTCCTCGAACGCATCACCGACCTCACCTCACTGCTCCCATGACCCCGCCCATTCAAACGCCCCGCGTCGTCACCCGCACCCGTACGACGAACGAGACCGCCATCACGTGTCGCCTGGACCTCGACGGATCCGGCCAGTCCACCATCGACACGGGCATCGGCTTCTTCGATCACATGCTGACCGCCTTCGCCAAGCACTCGTCTTTTGACCTCGAGCTCACCTGCAAGGGCGATCTCGTGATTGACGATCACCACACGGTCGAGGACTGCGCGCTGCTCCTGGGAGAGGCGTTCGACGAAGCGCTCACGGATCGGCGCGGGATCACTCGCTTTGGCAGCGCGTACGCGCCGCTGGATGAAGCGCTCGCGCGCGTGGTCGTCGACCTCTCGGGCCGCCCGTGGCAGGAGGTGAACATCGACTTCCGCCGCGAGTCGCTCGGCGGCATGGCCACGGAGAACGTCGTCCACGTGTTCCAATCGCTCGCGATGGCGGGGCGCCTTTGCCTGCACGTCGACGTGCTCCGCGGTGAGAACGATCACCACAAGGCGGAGGCCGCGTTCAAGGCGCTCGCCCTGGCGATGCGCCAGGCGACCCAGCGGAACGGCAGCGGTGAGATACCGAGCACCAAGGGGAAGCTCTGATGCGCGTCCAGATGGTGAAGACCGGCGTGGCGAACATAGCGTCGGTAGCGGCGGCGCTGACGCGCCTGGGCGCCGACGTCGAGCTAACGTCCGACGCCGCGGTCATCCGCGACGGAGAGGCCGTTGTGCTGCCGGGCGTTGGGTCCTTCGGCGCTGGCATGGAGGCGCTGCGCCGGGATGGACTCGACGCGGCGCTCGTGGAACGCATTGCCGCGGGGCGCCCGACGCTCGCGGTGTGCCTGGGGCTCCAGCTCCTCTGCGCATCAAGCGAAGAAACGGCCGGCGTGCAGGGACTGGACGTGCTGCCCGCCGATATCGTCCGCTTGCCTGACGCGCCACGGCTCCCCCACTTCGGTTGGAATCGCGTGCTTACCAGCGACACCGCAGAGTCCGCGGACGCCCTCCTGGAAGAAGGTGACGCGTACTTTGCCCACACGTTCTGCCTGCGGGATGCGGAGCGCATCGAATCGGAGGGCTGGAGAGTCGCGCGGACGGTAGAGGGCTCCGAATTCGTCTCCGCCGTCGAACGCGGCGCAGTCCTGGCATGCCAGTTCCACCCTGAGCTCTCGGGTGCCTACGGCGCCGCCCTCCTGGGCCGCTGGCTGAAGCGGGCGGCCGACCAAGCCACGGCGTCATGTAGCACCGAGAACGGAGGCCAGTCATGGTGACCGCACGCATCATTCCATGCCTCGACGTGCGCGATGGTCGCGTCGTCAAAGGCGTGCGCTTCCAGGGTCTCGTCGACTCCGGCGATCCGGTGGAGCGCGCGGCTGCCTACGAAGCCCAGGGCGCGGACGAACTCTGCATCCTGGACGTCTCTGCCACGCCGGAAGGCCGCTCGAACGCCATTGAGACCGTGGCCGCGGTCAGGGCCATTCTTGGGATCCCCCTCACCGTCGGGGGCGGCGTGCGAGCCCTCGCCGATGCTGCCCGACTGCTCGACGCGGGAGCCGACAAGGTCGCCGTCAATACGGCGGCGCTCGCGCGGCCTGAGATCCTCCAGGAGATCCACGACTCGCTCGGGAGCCAGTGCACCGTACTGGCCCTCGACGCGGGCAGGCGACTGGACGACCCGAGCCGCTTCGAGGTCATCACCCATAGCGGCAAAAACCGCACGGGGATCGATGCGATCGAATGGGCGCGGCGGGCCGCCGATCTCGGCGCGGGCGAGATCCTCGCCACCAGCTGGGACCGCGACGGCACGGGCGAGGGCTACGACCTCGAGCTCCTCCGTCAGCTCAGCGCCAACGTACAGATCCCGATCATCGCCAGCGGCGGCGCCAAGAACGCGGCTCACATGGCCGAGGCCTTTGACGCCGGCGCTAGCGCGGTCCTGGCGGCCTCCATCTTTCACCGCGGCGAGCTCACCGTCGCGGACGTCAAACGATCGCTCATCGCCTCCGGGCACAACCTTCGCACCTCCCCATGATCATCCCTAGCATCGACCTCCAGGGCGGCTCGACCGTCCAGCTTATCGGCGGCGAGGAGAAAGCCCTCGACGCCGGCGACCCGCGGCCCCTGCTCGACCGCTTCAGCCGCGTCGGCGAGACCGCGGTCATCGACCTGGATGCCGCGATTGGCACCCCTGAGACGGCAGACGCCGGGCACAACCGCGCGCTCATTGAGGAGCTCTGCCACCGCGCGCCGATCCGCGTGGGCGGCGGCATCCGCTCCGAGGAAGCGGCTCGCCGCTGGCTCGACGCGGGCGCGGAGAAGATCATCCTTGGAACGGCTGCGAAGCCTGAGCTGCTGTCCAAGCTGCCGAAGAAGCGCGTCATCGCGGCGCTCGACGCGCGCGACGGCGAGGTGGTCGTCGAAGGCTGGCGGAAGGGTACCGGGCGAACCGTGCTCGACGCCATGAAGGAGATCCGTGAGTACGTCGACGGCTTCCTCGTGACGTTCGTCGAGTGCGAGGGTCGTATGGGCGGTACGCGCCTCGACCAGGTCAAGGCGCTCGTTGAAGCTGCCGGTGACGCACGCGTCACCATCGCGGGCGGCGTCACCGCTTCAGACGAGGTCGCGGCGCTCGACGCCATGGGCGCCGACGCACAGATAGGGATGGCGCTTTACACGGGCGCGCTGCCCCTGGGCGACGCATTCGCTGCGCCTCTTGTGAGCGACCGCAGCGATGGTCTCATCGCCACGGTTGTGGCGGACGAATCGGGGCGCGCGCTGGGCCTCTGCTGGTCCAGTCGGCGCAGCATCGCCTACGCGATCGAGCATGGGGTAGGCGCCTACGAGTCGCGCAAGCGCGGCCTCTGGATCAAGGGCAAGACGTCGGGCGCGACCCAGGAGCTCCTGCGCATCGAGCCGGACTGCGACCGGGACGCGCTTCGCTTTACCGTACGCCAGAACGGCTCGGGGTTCTGTCACCTGGGGACGGCCGACTGCTGGAGCGAGGCGCGGGGCCTGGCAAAGCTGCAGGCGACGCTCGAGGCGCGCCAGAAGAGCGCGCCGGACAAGTCCTATGCGGCGCGGCTGTTCCGCGATCGCGACCTCCTGCGTTCCAAGCTCGTCGAAGAGGCGGGCGAGCTGAGCGACGCGGAGAGTCGCGAGGACGTGATCCATGAGGCCGCGGACGTACTGTTCTTTGCAGCCACGGCGATGGCGCGATC
>JBLIHL010000217.1:0-9052 GCA_047635895.1 Paracoccaceae bacterium | reverse complement strand
TCCATTGGCGCGTACGCGGCAGGCGCAAGCCCATCCGACGTCATGCGTTCTGAACAGGATCCAGCAGGCGGCACGTCCGCAGCTGGCACCTACCGACCCCAACCAAGCAACACGGCCAACGATAGCTCCCAAGGAAATCACTGAGATGGTTCAGATCAACTTCGCTCAAAAGAGCGTGACGGTGAAAATCGTCTACTACGGCCCCGGCATGTCCGGGAAGACGACCAACCTGGAGATCGTTCACCAGCGAGCTCCCGAGGCGAACAAGGGAGATCTCACCAGCATCTCGACGGACGGCGATCGCACGCTGTTCTTCGACTTCATGCCGCTGGATCTTGGCACGGTCGGGGGCATGCGCACGCAGTTCCAGATCTACACGGTGCCTGGCCAGGTCTACTACAACTCGACGCGGAAGCTTGTACTGCAGGGCGTCGACGGCGTGATTTTTGTCGCCGACTCCAGTGCGTCCATGCTCGAGGAGAACCTCGAGTCTCTTTCCAACCTCGCTGAGAACCTCATCGAGTACGGCAAGGACATCGAAGAGATTCCGATCGTCATCCAGTACAACAAGCGCGACCTTCCCGACGCGATGACCGTCGAGGAGCTGGAGCGTCACCTCAACCCGCGCGGCGCCCCTTCGTTCGAGGCGATGGCGAACTCGGGTCACGGCGTGTTCCCCACCCTGAAATCGCTGGCCGCGCGCGTCCTGGACTCGATCCATGAGCAAACCGGCGCAACGGGGGCTCAGGGCGTTGCCGCGCCGACGCCCAAGCCGGCAGTACCCGCACCGCCCGCCGCAGCTGCACCAGCTCCTATTGCGATGACTCCGCCGCCAGCGGTTCCGCTCTCGGCACCGGCACCGCTGCCCGCAGCTGCCGCACCGTTCGTGCAGGCCCCTCAGCCTGTACAGCCCCAGGCCGAACAGCCGGCAGGACCTCTTCCTGCGCCGCAGCAGCCGGCCCCGATCGCGATGCCTGCTCCGTTTCCGGCGCATGCACAGGCGCAGGGCCAGCAGCAGCAGCAACAGCAGCGACCGCAGCCAATTTCTATGAGCCCCGTGGCTCCGGGGCCGATGCCCGCCAGTCCGATGCCCGTGGCTCCTATGAGCGGCGGCCTCGATCAGCCAACTCCGGCCCTTCCGCAGCAGCCAGCGGCTGCCGCTAGCGGCCTTCGCATGGCAGAGCCGACTCCGCATGCTGCGCCTGCGGCTCGGCAGGCCCCTCAGCCGGTCCAGCAGCCAGTTCAGCAGCCGGCTCAGCACGCCCCTGCAGGTCTACGGCCGCAAGCGCCTGCACCGGGAGCCCAGCCCGCGCAGCAGCGTCCAAACCTCGGCGTGCCCGTTGGCTCGGCCCCTCGTCCCATGGCTCCCGCAGGTTCTGCACCTGCGCCGCGCGCGGCAGCAGCTGCTCCCGCCGGGCGGCTTCGCCCGAGAGCCTCTTCTGCGGCAGCCAATGGTGGCGCAAGCGGTAGCGGCAACTCGAAGGGTGCACTTGTCACAGCGGTCGTGGTGATCGCGGCACTCGCCGCCGGTATTGCCATCGGCGGCACCGTCTTCAACCTGATCTGATAGGAGGCTCTACATATGAGGATCTCGGACAAAAAACTCCGGGCCGACAGACTCGTCTTCTACGAGCAGGACGTTGCCCGACTGGACGGTGAACTCGATGGCTTCCTCGAGTTCGCGGGTGCGCGCTGTGCGCTTCTCGTGGACCGCGAAGGACACCTGGTCACCCGGCGTGGCGACTCGGCGGGCAGCAACATGGACGCACTGTCCGCGCTGATGGCTGGATCATTCGCCGCGACGCGGGAGATCGCGCACATCCTTGGCGAGGAAGCGTTCACGACGCTCTCTCACCAGGGTGCTCACCAGAGTATCCAGGTCTCCCTCGTGGGGGAGCGCACGCTGCTCGCGGTGGTGTGGGGCGAGCGAAGCAACCTTGGACTCGTTCGCTTCTACGCGCAGGAGACAACCAAGAGACTCGAGCGCATCTTCACCGACATTGCCGAGCGGCCGCCCGGTGAGAACGAAGACGTTCAGCTTGCCGAGGGCTACTCAGATCAAGCGGCTGCGCTGCTCGACGAGCTCTTCTAAACGCATTCGCGGGGCACCTGCACGCGCACGTCGCAAGGACGTAACAACTCACGCGAGCGGACGGGAACGTTCGCTCGCATGTTTTTTTTGTGCGCGTCTTCGCGCGTCGCGTGCTGTCGTAAGTTCTTACTGTTTCCATGCTTGCGTGGCGACGTGGCGGACATGTGTCAACGTCGCTAGATTTCGCTGCGGAATGCACGCTGGATTTGGGTCAGCTACTAGGGATTCGTGTCGAAGGACACACCGATGTCGTGGTTTCCCCCTCGCGTCTGCTCCGCAGTCGCGAGACACCCCCCAGGACCTCCCCGGTCCAAGGAGAACCACTCAAATGGCAAAGAAGAAAGCCACACGTAAGAAGGCCACCAAGAAAAAGGCCGTCCGCAAGAAGGCAACGAAGAAGGCGACCACTCGCAAGAAGGCCACCAAGAAGAAGGCCACTCGCAAGAAGGCGACCAAGAAGAAAGCCACTCGCAAGACGGCCACCAAGAAGAAAGCCACTCGCAAGAAGGCCACCAAGAAGAAGGCCACTCGCAAGAAGGCAACCAAGAAGAAAGCCACTCGCAAGAAGGCAACCAAGAAGAAGGCCACTCGCAAGAAAGCCACCAAGAAGAAGGCTACTCGCAAGAAGGCCGCCAAGAAGGCAACCAAGAAGAAGGCCACGCGCCGCCGCCGCTAATCGCGGTGGAGGTGTCTATGCGGACCCGCCGCAGACGTTCTCTCACATTCTGACCCTCGATCGACCTCCCCGGCGATCCCCAGAGCATCTGCTCGGGCCCCTGGGAGTCGAGCTGGACCTCGTCGAATCACACGGCAGGTTCGCGACGTTTCGGTGTTCACATCGATCCATAGCGCGCCTGGCGGGTTGACGAGCAGTCCTTCACCCTCGAGGGAACTGAGACCCAGAGTTCGTGTGAACTGCAACGGGGCGTTCCGGCTCCTGAAGTCGGACGGCAGCGCGCCAGAGCGTATTTCAGGCGCTTCGCCTGAGCCCTCTCTTTGCGCTGCGCGCCGAATGGCTCCTAGAGCCGGCCCGCAGGTACCTTTTTGGCACCTCTTCTACTCTTCGACAACTTGATGAGAGCAACCACCTGTCCCTTGGTGTGGCGACAGGAATAGGAAGCTCGATGAATACGACAAGAGCCATGTTCCCTCTCGGGAGCATGGCTCTTCTTTTTTGGGTTGCTCGCCGGGCCTCGCTGGGTGGCCTCGCTGGGTGGCCTGCCAGGCACGTCCAGGCGTGCCCGGACCCTGCTCAGGCCTCTGGCTGGGCTTCCGGTGGGTCGAGCCTGGGGAACATGGCGGCCACTTCCCCGAGCGGGGTCCCCGCCTCAAGCGTTCGCCAGGTCGCGACCTCAGGGAGGCCAGGCGCGCGCTGGTCGAGGATCGGGCCTTCTTGGCCAAGCATGGACCAGAGCTCCTGCGCCTTGGTCGGCATGATGGGGGCCATCCAGCGCGCCGTCCATGAGAGCCACTCGCACAGGGTGGCGAGGGACGACTCTCCCTTGACCGGATCTTCCTTGCGGAGTGCCCATGGCGCCATCTGGTCCACGAAGCGGTTGCCGACCGCGGCGTTCTGGACGATCGCCTCGGCGGCGCGCCGGAAGCGGAAGGCGCGGATGTGCTCCACTGGATCCTCGATCGGCCCGCACTGGTTCAGGATGCAGTCGTCCATGTCGGCGCGGTGGTCGTCGTGGATCGCTGGGATCTTCCCGTCCGCGTTCTTGAGGATGAACTTGAGCACGCGCTGGGCGAGGTTGCCGATGGTTCCGCTGAGCGCCGTGTTGGCGGTCTGAATGAACAGCTCCATCGAGAACTCGGAGTCTGCGGTCTCCGGCATCGACGAGCACAGGTAGAAGCGCGTCACGTCGACGCCGTATTGCTCGACGAACTGCTGGATGTCGAAGGCGTTGCCCTCGGACGTGGAGAACTTGCCGCCCTTGAGGTTGTAGAACTCGTTGGCAGGTACATGGGTCGGCAGGATGTAGCTGTCCTTCGCGCCGTAGAGCATCGACGGGAACACGAGGCAGTGGAACGGGATGTTGTCCTTGCCGATGAAGTGCACGAGGTTGGTGTCCTCAGACTGCCACCAGTCCTTCCATGCGTCGGGCGTGCCGCGTTCGGCCATCAGCTCCTTGGTGAAGCTGATGTAGCCGATGGGGGCATCGAACCAGACATAGAGCACCTTGCCGTCGCCGCGGTCTCCCACGCTATCGGGCAGCTTGACGCCCCATTTCATGTCGCGGGTGATGGCGCGCTCGGGGACGTCCTTGAGCAGGTTCTCGATGAAGGCTGCGACGTTGCTCTTCCATTCGTGGTCCTTGATCCACGCGCCGATCTTCTCGTCGCGGAGCTTCGGAAGGTCGAGGTACCAGTGCGTGGTCGAGCGACTCTCGGGCGCACTACCGCAGATCTTGCAGCTGGGCTCCTTGAGCTTCAGCGGGTCGATCCAGGTGCCGCAGCTAGGGCATTCATCGCCGCGCGCAGGCGAATGACCGCACACGTAGCAGGTGCCCTCGACGTAGCGATCCGCCAGGAACATCTCGTCCGTCGTGCAGTAGAGCTGATCCGTCGTGCGCTCCACGAGGTAGCCGTTGTCGGAGAGGCGCTCGAAGAACTCTCGGGACAGATCGGCGTGCGGTGGGCTCGTGCTCGTGCCGGACACGATGTCGTAGCGGATATCGAGGGCCGCGAAGGTCTCGCACATCTTCTCGTGCCAGCCGGCGACGTAAGAGGCGTAATCCTCGCCGGCTTTTTCCGCCGCGATGGTGATGGCGACGCCGTGATCGTCCGAACCTGAGACAGCCAGGACGTCCTCGCCCGCCATTCGGAGGGCCCGGGTGTAGATATCGGCCGGCAGGTAGGCGCCAGCGATATGCCCGAAGTGGAGGGGGCCGTTGGCGTAGAGGAGGGCGGAGGTGACGAGGGTGCGGGGCACGGCGAACCTTGCTGGGCTGGGGTGGAGGGGTGCGGCTTTTGGCCCTGAACGCGGGGATTCGGCAGGACGGAGACCGGTTCCGGGCTCAGGAGCCTAAGATCTTTGCCCCGGGAATCGAATATCAGAGCGCCAATCGCTTGCTGATCCGCCTACCTGGCTGCCCCGAACCTCGTAACGACGAACAGGACGACCCCGCCCCATGAGCGCTTTCACCCAACTCGACTACCTCGATCTCGACGACCAGTTCTCCGAAGAGGAGCTGATGGTGCGCGACACCGTGCGCAGCTGGATCTCCGAGCGGTTCAATCCCGTCGTCATGGAGCACTTCGAGGAGGGGACGTTTCCGATGGAAATGGCCTCCGAACTCGGCGAGCTGGGCGTTTTCGGGCCGACAACGCCTGAGGAGTACGGCGGTGCCGGGATGAACGGCGTCACCTACGGCCTCATCTGCCAGGAGCTTGAGCGCGGCGACTCGGGCCTCCGCAGCTTCTGCTCCGTTCAGGGGTCCCTCGTGATGTGGCCGATCCATGAGTACGGCAGCGAGGAGCAGAAGCGCGAGTACCTGCCCAAGCTGGCGAGCGGCGAGATGATCGGCTGCTTCGGCCTGACCGAGCCGGACTTCGGCTCGAACCCCGGCGGCATGCTGACGACCGCCCGTAAGGACGGGGACGACTACATCCTCAACGGCCGCAAGATGTGGATCACGAACGGTAGCGTCGCCCAGATCGCGATCGTTTGGGCGAAGCTCGAGGGCCGCATCAAGGGATTCATCGTTCCAACCGACTCGAAGGGCTTCACCGCGCCGAACCACAACCACAAGTGGTCTCTCCGCGCGTCCTACACGAGTGAGCTCGTCATGGAGGAGGTGCGCGTTCCGGCCTCGGCCCTGATGCCAGGCGCGGACGGACTTCGCAGCCCTCTCCAGTGCCTCTCACAGGCCCGCTACGGCATCGCATGGGGCGTCATCGGCGCAGCCTACGCGTGCTTCGATGAGACGCTTCGCTACCAGAAGGAGCGCATCTCCTTCGATAAGCCGATTGCGGGTTATCAGATCCCTCAGATGAAGTTCGCGAACATGGCGACCGACATCACCACGGCGAGCCTGCTCAATCTACGCCTCGGAAGGCTCAAGGATGAGGGGCGGGTGACCTCCGCTCAGATCTCGATGGGCAAGCGCAACAGCTGCCAGGTCGCCCTGGAGACCGCCCGCACGTGCCGCGACATGCTCGGCGCGAACGGCGTGACGCTTGAGTACCAGACGGGTCGCCACATGCTCAACCTTGAGTCCGTCATCACCTATGAGGGAACGCACGATATCCACACGCTCGCCATCGGTGCCGAGCTGACGGGCATCATGGCGTTCCGTTGATCTTCGGGTCCTGATCCGGACAGGCTCCCAGGGAGCAAGCAGACAAGAAGCCCGCGCCTGACATTGAGTCAGAGACGCGGGCTTCTTTCGTAGTGGCCAGTGGGGACGCGGAGCCCCCTAGAGCCGCTCAACCACCGGGCGCAGGTCGTTGAGTACCTTGTCGATGTGCTCCTGCTCGTCATCGGAAAGGTTGCCGACGGTCTTGGACTGGAGCATCGTCAGGTCAGCGATGAGCATGCGAGCGTTATCCGCGTGGACGTCCTTCATGCGCGTCACGGGATTCTCGAGGAGGCCACACGACATCATCAGCTGATAGGCGAGTCGCGTGATGAACAGGCGAAATTCGCCGCCGGGGAGCGGCACGTCTGCGGCCGTCTTGGTTTCTTCTTCTTCTGACATGGATCTATGAGTGCGCGACGGCTGGGGGCTTGGCACCGCCGCCAGCGGCGGCCCTTGGGAGCTGATCGTTGGAGAGGCGCTTGGCTGCCTCTACGAAGCCGTGGAATACCGGCTGGGGCGTCAGTGGCCGGCTCTTGAACTCGGGGTGAAACTGGACCCCGATGAAAAACGGGTGGTCGGGGATCTCAACGATCTCGACGAGGTCGCGCTCTGGGTTCGTTCCCGAGAGCACCATGTCTGAGGCTTCGAAGGCCTCGCGGTAGTGGTTGTTGAACTCATACCGGTGGCGGTGCCGCTCGTCGATCAGGTCGTCGCCGTAGAGCTTGCGGGCCAGCGAACCTTCCTTGAGGTCGCAGGCGTAAGCGCCGAGGCGCATCGTTCCGCCCTTCTCCACGTTCTCTTGGTCGTCCATGAGGCTGATCACCGGATGCTTGGTGAGCGGCGAGTGCTCCAGAGTGTGAGCGCCATCGAGCCCCAGCGCGTTGCGCGCGTACTCGATCACGGCGCACTGCATTCCGAGGCAGATGCCGAAGAACGGCACCTTGGACTCTCGGGCCCATTGGATCGCGCGGATCTTGCCCTCCAGTCCGCGTTCGCCGAAGCCGCCCGGCACGAGGACTCCATGGACGCCCTTGAGTTCGCGTGCGACGGCATCCGCGCTGTCGAGCACCTCAGCCGAAACCTTGCGCAGCTTGATCTCGACGTCATTCGCGACACCCGCGTGGGACAGCGATTCGTAGATCGACTTATAGGCGTCGTGCAGCTCGACGTACTTGCCCACGATGCCGATTTCCACCGTCTTGTCGATGGCGCGGATCCGGTCGATCATGTCGGCCCAGTCGCCGAACGGCGTCGGGCCGTCGAGGCGGAGCCCCAGGTGGTGGGCAATCAGGCGATCAATTCCCGCCTTGACGAGGTCCATGGGGACCTCATAGATAGAGAAGTCGACGTCGCGCTCTTCGATGACCGCTTCAGGGCGCATGTTGCAGAAGAGGCTGATCTTCTGGAACATCTCCGGCTCCATCGGGACCTCCGTCCGACAGATCAGGACGTCAGGCTGGATGCCGATCTCGCGCAGCTTGCCGACCGACTGCTGGGTCGGCTTGGTCTTGAGCTCGCCGGATGCCCGCAGGTACGGCAGGAGCGTGAGGTGAATGAACATCACCTCGCCGCGCGGACGATCGAGGGCGAACTGACGGGCCGCTTCGAGGAACGGAAGCGACTCGATGTCACCGACCGTGCCGCCGATCTCTGTGATGGCGACATCCACGTCGTCATCCGTCACGCCCGCAGTGATCGCTTCCTTCAGCGCGTCGGTGATGTGGGGGATGACCTGGACGGTCTTGCCGAGATAGTCGCCCCGGCGCTCCTTGTCGATGACGGAGCGATAGATCTTCCCGGTCGTGAAGTTCGAGGCCTTCGTGAGGCGCGCGTGGGTGAAGCGCTCGTAGTGCCCGAGGTCGAGGTCCGTTTCGGCCCCGTCATCGGTCACGTAGACCTCACCGTGTTGAAACGGGCTCATCGTGCCCGGGTCGACGTTGATGTAGGGATCGAGCTTCTGCATCGAAACCTTCAGGCCCTGGCGCTCGAGGATCATGCCGACCGCGGCGGAGGTCAGACCCTTCCCGAGGCTCGAGACGACGCCTCCCGTGATGAAGATGTGCTTTGGCATCAGCGAATGCTCCCTTGAAAGAGTCCCGAATCCTCGTTCCTCATCTTGCTACGCACGCGATCACTGATCACGGGCTGCTTGAACTCGAACTGTCCTTCGACGGCTTGGTACTGCTGGACCTCCCCATAGACCTGGATGAAGAGGGTGATGAGCGTGGTGAACGTCGTCTTCGTCCCGGGGTGGGTTTGGGCGTCGTCCGAGTTGAGCATGTAGCGCTCAGCACCGTTATCCCGCAGCTGAAGGATGCCGTCCAGCGACTGCCCATTGGGGTCGCCAGAGCCCTCCTGCGCGTACTTATCGAACCCTTGGCTCTCAAAGAGCTGCACGACGCCCCTGAGGACGTCGTCCGTGCAGACCTTGACTTTGGCGGAGTTCTTCGGCGCTGAGGAGAAGTTGAGCTTGCGCTCCTGGGGCGTGTCACCTGGGATGCCCATCTCAATCAGCATCGACTCGGACACCAGTGCGAATGATTGTCCCTTGCCCGGGTTGTTGTAGGTCACCGACCCAGCGGTGTGATTGGACCCTGCGCCGTTCGACCCTGATCCAGTGGATGAGCAGGCAGTCAGGGGCACGACGGCTAGCGCC
>JBLIHL010000216.1:0-9061 GCA_047635895.1 Paracoccaceae bacterium | reverse complement strand
CGGAGAGTGAGCGCGGGCACGTCAGAATCGGATCGGAGGCCAGCGCGGTTCCTCGGCGCGGTCTTCGCGGGTGGAGGGTCCACCCGCATGGGCGGCGACAAGGCCCTCATGGAGTGGCCGTTGGCGAATGGCGGGACTGTCCCGCTCTTCATCCGCGCCGCGCAGGTGCTCGACGGCTTTTGCGAGCGCGTGGAGATCTCGGTCGGTTCCCGCGGGCCTCGACCGGGTATCGACGGGGCGGCCTGGCCAACCTTTCCCGACGCGCTTGAGGGCGCCGGACCGCTGGCGGGGCTGGCCGCGGGGCTCGGGCGCGCCGCGGACCTCGGCCTGGACGGGGTGTTGGCGCTTGCCTGCGACATGCCCTTCGTCGACGAATCCGACTTCGCGCCGCTCCTAGCTCTCCTCCGGGAGGGTGCGGACGTGGCGCTGTGGACCGTCGAAGCAGCAGATGGGAAGGTCTGGGATCAGCCACTCGTCGCGGCCTATTCCGTGGCTTGCGCGCCTGCTGTTCGCGAGGCGCTCTCCAGCGGAGCGCGGCGCCTGGTCGCGATCGAGGGCCGTGCTGCGGCAAATGGTCGTCAACTGGCGTTCGCGAGGCTGCCTGCGTCAGAAAACTCCTCACTCCGACTAGTGAACGTCAACACACCCTCAGACTACGATTCAGCGCGAGCCGCCGCGGTGCGGCTCTCCTCCGAGTCCGGTAGCGGCTCTCCCTGGGTGCCAGGGTTATCCAATTCATGAGTCCCAAGGACGTTTCACTACAGGCCCTCGTGGCTCCGATCGCTGAGGATCTTTGCGGCATGCGAGAAATCCTCGCAGGCGCCCTCGTGTCCGAGGTTCCAGCTGTCTCGGACATGCTCGATCACATCGGGCGTTTCCGCGGCAAACAGCTGCGTGGTGCGCTCGTTCTTCTGAACGCGAGCGCGCGCAGCGCCACGCAGGCAAGCGTGGCGGATCGGACCGAGCTGCCGGTGGTGGCGGCGATTGTCGAACTCATTCACCTGGCGACGCTCGTGCACGATGATGTGCTCGATGGCGCCGACAAGCGCCGGCGCGTGGCGAGCGTGAATCGGCGATGGGACAATCAGGTCGCCGTGCTGCTAGGGGACCTGATCTATTCCCGCGCGTTCCACCTCTCTACGACATTGCGGTCGCCGCTGGTGAGCCAGCTCCTCTCGACGATCACCCAGGAAATCTGCGCGGGCGAGATCGAGCAGGCAGCCGGCCGGTACGATTTCCATATGACACAGGAGTCATATGAGCGCATCGCCACGGCCAAAACGGGTGCGCTCTACGGCGCCGCGTGCGAGCTCGGCAGTCGCTATCCGGACGGCCTGGAGTCCGATGGTGTGGGTGACGGGGCCGAAATGCGGGGCTTCGGCAGGGAGATCGGCCTTGCGTTCCAGATCATCGACGATCTCATCGACCTCGAGGGCGACGAAGACGTCGCAGGCAAGAGCACGGGCACAGATGTTGAGGACGGAAAAGTAACGCTAGCGGTGCTTTTCGCCTATGAGGACGCTGATTCGGCCGTACAGGCCAGAATCCGAGATGCCTATACGCTGCCCGAACTGGCCGACGCGCCCGGTGGCCGTCTCCACTACCTGCTTGAGTCCTGCGATCTCGGGCCAGGGAAGGAGCGGGCCCGCGCCCGTGCCGCCGAACTCGTCGAGTCCGCGCGCAAGCGATTGGCTCGGCTCCCTGATGGTCCAGCCAGGACTGCCCTTTACACACTCAGCGAATTCGTCCTCGAACGTCGTTGGTAATCCGCCGCAATTGACGAAGATATGGCCGTGAACTTCTCCAACGAACCACAAGGAGCGCGGTCGTCTTTCGGTCGCGCTACGTCATTCATTCGATCGAGGTCCTGGGCGATGGGGGATCGACTCCCGGCAGTGCGTCCCCGCGCGCATCCTGCTCCCATGGCGATCTCTCAGCCCGGCTCGCAGCCTGGCTCGCCGGCCCGGCTGACGGCACTCTCGAAGGTTCTCTTGACGGCAGTCTCGATGGGCCTTGTCGCCTGTAGTCCGTCTGGGGATACGGTGGAAATCACGTCGACCCGTCTGGCCAGTAGTCCGAGCCATCCGGCGATCGACGGGCTGACGATGATGGAGCGCGCCAAGGGCACCAGCTCCCAGGCGGAGCCCGCGCCTCGGAAGCCGCTCCTGTACGACGTGCCTGAGGGGTGGGAGGACCTGCCGCCCACTCAGTTCCGGAACATCAACCTGAGGAATATCAGCGAGCCCTCGACGGAGATGATCCTCTCGTTCCTGCCCAATGATGCGGGTGGCCTGATCCCCAACATTAACCGCTGGCGGGGCCAGGTAGGCCTCGGCGACATGGGGCCGGCTGAAATCGCGGCTCTCACGACCCGGAAGGTTCTGGGGCAAGAGGCCACCTACGTCGAGCTCAAGGGGCCGTACCGCGGCATGACCGGGGATGCGATCGAGGACGGGGCGCTCTTCGGCGCAGTCTTTAGTCAGGGAGGCGGCACGCTGTTCGTGAAGATGACGGGCGCGCGTGCAATCCTCGAAGCGGAAAGCGCTGGCTTCAGCGCGTTCCTTGACTCGATCCGGTTCAACCCGGAAGTGAACTCCAGCCCAGCCAGCGATGGCGGGTCGGCTGCGCAGGGACAGGGGTCCCGCATCGCCTGGGATTCGGTTCCTGACTGGATTGAAGTGCCGTCCGCGACGGCATTCCGCGAGGTCACGTTCAAGAAGGATGGCCTGGAGATGTACGTGTCCACGGCCATCGGTAATCCCGTAGACAACATCACTCGCTGGGCGGGGCAGATGAGTCAGTCGCCGCTGGACGAAGCGGCGGTCGACGCACTCGAGAAAGTCCAAATGATGGGCCTGTCCGGCTACATCTACGAGACGTCCGGGACGTACCGAGGTATGGGTGGTACGGGCGGCACGCCCGGCCAGCGAATGCTCGCCGCACTCGTCGCCGCAGGCGGGCAGATCGTGACCGTCAAGATGGTCGGCGAGGACGCTGCGGTTCAGGCAGCCAAGCCAGCGTTCATGCAGCTCGTTTCTTCCCTCCGTCCGCGGTCCTGATCACCCCACCTGGCCCTTTCAACGAGTCATTCGAGCAAGGTTGCGCATCGACCCCTGCCACCGACTCGTCCAACGACACTCCGGAGCGAATGCTCCACACCATGGCTAAGAAACCCAAAACACTGCCGGGCCAGCTCTTCGCGGCGCTCGGTTCGTTCTGGCTCGCGACCGCGTTGCTGGTGAACCTATTTCTCCTGACCTGGTTCGGTACGCTCGAACAGGTCGACAAGGGAATCCACGCCGTCCAGGCCCAGTACTTCGAGTCCTGGATCGTGCTGGCCAAGGCGGGTGCGATCAAGCTGCTGCTCCCCGGGGGGTACGTCACGATGGGACTCCTCGTCGTGAATCTCTTCGTCGGCGGCCTTGTTCGGATTAGGAAGTCGAAGTCGACGATCGGCGTGATCATTGGCCACGTCGGCATCCTCCTGATGATGGGCGGGGGCCTCGTCGAACACATGTACTCGGAGTACGGCCGGGTCAGGCTTTACGAAGGCGAAGAGAAGGATCAGTTCTCGTCCTACGCGGAGTGGGAAGTGGCCATCTGGGACGCCGATGCGACGGCGAGCGTCGAGGAATTCTTGATTCCAGGCTCTGACTTTGAAGACCTGGGCGGAGAGGCATCGCGCACGTTCAAGCGCGCCGAGCTGCCGTTCGATCTGATTCTGAAGCGGTATTCCGAGAACAGCCAGCTGCGCCTGGCCGCGAACGTGGGCATCCCTAAGGCGCCGGTGATTGAGAACCTCTTCATCGAGCCGATGGCCTCGAGCAAGGAAGACGAGTTCAACCTGCCCGGGATGTATGCCACCGCCATCACGGAGGGCGGAGCACGGGTCGAAGAGTCGCTTCTAAACGGCTTCTGCAAGCATCCCTGGACGGTGCGGGCGGGTGGTAAGACCTGGGCCATCAAGCTTCGTCACGTGACGAAGACGATGCCGTTCTCCATCAAGCTGGAGAAGTTCCTGAAGGACGACCACCCTGGGATGAGCATGGCCCGCGCCTACAGCAGCGACGTCATTCGCACGGATGCCGACGGGTCGACGCACAAGCAGCGGATCCAGATGAACGAGCCGCTTCGCAAGGACGGGTTGATCGTCTATCAATCAGGCTTTGGGCCGCAGAACGGCGAGGGCGGTCCGCCCTACACCGTCCTTGCGGTGTCCCGGAACCCCAGTGACCGGATCCCGTGGATCTCGGTGGCGATCATCGCTCTGGGCTTGACCTGGACGTTCATAGCGAGGCTCTTCGGATTCCTCGGAAAGCAAAAGCGCATGGCCCTGAAAGCCGCGGCGGCCAGTGGTTCGCTGAGCGGAGGTAAAGAAGCAGCATGAAGCATCTCAGTCTAATTGTCCTGATGGTGGCGGCGTGCCTCACCTTCCTGGCGAGCGCATCCGCGTCGCCGTCTCCTTCGCTGTCTCCTTCGCTGTCTCCTTCGCTGGCGCAAAGGAAGGTTCAGAAGGTGGACGTGGTGATCGCGCGTCAGAAGTCGTGGCCCAAGGAGACCCTCGAGGCCTTCGGCGCCTTGCCGGTCCAGGATCGTGGCCGCGTGAAGCCGCTGTCGACGTACGCGGGCTTCCGACTCTTGAACACCAACGGCAAGCGCTCGTACACGGTGCCCGAAGGCTTCGGCCTTCCCATTGGCGAGGAGAAGCTCGATCCGGTGGCGTGGCTCCTCGACGTCATGCTGTTCCCGGAGCAGGCCCGGAACTACGAGATCTTCCTCGTGAACGACAACGCCGTCCTCGAGGAGATTGACCTTCGCTTCGAAGGGCGCAAGCGCCGGGATCGCTACTCGTTCAACCAGCTCATGCCAGGCCTCGCGAATCTAGAGGCGGCGAATCAGCGGGTTCGCGCCAAGGCGAATGAGAAGGTCATGCTCGAGCCGGTGGAGAAGCAGATCAGCGCGCTGTACAGCGCTGCGGCTGGCTACAACCTGTTGGAGTCCTCACTGCAGTCGCTCGAGGCGAACCTTGGGCCGGCTCCATCACAGCGTCTTCTGGAACTCTTCCCCGAGGCCGAGGCCGATGGGTCCATTCCGCTCGGAACGGTGCTCAAGGGCTGGGACACCGTCACTGGCTGGATGCAGTCGGCGACGGCCGAGGAGGCGAACGATGTGAAAACGGAGTTTGCGCCGCTGCAGAACTCCGTTCGGGTTGCCTTTGAAAATGGCCCGTTCGCCCTCGCTTGGTTTCCTCCGGTCGACAAGGAGGTCGAAGATTGGCGAACTGCCGGTGATCTGGTCAACGACGCGATGGCGATGGGCGCACCCGTGGAGGACTCCGAGCTCGATCTGCTGAACGCCTATGCGGCGATCTGGGGAGCGCGCGGGTCGGTAGACACGGCCTCCGCGGCGATCCTGAAGACGCACGAGGCGGCCAAAGTGGCGGCCGAGGCCCGGGGCGAGTTCGCGAGTATCGGGCTGGAGCGGACGTACTACCGCGGTGACTTCTTCACCCGGGCGCTGGTGTTCTTCCTGCTAGCCTTCGTGCTGGCGGCCATCTCTTGGATGGTTCCGCGTACGTCCAAGGTGAGTTCGGGACTGGCAGTCGGCGTTTGGTCCCTGACGCTCATCGGGCTCGCACTCGCCATCACGGGCGTCACGATTCGCTGCATCCTGCTGCATCGTCCACCGGTCGCCACGCTCTACGAAACGATCCTATTCATCACCTCGGTGGCGGTCGCGGTCTGTTTGATCGCGGAGAAGCTGACCAAGGAGCGCATCGCGCTGGCCGTGGCGCCGGTGCTCGGTGCTGGCGGCATGTTCCTCTCGATGAAGAACGAGCTTGTTGAAGCCGCCAGCCAGGGCGACACGATGGGTGGGCTCATGGCCGTGCTCAACACCAACTTCTGGCTCGCGACCCACGTGACCTCCGTCACCATGGGGTACTCGGCGGGTCTACTGGCGGCGATGCTGGCCCAAGTCTGGATCGTGATGCGGCTCTTCCGGGCCTTCAAGGACCGGGGCGCACCCCTCGATGCGGAGTCGGCTGGCTGGTACCGCCGGTTCGCTCGGATGGTCTACGGCGTACTTTGCTTTGGACTCTTGTTCTCCGTGGTCGGCACCATCCTGGGAGGCGTCTGGGCGAACGATTCCTGGGGCCGCTTCTGGGGCTGGGACCCGAAGGAGAACGGGGCGCTCATGATCGTGCTGTTCGAGCTCGTGATCCTGCACTCCCGGATGGCCGGGTTCATCAAGGACTTTGGCGTCTGTCTGATGTCAGTGATGGGCGGCGCGGTTGTCGCGTTCTCGTGGTGGCACGTGAACCAGCTGGGCGTCGGGCTGCACAGCTATGGATTCTTGGACGGCGTGATGCAGGCGCTCTGGAGCTACTACGGCTTTGTGGCGGTGTTCACGGTGCTGAGCGCGATCGGCTGGGTGTTCTTGATGCGCCCTCGGCGTACCCTGGACCCAGCATGACGCACGTAAACGAAGGAACCATGAAGAGCACCGCCACGATTCTGGATGGGAAGGCGACGGCCGCCACCGTCCGTGGGGAGGTGGCGAGTCTCGCAGCGCAGCTGACCAAGGCGGGCCGCGCGCCCGGTTTAACGGTGGTGCTCGTCGGCGATGATCCGGCGAGCCAGGTCTACGTGGGTGCCAAGGACCGAGCGGCACAGGCGGCTGGGTTTGAGGTACACACGGTGCGTATGGACGCCGCGGCGTCACAGGCAGACGTGCTCGGCGCCGTGGAGGCGCTGAACGCGGATGACTCCGTGGACGGAATCCTGGTGCAGCTGCCGCTGCCCAAGGCGCTCGACTCGGACGCGATCATTGACGCGATAGACCCTTCCAAGGACGTGGACGGCCTGACGGCTTCGAGCGTCGCGAAGATGGTCATGGGGAGGCCGGGCTTGCTGCCCTGCACCCCCGCGGGCTGCGTGGAGATCCTCGACCGGTACGGGATCGACCTGTCGGGGAAGGACGTAGTGGTCATCGGCCGCTCGATGCTGGTTGGCAAGCCGTTCGCACAGCTGGCTCTGTCGCGGAACGCGACGGTCACGATCTGCCATAGCCGAACCGCTGACCTGGCAGCTCACTGCCGCAACGCTGACGTGATCGTCGCTGCGGTGGGGGTGCCCAAGCTCGTCAAGGGCGACTGGGTCAAGCCCGGCGCGGTTCTCCTGGACGTGGGCATCAACCGCGGGGAGGGTGGCAAGCTTGTGGGCGACCTGGACTTCGCGAGCGCTTCCCATACGGCTGCATACATCACTCCCGTTCCAGGCGGCATTGGTCCCATGACCATCGCCATGCTGCTCGCGAACACGCTTCGTGCCTCGGCCCAGCGCCAAGGCATCGAGCTCGACGGCCGGATCCCCGGCCCCACCCTGTAGTTTCATGGCAGGCTTTGACGACGGCTACGGTTCCCAGGCACAGGGGGGGCTCTCGTTCCCACCTCTCACGGGATGGGTGCGCAAGCTGATGATCGCGAACGGCGCGATCTTCCTGGTGATGTTCTTCATCGGCTTCATCTCCCTCGGTCTCCAGGAGTCCATCGTGGACTTCCTCGGGCTGAATCCAGGGATGTGGCGCGCGTTCATTCCGGCGATCTGGCAGCCGGTGACCTACGCGTTCCTCCACGACCTTCAGGGGCTCGGGCACCTCCTGTTCAACATGCTCGGCCTGTACTTCTTCGGCACCATGCTGGAGGGGTTGATCGGTGGGCGTCGGTTCCTGAGCTTCTACCTGATCTCCGCTGTGGTGGGTGCGGTGCTGCAGCTGGGGTTCATGCTGGCCATTGGTCGCGATACGCCCACGGTCGGTGCGTCGGGGGCCGTGATGGGAGTGATCGTGGCGGCGGCGACCATGCGTCCGCAGGCGCAGGTGATCTTCATTGTGATTCCGATGAAGCTCTGGGTACTGGCGGCGATTCTGGTGGCGTTCGACGTGTTTCCGCTGCTGGTGGAGCTCCAGCGTGGTCTTCCCCCCGGGCGGGTGGCGCACATGGTTCACATCGGCGGCGCCGTATTCGGCTTCCTGGCCGTCAAGAGACGGTGGGTCTGGTTGGATCCTTTCACGGCGCTCGAGCGCCGTAAAGTCGTTGCGGAGACGCAGCGAAGGGTTGATGACGACGCCCGGATGGATCAGCTGCTGGCCAAGATCGGCCGAGAAGGCCTCGGGTCGCTCTCGCGCTCCGAAAAGGCCTTTCTCAACAAGCGGTCAGAGCGGAAGGGGTAAGGCCCACGGGGCTGAAGAGGTAGGGCCCAAGGGCCTGTGGTGCGGGGCTCCCTTCCAAGGGCGCGGGCATGGGCTAAGGGAAGCTTGCCCAGTAAGGGCGGATCGCCGCTATCATGCGTGGTAGGCCCATTTCCTTCGACCCCACGACTTGCCCATGCTTCGATTCGCAGCACCTTGCGCACTCTCGGCCCTCTTCGCGTCGACCCCCGCTGCCCTAGCGGTGTCTTCTGCCCTGAGTCCTGCGGCGACGACGATGCTGACGGCGCCCGCGGTCAGTCCGGGCACCGCCCTGGTGAGTGCCGCGCAGAAGGTCGATCACAACAAGTTCCGACTCGAATTCGACCAAGCCGTGAAGCTTGGGTCGAAGAAGACGATGGACAAGCTGGTCCAGCGCATGCAGACGGAGGCGGTGTTCGCGATCATCGAGACCGGTGACGCGATCAGCAACTTCCCGAACGACGTGCTGTACGACCGCTTTAACGGGCTGCGCGACAGCTGGCGGAGGTTGTACGACAATGACTTCCCCGATCAGATCGAGCTTTACTACGTCAACCTGACGCTCGCCGATAAGAAGATTCGCCGCCGGATCAAGACGCAGTACGAGAAGTTGAATAAGCCTCGTGTCGCAGCCGAACAAGCGATGGACTCGGCGGCTTTGATGGCCCTGTCGCTCCAATACGAGGCAGTCGCCGACCAGTTCCAGACCATGGGGGACCAATGGTTCGAGTCCGACGCTCGCATCGTGGCCGGGGCGATCGCTGACGAGTTCTACCAAAAGAAGAAGACGGACCTGAACCGCATCGCGACGCTCTACGAGCGAGCGCTTGCG
>JBLIHL010000215.1:0-9079 GCA_047635895.1 Paracoccaceae bacterium | reverse complement strand
GGGCTGCTAGTGCCCCATCTCAGCCGGGCACGGAGTAGGCAGCGACCTCGTCCCCGAAGCGCTGCTTGAGCGTCGCCACAGCCTCGCGGTGGGCGTCCTGAGGCATCGCCACATCATCCGCCAGCCTGACGACGCGCTGACTCAGCTCATCGGCGGTCGACGCGCCGGCCGCCGCGCTTGCGACCTGCAGGGCACCTCCCAGAGCGGCGGTTTCGGTCTCCATCACTAGATGGACCGGGCATCCAAAGACGTCGGCGAGCATGCTGCGCCAGAGCGGATTGCCCGCCGCACCGCCGACCAATCTCACCTCGCTCACCGCGAGGCCAGCGGTCCGCATGCGGTCGAGGCCTAGGCCAAGGCTGAGCGAAACGCCCTCCATCGCAGAACGATAGAGGCCCTCCGCCCCCAGCGTGCCAGAGATCCCCACGAGGCGTCCCCGCGCATCAGGAAGGTCGGGCACGCGTTCCCCTACGAGATACGGCACAAAGAGCATGCCGTCGCAACCGAGGGGAACGCTCGCAGCCGCGAGCGTCAGCTCGTCGTGCCCACGGCCGGTCAAATCACAGACCGCGTTCAGCACCCCGGTGCAGTTCATGATGCAGAGGAGCGGAAGGTGTCCCGGCTCTACGCCCTCACCCTCACTTGAGCTCCGGAAGGATGCGATACCTCCACCAGGGTCGTTGAGTGGACTCGAGCTGTACGCAAACACCGTCCCTGACGTCCCTAAACTGCACGTGACGACGCCCGGTCGAGTCGCGCCTGACCCGATCGCGCTCATCATGTTGTCCCCACCACCACCCGAGATGGCGATTCCCTCTGGGAGGCCCAGCGCCGTGGCGGCCGATTGGCGGAGTCGACCGGCGACGGCAGCCGACGCCACAAGCCCCGGGACCCGTCCGGCGAGGCCGGGCGCGATCGCATCCAGATCCGGGAGGTAGGGAGACGCCGAGCCCAGGAGCTCGCCCGTCCGGAGGTACCCGGTACCAGACGCATCGCCAGCCTCGGTGAACAACTCACCAGTGAGCCAGCCGTTGATGAAGTCATGGGGCAACACCACGTGCTCCGTTCGCTGCCAGACCGCGGGCTCGTGCCGCGCCGCGTGACGAAGCTTCGGGGCCGTGAACCCCGACGGAATGGAGGCACCGAGCTCCTGGCTGAGCTCCCGCGCCTCTACGGCGGTCGAGGTGTCGCACCACAGCTTGGCGGCGCGCACCGGCGAATGAGCCGCGTCGAGCAGGACCGCACCGTGCTGCTGGCCAGAGACACCGATCCCGCGGACTCGCTCGGAGACCGCAGCGACGGTGCGGCCGGCACCATGGGTCACCGCGTCCTCCAGGGCGAGCCGTACGGCACCCTGGATCGCTTCGATCCAGGTATTTGGATGCTGCTCCATATGGCCCGGCGGGAGCCCCTCCAGGAGCCCATAGCCGACGGAGCCGCGGCCGATGACGCCACCGTCGCCGCTAGCGTCGACGAGAAGAGCCTTGGTGCCCTGGGTCCCCACGTCGAGGCCCAGCCAAAGAGGTTCTTTCTGGGTCCTGGATTGGGAGGACGGGCCAGCGGTGGAGCCCGCGGAGGAACCAGCAGAGGGGTCGTTAGCGTCGTTGGTTTTCACCGGCACATCTTGCGCGATGTGCAGCGGCGACGCGAGTGCCCCTAGAGGCATGCGTAGCCCCCCCTGCATTGAAACACCTGGGCCCATGGCTCCAGAACCGGCTGCGAGGCCGGGTCCAGGCCAGGGTCCCAAATGCGATGCGCAGGAGGGGCTCCGTCTCTCATCCCTCGGGTCGGTGAGCGCGGCCTCCGAGACGCAGCAACTGCAGCATCACGGGGACCGATCTCTCCTGGTCAGAGGCCTCTGACCGTTGAGGAGACAAGCGCTCCCACGCCTGTCACATAGGGAGTGTCCCCGGACGCCTGAATCGTCTCCGGAAACTCTAGAAAAGTCGCAGCACCAAGAAAAAAATCCCCACCGGACGGGTCCGATGGGGATTCATTCCGCAGGGGCTGGCCCCCTGGAATCAGGCGTCAGTGGGTCAGAGGATGTACTTGGCGTCCTTCTTGACCTCTCCCTTCATCTTCAGACCGAACTTCTTGAGCGAGGCCTTCAGCGCCTTCTCGTCGAGCTTCGCGTCCTTATTCTTCATGTGCACGATGATCTCAGGGCCGGCGAAAATTTCCGCCACGTCATCACCCAGGATCTTCATCAAGGCCTCACGGACCTCTCCTGATTTGGTGCTTCATGTGAGGCCGGGTGTCGCAGCCACATAGGCGGCAGCGGCCCGCACCGTCTCACGGCTCTTGAGTCCGACAAACTTCAGTCGCTTCTTCTCGAGGGCAGCCTTCAGGGCTTTTTCGTCCACCTTGGCGTCCTTCTTCAGCGTGAAGGTCGCACGGGTGCCACTCATGAAAAGGCGCTCAATGTCGTCGCCAAGGGTCTTCTCTACCGCCGCACGGGCGTTCTTGGCCGCGCTTCAGCCAGAGCCTGTGGCGTCCATGATCCAGACGGTGATCTTCTCAGCCTTCTCGTCCTTCTTGGCGTCCTTCGACTTTTCATCGGCCTTTTTATCGGTCTGCTTCTCCTGGGCAGCGGCCTCTGCCGCGCCTGGAGATCCCAGGACCGTCGCCTGGGCTTGTGCTGAGGGTCCCGCTGCCATGGCAGCGAGAAGTCCCAGCATCAGGGGTGTGATCTTCATGTTGATGAACGCACCCGGTGGTGCGCCTATGGGTGGACGAAAAATGGGTGCAAGCACCCTCTCGACTGATCATTCGCCCGACGAGGCCGATTGTGAGCAGCGATTTTTAAATCGCGACAAAAAGTCCCACATGGCCAGGTAAGGGTTCAGTGGAGGCCCAAGCCTGATTCGAGCGACTCCACCCCCCCCGTAGTACCGCACCAGCGCTCCCGCGCTCCTGGGTCCGGGGTCCGGGGTCCGGGGTCCGCTTCAAGGGATTCGCCACACGATCCGATAAAGCTGATGCGAGACGTCCCCGCCGAACGACCACCCCCACCGCGTTCTTCCCGATGACCACCCCTACCCTCCTCCCCCGCGAAAGTGCCCTCCTCCTCTGGTTCAACGAGGTCGGCAAGAACGACGCGGACCTAGTCGGCGGAAAGGGCGCCTCCCTCGGAGAGCTCTATTGCGAACTGGTCCCCCGCGGTGTCCGCGTGCCCAACGGCTTCACGGCGACCGCAACCGCCTATCGGACCTTCCTCGACGCGGACGTGGCACGGGACGCCTGGCTCGACGTGCCCGATGCCGAGGGCCTTCCGATGCTACGCCGGGCCGCCGTCCAGGCTGACTGCCTCAGCGATGCCCTCACGGCCTGCTTCAAGGACGCTAACGCCGACGATCACCTCGAGATGCACGCGCGGACCAAGCTCGCTCGCGACATGGTCGTCGCGACGCCCGTCCCCGCCGCCGTCGAGAGCGCGCTGCGCGGTGCCTACGCCGACCTCTGCAAGGAGTACGGCGCCGAGGTCGACGTGGCCGTTCGCTCCTCCGCCACGGTCGAGGATTCCGACGAGGCCAGCTTCGCAGGGCAGTGCGAGAGCTACCTGAACGTGCTTGGCCCTGAGAACGTCGTGCTGATGTGGAAGCACTGCTGCGCGAGCCTCTTCACCGAGCGCGCCGTTTCCTATCAGGTCGCGAAGAACATGGATCCGCTCGACGCCTCGCTGGCGGTCGTCGTGATGAAGATGGTCCGCAGTGACCTGGCTACGTCTGGCGTGATGTTCACGCTCGACCCAGACTCGGGACACCGCGGCGTCATCCACATCTCGTCGAGCTACGGCCTGGGCGAACTGGTCGTCCAGGGCAGCGTCTCCCCGGACCACTTCACCGTGTGGAAGGAGGGCTTGAGGAGCGGCTACGCCGCCATCGTGCACCGCCACCTCGGTGCCAAAGATCTCCAGATGGTCTACGCCGCCCAGGGCGCGACGAGCACTGAGAGCATGGACACATCGAGCGCCCGCCGGCGCCAGTGGTCCCTGACGCGCGAGGAGATTGGCGACCTGGCGCGCATGGCCCTGACCATCGAAGAACACTACGGTCAGCCGATGGACATCGAGTGGGCCAAGGACGGGCGGAGCCAGGACCTCTTCATCGTCCAGGCGCGCCCGGAAACCGTCCACGCGCGCGCGACAAAGAACGAGATCGTCCGCTACCACCTCCCTGCGGGCCTGGCGCCCCAGCTGGCCGCCGATGGTCGCGTGATCGCCGAGGGCCAGGCCGTAGGCACACGGATCGGCACGGGCATCGTGAGGCTCTACAAGAGCTACGAGCAGGTGATCCTCAAGAAGCGTGCGCTGCGTGAGCGGCTCGCGGCGGGTGAGCTCCTCGAGGACATTCCGACCGCAGAGCGCGTCTTCGATAGAGGGGACGTCCTCGTCACCGAGATGACGACGCCCGACTGGGAACCTCTGATGAAGGATGCGTCGCTGATCGTCACGGAGAAGGGCGGCCGGACCTCCCATGCGGCCATCATCGCGCGTGAGTTCGGCATCCCTGCGATCGTGGGATGCGAGGACGCCACCAAAAAGCTCAAGGCGCTACAGGAAGTCACCGGCTCCTGCGCCGAAGGCGACGTCGCCCTCATCTTCGACGGCATTCAACCGTTTGAGATCGAGCGCCAGGAAATCGATGCGAGCGTCAAGCTCGACACCAAGATCAAGCTCAACGTGGGCTTCCCCGGGAAGGCCCTCGAGGACAGCCAGCTCCCCGTAGACGGCGTCGGCCTCGCGCGCCTTGAGTTCATCCTGACGTCCGAGGTCGGCGTACACCCACTCGCTCTTCTCTACCGCCAAGAGCTCCAGGATTTCCTGGAGCGTGGCGTGATGGCCCCGGAGCTCGCGCGCTTCAGCGAACGGATCGAAGCCGAAGGCGAGGAAGAGCTGCGCGGCCTCATCGGCGCCATCGACCGGCGAACCGGCGCCTATGCCGACAAGCGCCAGTTCTTCGTGGATCGAGTGATGGAGGGCGTCGGCCTGATCTGCGCCGCGTTCCACCCGCGCCCCGTGCTCGTGCGACTCTCCGACCTGAAGTCGAACGAGTATCGCCAGCTCCTTGGCGGCCGCATCTTCGAGCCCGTCGAAGAGAACCCGATGATCGCCTGGCGCGGCGCCAGTCGCTACGTCGACCCGGACTTCCTCCCCGCCTTCGAGATGGAGTGCGATGCGCTCCGCCTGGTGAAGCGTCGCCTCGGCCTCGACAACCTCGAGCTGATGGTTCCGTTCTGCCGAAGCCCCGAGGAAGGCGAGGCCGTCAAGCAGCTCCTGACCGACCGTGGCCTCGGCGACGAGGCGGGCGTCAAGCTCTTCCTGATGATCGAACTGCCGAGCAACGTGATCGAGGCGGATCGCTTCATCGACTCCATGGGCCTGGCCGGTGGATCGATCGGATCCAACGACCTGGTCCAGACCGTCTACGCGGTGAGCCGCGACGATCTCGAGGGATACCGTCACCCGGTGGACGCGCGATCGCCCTCCGTCAAGATCATGATCAAGAGCGCGGTCAAGTCATTCCGGGATCGCGGCCTGGAGATCGGCATCTGCGGTCAGGCTCCCAGCGACTACCCGGACGAGGTGCCCGCGTTCCTGGTGGAGTGCGGGATCAGCTCGATCTCAGTCACGCCTGATACGGCGCTTCAGGTTCGCCTGGCCGTGGCCGATGCCGAGGCGCGCCAGCGAGACGGAGGAGAGCCTGGACCCGACGGAACTGCGCACTCTGACGTGGCCTGAGGGCTGCCAGCCGCCCATGCGGCTGGCCTGCAGGCCCGCGCGTCGCCGCTAAGGGCGCCGCCAAGGGCGCCGCTAGCGGCGCCCCAGGTTGTCGGGACGCTCGGCAAGCAGAACGCTGAAGCTCCTGCGCTCCCCGCTGCGAACCACTTCGACCGACACTTCCGTCCCGGGCCTCACCCGAGCGATGGCCGCCATGAGGTTCTGGAGCGTTGTCACGTAAGTGCCGTCCACCCTGTCGATGATGTCCATCGAACGGAGCCCCGCCCGCGCGGCCGGTCCGCCTCCGCGAACGCCGGCAATGCGCACCTCGCTGGACCCCTTGTAGCCAAGTGAAGCCAGCGCATCGCGCGAGACCTCCCCCAGATCGACGCCCAGGTAACCACGGGAAACGCGGCCGTTCTCGGTCAGCTGATCCACGACGTCCGACACCATCGACGCCGGAATGGCGAAGCCAATGCCTTGCCCCCCGCTGCGCGTATCAATGACGGCCGTGTTGATCCCAAGGACGTTCCCGTCGAGATCCACGAGCGGACCACCGCTGTTACCAGGGTTGATCGCTGCGTCGGTCTGGATGAAGTTGTCGTAGCTGGTGATGCCCCGGCTGCGGCCGCGGCCGCTGACGATCCCCGCCGTGACGCTGTGCCCAAGTCCCAACGGGTTGCCCACGGCGATCACCCATTCACCGACCCGTGCCGGTCGATCCTTGCGAATCTTCGCCGAAACGAGGTCTTCCGCTTCGATACGAACGAGCGCAAGGTCCGTCTCGTTGTCGAGCCCGGCGATCTCTCCGTCGAAAGTCCGCCCGTCCACCAGCACGATCTTCAGGGCACTAGAGCCCCGGACCACGTGCGCGTTGGTCGCGATGAGCCCGTCAGCATCGATGATGACGCCGCTCCCCTGCCCCGCGGGAACGAGCCCACCTCCGCCGTTTTGGAAGCTCTCGATCCGCACGACGGAAGGCGCGATCTGGCGGCTCGCGGCCTCAAAGGCCGATGAAACCTCCCGCGCCGTCGCGATGCCGACTTCGTCGGTGTCTGGGGAACTGCTGCGGGGAACGATCGCCGTTCCAATGGCCAGTCCGAAGCCGATCGCCGAGCCAATCAGGCTCAATGACGCCGTCGAGCTGAGGATGCGAATGTTTTTCTTCATGCGGTGGTCGTACGTTGGGTCATAGGGAGAGCTGGTGAGAGGCCCCTGTTCAGACCGGTCTCCAGCGTAGCGTCCAAGGCAGTATTCGCTGCAAAGAGCGTTCGCGATGCGCCCCTTCCTGTGGGAGAGACGTCCGAGACGTTCAAGGAGGCGTTGTGTCATGACCCTTGGGGGAAACCGCCGTTCGCGACGATACAAGAGCGAGACGTATGCCTAAGTGGCGGGCCCGAGTCGCTTCGATTTGGCGCTCAACCCCTCTCAGAAGGCCTAGGATCCCCCTCCCATGCACGGAGCTCGGGAGCTGCCCTCGCGTCCAGCCGGATCCCCAAGCCTTTCGCGCACACAAAGACCGAACACACTGCCACGATTTCCATGAGCTCCCACCCCTTCCACCCGAAGCCCATACTCGCCTCCGCTTGCGCCACGCTCACGCTTTTCGTCGCCGCTAGCTGTGCGTCCTCGACAGGCGGTGGATCCTTCGATCTCCCTGCTCCCGGTGAGAAGGAAATCCCGCTGCTGGAGCGCCTCGCCCCCGAGGACGGGACCATCATCTCGGCCCTCGAGACCGGCATGACGAAGCGCTACGAAGAGCTGACCCCGAAGGGCCGCACCCTCTTCACCGAGGACGAATGGGATACAGCGGTCGAAGCCGTCGAGGGCCATGCTGAGCTCCTCACCTATTCGAGCGACGGACTACGCATCGGCGGGCTCCTGGTCCGCCCGGCCTCCACGGAAGGGCGGCGACTCGGGGCCGTCGTGGTGAACCGCGACGGACTCGCGGGCCGGGGCCTCGATGAGGATCTGATTCTTGCCGACCTGTCGCGCTACGCGAAGGAGGGCTTCGTCGCTGCCGCCAGCGCCTACCGCGGCAACCGCCTCAGTCAAGGCGTCGACGAACTAGGTGGCGATGACGTCCACGATGTGCTGTCGATGGTCGCGCTACTCCAGCGTCTCGACTACGTGGATCCAAACCGCATCTTCATGGTCGGCTTCGGCCGCGGCGGGCTGATGACCTACCGGGCCCTCGAGATGGGCGCGCCGGTGCGAGCGGCGGCCGTCATCTCGGGCGCATCCGACATCGACGAGATCGAGGGCTTTGACCCTGAGATTTCGAACGGGTTCGAGGATGCGGGCGGCTGGCCCGGCCTGGCTGAGATCCATGGAGGATGGGGCGGACCCGAGAAACGCCGACAGCTTGAGCGCCGCAACCCGCGCATCCGCGCCGACAGCTGCACGACGCCGCTACTCGTCGTGCACGGCCGCCTGGACGAGGCGGTGCCGGTGGCCCAGGCACTCTGCGTGACCACGCGTGTGAGGAAGAACGGCACCCCCATCGAAGCGCTCATCTACGGCTACGGGGACCACAGCCTCGTCGAGCAGCAGGCGGACTGGCGCAGCCGCGTGATGGCGTGGCTCAAACGGCACGACACCCGCTCGCTGCTGAACTGAGCGCAAGGACCTCGCGAGCCCGAACGTCTACTGCTCCCGCAGCTCGACGTGGTAGAGGTACGGCCATCGCTTACCCGTCAGGAACAGGCGCTTGCCGACCTTATCGTAGGCGATGCCGTTGAGCACCTCCTCCCCGGGATCAGCTACGCGCTCGGAGCCCAGGAGCCCTGACATGTCCACCCAGGAGTTGACCTTCCCTGTCGCCGGGTCAATGCGCGCGATGAAGTCAGATTTCCAGATGTTGGCCCAGATCTCGCCGTCGATCCACTCGAGTTCGTTCAGCTGATCGATCGCGCGCCCGCGATCTCGAACCTTGATCTCCCGGATGAACTTCATGCCCTTCGGATCGAGAAAGCGGATCGTATCCGACCCGTTGCTCATGACGAGCCCCTCTTCGGCGGTCGTCAGTCCCCAGCCTTCGCCGGTGTAGGCGTAGTCATAAGACAGTGGGCGAAGGCTCTTGACGTCGTAGAGGAACGCCTTCCTGCCCGTCCAGGTGAGCTGGTAGAAGACCCCATTGGCCGCAGCCAGGCCTTCACCGAAGTACCGGACCCCCACGTCGCGCTTCCTGATGACCTTGCCTGTCTCGAGCTCGACGAGGCGGATGGTGGACTCTCCCCGCTGGCCGGTGCTTTCGTAGAGCTTCCCATCGAGCCACAGAAGACCCTGGGTGTAGGCCCCGCGGTCGTGGGGATACTTGGCGATGACCTCGTAGGTGTAGACCTTGGGCTCGCTGGGCTC
>JBLIHL010000214.1:0-9124 GCA_047635895.1 Paracoccaceae bacterium | reverse complement strand
CCCATTCCACAGTGCGTGACTCACGCGCCACCGTCGCGCCATCTGCGCCTGTCACGTCGAGTCGACCGGGACCGATGAGCGCGATGTCGCCGTCCTCGAGGTAGACGAGGTCGCGCGTATGCGGCGCAACGCCCAGCATGTCGGACGACAGGTAGCCGCCCTCCTGTGTCACGCCCACGACGAGCGGCGGGCCCTGGCGAACGGCGCAGAGCACGGGACCCGTGGGGCAGTTAGCGAGGATCGCGAGCGCGAAGTAACCACGCAGGCGCGGAACGGCGTCGCGAATCGCGGCGACGAGAGCGGCTTCATCACCCCCACGCTCGACCCAGAGTCGATCGATCAGCCGCGCGAGGACTTCCGTGTCCGTTTCCGAAGTGAAGGCCTCGCCCGCGATCAGGAGTTCGCGCTTGAGATCGAGGTAGTTCTCGACGATCCCGTTGTGCACGAGCGCCAGGCCGCCAGAGCGTCCGGTGTGCGGATGGGCATTGGCGTCGGAGGGCTCGCCGTGGGTGGCCCAGCGGGTATGGCCGATGCCCGCAAGGGCACCGTCCATCGATCCGTCCATCAGCGCCTCCTCGAGGTTCGCAAGCCGTCCACGACGCTTGCGAACGGAGATCTCGCCGTCTCGAACGACGGCTATACCGGCGCTGTCATAGCCCCTGTACTCGAGGACGCTGAGTCCTGCGATGAGGCCAGGTGTGACGGATCCACTCCCCACCAATGCTCCAACGATGCCACACATAGTTCGACCTTGTCCTTCGATGGCCGCCCGACTCCGGGCGGCGAACCGGATTAGCTCACCGAGTCGCCCGCAGCGACAGAACCGCGACGAGCACTTCGCTCTTCGACCTTGGTACGGAAATACTCGAGGGTGCGCTTGAGACCGGTCTCAAGATCGATCGTCGGCTCCCAACCCAGGACACGGCGCGCCTTCGAAATATCAGGCTGACGAACCTTGGGGTCGTCGGCAGGCAGATCCTTGAAGGTCAGGGTCGAGACTGAACCAGTCAGCTCAACGACCTTCTTGGCGAAGTCGAGAATCGTCATCTCCGCGGGGTTGCCAACGTTCGTTGGTTCAACCTCGCTGGAGTTGAGCAGGCGCCAGATTCCCTCTACGAGGTCATCGACGAAGCAGAACGAGCGCGTCTGGGACCCGTCACCGAAGACGGTGATCGGTCGGCCCTCAAGGGCCTGCCCCATGAACGCGGGGAGCGCGCGACCGTCGTTCAGGCGCATCCGCGGACCATAGGTGTTGAAGATCCGGATGATCCGGGTCTCGACGCCGTGGAAGCGGTGGTAGGCCATGGTCATCGCCTCGGCGAAACGCTTTGCCTCGTCGTAGACGCCGCGCGGCCCAACGGGGTTGACGTTGCCCCAGTAGTCCTCGGTCTGCGGATGGACCTCGGGGTCACCGTAGCACTCCGACGTCGAGGCCAGCAGAAAGCGTGCGCCCTTGGCCTTGGCGAGGCCGAGCGCCTTGTGCGTGCCGAGAGAGCCCACCTTGAGCGTCTGGATCGGCAGCTCGAGGTAGTCGATCGGGCTCGCCGGAGACGCGAAATGGAGGATCGCGTCGAGGTTGCCGGGCACATGAATGAACTCGGTGACGTCCTGGTTCATGAACAGGAACTCCTTGCGACCGAAGAGGTGCTCGATGTTGTCGAGCGACCCGGTCACGAGGTTGTCCATGCAGATCACGGAATACCCTTCCGCCAGGAAGCGTTCACAAAGGTGACTGCCGAGGAAGCCGGCGCCGCCGGTAATGAGGACTCTTTTCATCTCTTGGCTGTGGAGGGTGTGCTCGCGGATCTGTGAACGGAGCTGCTGACGCGATCCAGGAGGTGCTGGTCTCGGCTGAATTTCCATAAAGCTTGAGTCCGGGGAGGTAGGACCTGGTGGGAGGAGTGATCGTTTGACAGCGAAAAACCGCCGTGGAGGAAGCCCCTCCCGCCCAATCGAAGGGCATGCAGAGGGGCCAGTAAGAGAACCAGTAGGAGAACCGCAGAGTACGAGTTATCCACCCCCGACTGCTCACGTGCTGCCGGTTCCATCTCATGAATCGTCAGGACTCGCCGGGAGCACCCCAGGGAGCACCCCGGGAAGGACCGGTGCCTAACGGCCTTCAGGAGCGTTGCGAGCCTTGCGCTCGGCGGCACTTCCGAGCCCTTCGAAGAGCACCTCGTCGCCGGGATCGAGGCGCAGGATCTGACCAAATCCGGAGATCTCACTGCCCTCTCCGGCACGAAGACGGGCGCCAAGCCCGGAGGACAGCACGTCCACGGCCCCTCGGATCTCCACGCGACCAGCCTCGGTCAGGACGTCCCGAGCCGACTCCCCCACCTCGAACGGAGCCGTGCCCGCCTCGAGAAGGGCCAGATCGACGGCTTCACTCGGCTGGAGGGAAATCAATTCCTCCCGGTAGGCAATCGCCCCCTTCTGGGAAGAACGGTTTCGGACTCGGAGCAGGTTCTCGTTGAGAAGCTCGAAGACGAAAGGGCCGCCGTAGGCCTCAAGGAGCGCGCCGCCGGGGAGCTGCACGATGCCAAGCTCGCCGAAGGTGACGGACGCGAGCGTCACGTCGATGAAGGTAAAGGTGGGCTCGCGCCGGCTCTCCGAACCGATGACGCCAGCGGACGGCCCACGCATCGTGATGGTCGTGGCGCCGGGCAGAAGGACCTCTACGTGGCCGTTGGGACCCGAGTGGACCCAGCTGCCCGCTGGAACGCGAACGCGCTTGTCGTAGTGCTTAAGCCGGACCATCGAGGTCGTCTCGGCCGTCCGAACGCTGACTGGATCGCTATGCCGGAGGACATAGGCATCCTCAGGTCCGCGGAGAAAGGTCGACTTGACGCCTTCCGGGAGCGGGTTGGTGAGCGGCTCAAGCATCCCGGGGAACCGCTGAGTGTCGCGGTAGCACCCGGTCAGGAGCACCGAAAGGACGGTTCCAGCCAAGATCGACCTGGCCACCAACGATCTGGCTAACACCGATCTGGCAAACACCGATCTGGCCCGGACCGTTCCAGGTGGCGCAACCAAGGGGAGCAAGGAGAACGCTGCGAGCTTTGGACGGGACTCAGTCATGAAAGAAAGGGGTCAGGCTTCCCCGCGCGACTGAACCAATGGGATCCAGCCGGGCGGAAAAACATGCGGGCTAACGGCTTGCGTCGGCCGCTTGGGAGGCAGCTCCGGCAGCCCGGGAGGCCCCGGTCGCCATGAAGCGCTCCACGAACTTCGTATCGTGCTCGGACTTCTGGAACTCAGCCTGCTCAAGGATCTCGCGAAGAAGCGGAATCGTAGTTTTCGGCCCCTCGATGACGAATTCGTCGAGGGCCCGCATCATTGAGCGGATCGCCTCATCCCGGGTGGGACGATGCACGATGAGCTTGCCGATCATGGAGTCATAGTTCGGCGGAATCCGGTAGCCGCTGTAGCAGTGACTGTCGACACGGACGCCTGGGCCGCCTGCGGGCGCGAAAAGTGAGATCAAGCCCGGGGAGGGCTGGAAGTCCATGGCCGGGTCCTCTGCGTTGATCCGACACTCGATCGCGTGCCCGCGAACCTGAATGTCCTTCTGGCGATAGCGAAGCGTCTCGCCGGAGGCGATCCGGATCTGCTCTTGGATCAGATCGACACCCGTCACCATCTCAGTGACGGTGTGCTCTACCTGGATCCGCGCATTGACCTCGATGAAGTAGAAAGCGCCGGTGTAGTCCACCAGGAACTCGACGGTGCCCGCGTTGTGGTAGCCAGAAGCCTTCGCAAGGCGAACCGCGGCCGCGCACATCTTGTCCCGCTGCTTCGAGCTCAGGATCGGAGACGGTGATTCTTCGATGAGCTTCTGGTGGCGACGCTGCGTGGAACAGTCGCGCTCACCGAGGTGGATCACGTTGCCCTGACGATCGCCGAGGATCTGGACCTCGACGTGGCGCCCCTTCTCCACGAACTTCTCGAGGTAGACCGTGTCATCCCCGAAGGCTGCCTTGGCTTCGGCCTGGGCCGCACGCATCCCGTGCAGGAGGCTTGGCTCGTTGCTGGCCACACGCATGCCGCGTCCACCGCCTCCGGAGGCCGCTTTGATCATGACCGGGTAGCCAATTTCCTGGGCCACCAGTGCCGCCGTCGCCTCGTCCCTGACGGGTCCATCCGACCCGGGAACAACGGGCACCTTGGCGGCGATCGCCATCTCTCGCGCCCTCACCTTGTTGCCCAGGTCCGCGATGGTCTGGGAGTCAGGACCGATGAACTCGATCTTGCAGGACCGGCAGACCTCGGCGAAGTGGCTGTTCTCGGCGAGAAAGCCATATCCAGGGTGAATCGCCTCCACGTCCGCGATTTCGGCCGCAGAGATGATCGAAGGGATATCGAGGTAGCTAGATGCGCTGGCCGCAGGGCCGATGCAGATCGTCTCGTCCGCCATCCGCAGGTGAAGCGCGTCAGCGTCCGCCTGGCTATAGACAGCAACGGTCTCGACGCCGAGTTCACGGCAGGCGCGAATGATGCGCTGCGCGATCTCCCCGCGGTTCGCGATCAGGATTCGTCTGAACATTCCGTGTGAGACCCCCATTTGGGGGCAGAGTCAAAAAAGTGAGCTGAGCGGAGTGAGCGCGTGAAGAGCGACGAGCGGGACAAGATCAGCGCGTCTTCACGAGGAATAGCGGCTGGCCGTACTCGACGGGTTCGCCATTCTCGACAAGGACCTCGACGATCTCGCCGGAGCACTCCGCCTTGATCTCGTTCATGACCTTCATCGCCTCGATGATGCAGATGACCGACTCGTCGTTGACCCGCTCCCCCACGTTCGTGAACACGTCCGCGTCCGGCGATGCCGAGGAGTAGAAGGTGCCAATCATCGGTGAGGTGATTTCCTCCACGCCGGCTGCCCGGGCCGTGGCCTCAGTGGCTGAGCCGCCGCCCTCTGAGCCTCCAGAGAGCATGGGGCCCCCACCACCTGCTGCGGGCTGGCTCGCACCGCCCTGCATCATCATGACGGACGGAGCGGCATAGCTGCCTGAAGGGCCTCGGCGCAGCTGCACGCGAAGGCCTGCCTTTTCGTCCTCGATCTCCAGTTCGTGGACTTCTCCTCGCTCCATGATCCGGACGAGGTTGCGGATGAGTTTCAGATCCATGCCGCCCACGATACCGCCACTGGCTCGCAGGTTCTGCCCCCCAATCCGTTCAGAATTGCAAGGGACCTCTCGGCTCAGGCCTCATCGCGGCGCCATGCGCCGTGTTTGCCGCCCGTTTTTTCGAGTAGCTCGACGGCCTCCAGGCGGATGCCCTTGGCCAGAGCCTTGGTCATGTCGTAGACGGTCAGCGCAGCGATCGACGCACCCGCCATCGCCTCCATTTCGACCCCAGTTCGGCCAAAACAGGCCGTCCTGCATCGTATTTCGAGCTGATCCGGGCCGATCTGGGCAAAGTCGATGTCCACGACGTCAAGACCCAGCGGGTGGCACATGGGGATCAGATCTCCGGTCCGCTTGGCTCCCAGGATCCCGGCCACGCGGGCCACTTCCTCGATCGGCCCCTTGGGGCCACCGGATTCGAGGATCCCACCGAGGAGCCCCTCCGGAAAAACCACGACGGCGCGCGCGAGAGCCGTCCTGGAGGTCTCTGGCTTGCCCCCCACGTCGACCATCACGGCCCGGGAGCGCCCCTCCGGGTCCCTCTCGATGTGAGACAGACCGGTAGCCGTAGCCCCCATGGGAGGCCCATTCGTGGGCGCCGCGGACGAACCTGGCGAGTCACCATGATCGACCTTGCGACCCTCGTCACCCGAAATGCCTCGAGCTTCAGGTGTGGGTAATCCCTCGTCTGGAGTGTTTTGCATGGCGGCGGTGGGCCGTTTGATTTTCGTCAGGGAGCAACCTCGCTCCATTAAGGACGGCTGCGAAGCGTAGAGTCCGGTCCTAAAGACAGCTACTTCTATCCTGCAGAGGCTCCGGTCCCCGGCCGAGCCAGCCGATACGGAAGCCGTACCGCAGCCGACCCACACGGGTCGGCGTTCGGCTCGATTACTCATCCGCACGCAACACGAATGATCCGAAGTGTCCACCCCGCGTTCCTTGCCACCGCCGTCATCCCCTGCCTTGTGGGGGTCCTGGCGGCGAGTTCGCCTCTGAGCCTGACCGCGTCCTCTTCCACGGCGACCTACCTCCCGGGCCCGACGCCGGCGAGCACGACACTCCAGGACGGTGCCGTATCGGCCGCGTCCCGCGACGAGGTCACCGAGATCCTTAACGAGCGGCTGACGGCGATCCGCGGCATGAGCGCCGCAGAGATCTGGACCGAAGCCAGTCGCGTCGCCGGCCTGGTCGGCGATGAATTCGGAGCCAGCTTCGATGCTGTCGTCGATGAAAAGCTCGCCTCGAACGACCTCGCCCCTCGGGAGATTCTCTTTCTCGCGACCGTCCGACTGACCGGCGAGAACGTCGATCATGCGAAGGTGGCGTCCAGAGTCACCGACGTGCTCGAGGACAGCGACGCCAACCTCGTTGGCGCTGCGACCGAGTTCCTCGGCAGCATGGCCCGCGAGATCTCAGACCGCGATACCCGCAAGGACGTGGCGAAGGCTCTCCTCGGCAGCGCGGAGAACCCGGAGGGTGACGCCAAGCTGCGCGTGGCCGCCGCGGTGGCTGTGAACAAGCTCGGCAGCGGTGCGCAGATTTCCGCGGCCCGCCGAGTGCTCCGGTCCTTCCTGAGCTCATCCGACCCGAACCTGCGCGCCATTGGCGCCCTGGGCTTCGCCGAGATCTCGTCCATCGAGGACGTCGACGGCGTGGAGGACGAGCTTGACCGCCTGGCCGATCTCCCCGGCGAGAACGGAAGACTGTCACGCGCCTATCTGGAGCAGCTGCGCAGCACCCGGTTCTTCGAATCCACGATGCGCCAGATCCGCGAAAACGACGCCAATCGTCGCAGCCCGGGGTCGAGGATGCCGAAGGACATGGAGCGCATTGAGACCATGATCAGCGTCATCCAGAACTATCACCTGGACGGCAGCGATGCGACCCGCGAAGAACTGCTCGAGTCCGCGCTGCAGGGCATGCTTAGCAGCCTGGATCGTCACTCGTCGTTCTTCACGCCGAAGGAGTACGAGAAGTTCGAGCAGAGCCTCGAGGCCGAATACGGCGGCATTGGGGCCTACGTCCAGAATGACCCGGACGACGGCATCTTCACGATCACGCGCCCCATCTATTCAGGTCCTGCGTACCAAGCCGGCCTCTCGACGGACGACAAGATCGTTCGCATCGACGACTGGCCGACCATTGGTAAAGAGACCGACGAGATCATCAAGCGCCTGAAGGGAAAGCCTGGCACCAACGTCAAGCTCTACATCTGGCGTCGCGACATGGATCCGACGCTGCTCGATCGCCCGACGGAGGACATGATCGTCGAGGTCAAGCGCGGTCAGATCAGCATCCCGTCCGTGCACAGCGAGCTCCTGCCGGGTGACATCGGCCTCGTCGAGCTGCAGTCCTTCACCCGCGGCGCCGCAGCAGACATCGCCGGCGCGCTCAGTGACCTGAGCGCGAAGACGGCGACCGGCCAGCTCAACGGGGTCATCCTTGACCTCCGCAACAACACTGGTGGACTGCTGGACGAGGCCGCGAAGGTCTCGGATCTTTTCCTTCCCCGGGGACAGGTCGTCGTGCGGACGGAGAGCCGAATCGCAGAGAGCAAGGTCTTCAAGACGCGCTTGCCCGAGATCATCCCGTCGGACACCCCGGTCGCGGTCCTGATCAACCGTTTCTCTGCCTCCGCTTCGGAGATCGTCTCGGGCGCCCTCCAGGACTATGGCCGCGCCACCCTGATCGGCCAGCGCTCCTTCGGTAAGGGCTCGGTGCAGAACCTTGTGCGCATGCCCAACGAGAGCGATGACGAGTACGTCGACGAGAACGGCAACCGGCGCCGCGACAACTGGGAGAACATCACCAAGGATTGGGACGGCGACGGCGAGTTTGATTTCGCTCCGCGGATCAAGCTGACGATCGAGCGCTACCGCCTCCCGCTGGGCCGCTCCATCCACCGCGAGCTCGACGCGGAGGGCAACATCAAGTCCCTCGGCGGCCTCTCCCCCGACATCGAGGTCAGTGCCAAGCGTCGCGAGACGTGGCGCCTCCGCGAGATGCGTCGCATCCAGGACACCCGCGTTCTGCGCAAGTGGGTCACGGAGAGGTTCGTGGGTCGCGAAGATGTCTTCAAGACGCTCGCCTTCTGCGACTTCGACAACTCGGAGCTCTACCCCGGCTTTGATGATCTCTACGGCTCGCTCGACACCACGCTGACCCGCGATGACGTCCGGTTCCTGCTGCGCATCGAAGTGCGCCGCCGGGTCCAAGACGAGCGCGGAAGCGCTTTCCCACTGGGGGACTTCGCGGAAGATCTGCAGCTCCAGGCTGCGGTCGAGGATGTCCTCAACAAGAAGGGCCTCAAGATCCAGGACATCCCGGAGTACGCGGGAACGTTCGACGACCGGACGCCAATGGACGATTCGGTAGCGGCTGCGGCCCCGCCGTCAGCTCGGTCGGGCGATGGTGGCAACGTTGAGCTCAAGCGCGCACTGGCGCTGATCGCCCAGGCAGAGGCCGACGGTCTCAGCAAGCAGTCGGCGGATGAGCTGAGGGCGATCCTCGAGAAGCGGTAGGGCTTGGGTCGCGGCTGATCCTGCAGGCGGCGGGATGCAGCGTGGTTGGAGGCCACCACTCAGGGATTGTGTCCTTGGGTGGTGGTTTCTTGCTTGGGTGGTGGGTGGTGGGTGGTGGGTAGTGGGTAGTGGCTTGTGGTTTGTGGCTTGTGGCTTGTGGCTTGTGTGCTAGACGGCGGCCAATGCAAGAAATGCCGGGCCGCGTGATTGGGCGCGGGCGTATCGGCCTGGCCGCGAGGGTTACTCGCCCTCATGGGCGAGTGTTGTCGCTTGTGCCCTGCGGCTTCCGCCAATATGCCGTGCGGTGCTGCCGCCTTGCCGCCTTGCCGCCTTGCCGCCTAGCCGCCATGCCGCCTTGCCCCGGGACGCCCCACGCGTCCGCAGGACGCCCGGGCCATAGCGCGTGCCCGTAGGGCTCGTGCGGCCCGGCGCGAGGCTCGCCCTCGCGGCCCCTCCGGCGAGGAGGCCCGTGCGGCAGCA
>JBLIHL010000213.1:0-9137 GCA_047635895.1 Paracoccaceae bacterium | reverse complement strand
GGGCGTGCTGCCGCACGGGCCTCCTCGCCGGAGGGGCCGCGAGGGCGAGCCTCGCGCCGGGCCGCACGAACCCCTGGCGCGGGGCACGCGCTACGGCCCGGGCGTCCTTGCGAACGCGTGGGACGGTCTCGGGTAGGAGTTTGGCCCGGTAGCCCCCTGCCCGCCTAGCCCTCGCCGAGTGCGGCAATCGTCTCGGCAACGGCTGCACCGACAAGCTGCGCGCCCTTCGGCGTATGGTGCAGGAAGTCATAGTAGTGCTCGAAGTCGCTAGGCACCGCCTTCCGCAGGTCGACCTTGGACGCACCTGTCTCGTCAGCCACCCGTGCCGCCACTGCCTCTACCTCGCCCATCAGCTTGCGCACGAGGTTGATGTCGTAGTACGCGTTCAGGGCGCCGCGGTATGGGCTGCCCTGGCCGAAGTTCCAGATCCTCGCGGCTTCTTCCGCGGTGAAGTCTCGATCGAGCCACGGCTGCAGCGCGATGACTACGTGCTTCGCCGACTTGCGACACGTCAGGATCAACTCGCGCAGGTGCGTCTCGAACGCACGGAGCATCGGCGCGGGATCCGGGGTCTCGATGAGAAGGTTCTTGGTGGCGGCGCGGGCGGCGCGGTGCTTTGCGATGGACGCTCCGGCGCTTTTCTTGACCTCGATAGGGCGGAGGACGCGAACGTTCAGGGAGCGCGCGATCTGGTAGAGCGCGAGTGTCTTGGGCTTCCACCCGAAAGGCCCCTCGGGATGCTCGGCCATGTAGTAAGAAAGCGCGAAGGGGCCTTCCTCGATCGTCGCCGGAGTCTTGGCTTCGAACCACTCCACGAGGTCGCTGGCACCGACCATCAGCACCACGACGTCGAGTGAGCGAATCTGCGGTACGGCCTTGGCCAGGACGGCGTTGATCTTGCGGCAGGTGATCAGCGACCGCGCCACGTTGCCGACGTGCACGTCGCGCTGGACGCCGGCGTGGGCCCGTAGGGATCTCTGAAGCGCAGCGGAGGACGTGTCGTCCTGGTCTAGCAGGAAGCACTCGGCCGCGCTGCCGCCTGCTACGAGTACGCGTAGAACCTTCTCCGGGTGGGCCGGCACGGGGTCCCCGCGCTCACCGTCCGCGTTGGCCTCGAAACGAGCCTCGGCGGGGAGCTGCGGAAGGGCGTCGGTCGCAAGGGTAAAGTGGCGACGGGAGAACGGCTGGTGGATGTACCAGCGGTTCCGAGCCTTGATGTAGGCGCGCGCAGCGAGCTCGGCTACCACGAAGGTGGCGGCGAGACCGGCGGCGCCGTAGAGCAGATAGTCGATCATCGCAGCTTGCCCCTGATGCGGGCGATGAGGACGCTCGTATCGAGGAATCGGTCGCCACGGAAGACGAATAGCAGGGCCATCACTCCGAAGAGCGCCGTGTAGAGAACGCCGGCAGACACAACCCGTAGGTACCCGTGGAGTGGAATCTGATGGGCAGCGAGCGCCAGAGCGCTTGACGCGACCACGGTGGCGGGCAGGAGGCGACCGAAGGTGTAGCGGAACCAATCACCGAGGCCAAGCTCGAGGCGGCGGCAGGCTTCCCAGAGGAAGACCGCGGAGAAGACCACGTTTGGGATCGCTGTGCCGATCGCGACGCCCATGATGCCGTAGGGGCCCACGAGCGCGAGGCTCAGGCAGAGGTTGGCGACCCCCATGCCGAGGAGGCCGAAGCCCGGGACCTTGGCGTGCCCGAGTCCCATGAGGACCGGGAGCGCCACGCCGCGGATCGGCAGGAAGAAAAAGAACGAGACCATCAGGACCTGGAGAACCCGGCCTGAAACGGGGCTGTAGGCGTCGTCGAGCCAGGCTTCGAGGAAGTTCGGGCCCAGCACGATCAGGTAGCCGCCGATCAACATCACGATCGTGGCGGCGATCTTGGACCACTTCTGGAACTGCGCGCGGATGTCGGTGAGATCCCCGCGGCTCACGGCCGACGCGGCCAGGGGCATCAGCACCATCCCGATCGCCAGGAGGATGTTGATGAACGGGTCGAAGATCTTGTTGCCGTAGCCGTAGATCGCGACGTCATCCGGGGGCATGTTGAAGCCGAGCACCAGGGCGTCGATCCGGAACGCCAGCAGGGCGCCCATGTTCAGGAGGAACGCGAAGACGCTGAAGGACAAGAGGCTCCGGGCCTCCTCCCACTCGATGCGCTGGGGCTTGAAGTGCACCAGCGGGTGGCGCGTCCGCGATACGGTCATCGCGATGAAGAACTCAAGCGCAGCGATACCGATCTGGACCCAGGCCAGCGTCATGAGGTCGGCGCGCCACGACAGCAGCGCGATCGTCGCGCCGAGCTTGGCGAGGAGACCGCCGCCCATGATCAGGTTGCGCGCCACGAAGTCGTGATGAGCGTCGAAGATCGCGTACGGAAGCTTGAGCGCGAATCCAAAGGCCACGTTCGCGAGCATCACGATCAGCGCGATAGCGGCCATGCGCCGCTCGGGCTCTGCGATGTCGCTCCACCCTTCGCCCTCCATGAGCGGACCCGTGAACGCCTGGTAGGCGATGATCCCCAGGACGGCCGCCACGGCGCCTAGCACGATGGTCAGGGACAGGCTCGTCCCCAGGGCCTTCGTCGCTCCGGGGCCGTCCTTGCGGGCGATGGCCGCGCTGAGGGCCCGCACGGTCGCCATGGGCAGGCCGAGGGACAGCAGCTGGAGCGGTCCGGCTGTGGAGACAATGATCTCCCAGATACCGTAGGTCTCGTTGCCGACAGCGTTCGCGATGAACGGCGTCAGCACCATGAACACGGCGATCTGGAGCGCGTTCAGGGACCAGTTAGAGCTGATACTTCGAAGCATGGGATGTTGGGAGGGACGACTCGCAGAGTCTACGTCCCGCATGGCGTACTTCGGCTCGCTTGCTTCGTTACCCCAATGCGAGGCCGGGAATCCGGCTCAATCGTCGCTCAGATGTGCACTCAGCCAGCCCGCGAGAACGCCGTAGCCCGCTTCGTTGAGGTGCAGCCTGTCCGCCGTGTAGTCCGGCCGCAGGTCGCCGTACTCATCCACGAGGGGTCCGCGGGCCGTGGGCAGGAAAGATATTCCCTCCCGCCAGGCGGCCAGGGCGGCCAGCCCTGCATTCGTTTCACGGACCCGGGTCTCCAACTCGCCGCCCGTCTCGCGCTCTGGAAGGATGCCGAGGAGGACCACGCGATCAATGCTTGGCTGGGCCAGGAGCTGCTGAGCGATCTGGCCGGCTCGCACGACGATGTCACCGGGCGGCGTCCAGGTCCCATTGTCGATGGCTCGGCGAACGTTGACGCTCCCGGCGTAGAGCACGACGCGCGCGGGCTGGAGGCGCCTGGCCGTCGCGAGGGCGCGGGCCTCCAGGCCTGCGAGATCCTCATCGCCGATGCCCCGGTTGATAGGGGACAGCTGCAGGGGGGCCAGCGCGCCGAAGTGCTCCGCCAGCGGGAAGCGCTCGATGGTCGAGGACCCAAGGAAGAGCGTCCCGCCCGGAGCCGGCGTGGGCTCCTTGGCAAACAGTTCCATCCGATCGGCCCGGTGCGAGGCCCTCCGCCGCGTGTCCTGTACGGACTGAGGGATGATCAGCGTCCGCAGGCGCCAGCCTCCTGGGATGACGTCCAGCAGCGCGAGGGCGGCGATGCCGGCCACGAGTACCGATGCAAAGCAACCCGCGCGGGCCAGGCGGCCGCGCGCGGGTCGATTGGAATGGTGGAGCGCGGCTGACATGGGTCAGGCCGCATGCTCCCAGGGTGACGCCCCGGGAGCAAGCACGAGGGCCATTTCGCTACAGACCCATTTCGCTACAGAGCCTGCAGCGTGCTCAGGAGCGGGGCCATCTCGTAGAGCAGGAACGTCCCGTAGTTCTCGAGCTCCACGAGCGCGTTGCCAGATTGACCGAGGGCCTCGACCGCGCGCTGCAGGAAGATCCCGTCGCCGGTGGCCTCAAACGCATACGCCCATGCGGCCATCGCGGTCGTCCGGTCGAAGTACGGCGACTCTTGGTAGCCGTTCGCCGGGATGGTGAAGCAGAACTCGGGCAGGTGCAGGAAGCGCGGCCGCACCGCGATCACGCGGTACTGGGCGTTCGCCTGCGTGTTCCAGAACGGAGCGCGCACGGTGGAGTACGCTCCTTGGATCACGTAGTCCTGCATCATCGCCGCGAGGCCCGGGCGGATGCCGTCCAGGACGGACGTCCTGAGGGAATGGGCGGCGTTGAGCATGAAGCCGACCTCGAAGGACTGGCGCGCGTGGTAAGCGCCCTTGAAGGCCTTACCGATCGCCACCGCGGTCGGGTTGCCGGTGCACGCCGACTGACCTGCCGCAGCCGTGCGGGCTACGTCCTCGAGCCACGTCCGCATGCGCGCACGCTTCGGCATGTCACGGGTCGTCACGTAGTGAGCGATGCTCCCGACGAGCGCCCAAGCCTCCGGGCGTCCGAAGGAAGCGCCGCGACCGGGGTACGCGCTGACATCTAGCATACGGCGCAGCAGCCCCGTGCCCTGGATGCTGTTGTAGAACGAGTTGTCGTACTTGTGGAAGGAGAATCGGAAGGCCGAGGAGGTCATCTCCAGCTGGAGCTTCGCGAGGCTATCGTTCGCCAGCCAGACAAGGCCGAGCTGGGGGTTCAGGTAGCGCGTATGGTGCGCGAAGTCGATGGGCCGGAAGTCCTTGAGGTCCTTCTCGTAGTACGGGACCCGCGCGGTCAGGTAGGCCGTTTCGGCCATCGACCAGTCGGCTTGGTTGAAGCCGAAGTAGTTGTCGCTGTAGGCGGGCTTGAGATAGAAGTACCCGTCTACGTACTCGTTCGCCGTGCCCTCGAGCTGAATGTGCTCCTCCAGGATCGGCGGGGTCCCGTCGAGCTGGTAGATCGCGTTTGCCTGACGATCGATGTAGGCCTTGGAATGCTGCTCCAGGAGGCGCAGGGCGACCGGGTGACGGGCCCAGGCCTCGCGGATTCCCGGCAGCATCTGGATCTCGTCGCCGCCGCTCATGCCGCCGTACTGCACGCCCCATGGGTGCGCCCATCCGAGCGCAGGGAAAGTCATCGGGTAGCCGCCCTCGCGGCCGGTCCGGACCTGGTCGTGCACGATGTCGTACTCGGTCTGCAGCTCGGCGATCACGGCGCTACGCGTGATGTGGGTGAGTACGGGCAGGCGCGTGTTGGAGGTCAGGAAGCGGGACGTGATCGGGTTCCACCAGGACCAAAGCTCGTTCTCTGGGTCGGTGATCTGGTTCGGCGGCGTGTCGCTGGGCACGCAGTAGCCGCGGGTCTGGCGAGTCAGGATGCGTTGACCGCGGGCGAGGGCGGTAGCGCCGCGGGCGATGATCAGCCTGCGGTTGAACTGCGCCTGCTGCGGAACGTTGTGGAACTGGCCGTAGCGGAGGGGGCGCAGGATCGACTGAACGAATCCGGCAGGCTCGGATCGAGGGTCGCCGTAGGCGGCGTTTTCGATCGCCCATGCCATCGTCCAGCCCGTCGGGAGGTGGATGTCGAGAGAGTCGAAGTAGGCGTCGCAGATGGCGTCGTCGAGGGGCGAGGCCGACTTGCCGAAGACGCCGTTGTGGAGGGTCAGGTCCAGCGCGAGGAAGTCCTGGTGAGCGTAGGACCGGGCGAAGACGTGGACACCGAGGAGGTGCGGGTAGGGGGCGCTGGATCCCGAGCCGGCGCCTGCGTCCGGAACCATCAGCTCATGGGAGCGACTCTCGCGGATGAACGTGCCACGACGCGGACTCGTGACGCTCAAGTCGCCCGCGCGAACCTTGGCAAGCAGGTCCGCCGTGTAACCGTTTCCGTGAAGGTCGTTGGCCGTGAGACGGATCGCACCGGGCGTGGTGAGGAGCTGCTCGACCTGCGACGAGAGTATGAAGGGCTGGGGGGCCTGCCGGGCCCTGATGACGTTGAACTCGATCTCGTCGCCCGGCTCCTTGTCGTTAGGACGCCGGACGCGGCCGATGAGCTCGATGACGTCCGCCCCGTCCTCAGGATCCGGGTACCAGCTGACGACCTCGATCTGGGTCGTCACCTCGTGGTCGTCGATCTCGAGGGCAAGGGGGGTGCTGACCTGACCCTCAAGAAACGTCCCCGGGGGCACCGGCAAGGTGGCCTCCAGGATGAATGAGCGCTCCTCAGGAGCGATGATCGAGATCTTCGCGACGACGCGCCCGAGGGCGCCGGAGTTCGCCGTCGAGCCCACCGAGACTATAGAGCCCGTCGAGACTGTCGAGACTATAGAGCCCGTCGAGTGCGCCGCAGCTGCGGGTGCGATGGAGGCGGCGGCGAGCAGGGCGAGACCTGCCGCTTCGAACCAGCGCACGAGGCGAAAGCGCCGCAGAGCGTCAGACGAGCTGGCGTCCGCTTGAAGGCGAAGACCCCCCTGGTGGATAACTTGCGAGTCCGTATCCATTGACGGTGAGGCCGTATTTGATCGTGGCGCTTGCGCCGCTGTTTGTTTCATGAGTTCCCCTCTTCAGTGCAGCCAGTGACCTGGGTGGTCATGGCCATGAGTCGTTGCTTGGAGCAAGCGTCGCCCTTGGTGACGCATAGACGCTTTCGAGATCCGACCCGGTTCCAAGACCCCGGTCGTCTCTCGTTGCAACGATTCATCTCGCGCTCATGAGGCATTCGCCACAGGGTGAGGGGGCTCCGGGGTCCTGCCTGGCGAAAGGCGGGGGGAGACTCCTTGGGATCTGGGGCGACTGGGCAGAGAGCGAGGCCGAGAGGCTAGAGGGGAAGGGAGGCTTCCCACAAGACTGTGATTTTGGATTAACACTCATCAGGGCTGACGGGCCTCTCCGCTGCACACATGCCTCAAAATGAGGGAAATTAGAGGGGGGCGACGGCCCTTTCGGTCCGTCGCCCCCGTGTAAGTCAGCCCGCCGCTCCGTGCGGGGGCCTCATCGCCGCCTGCTCTATTGGGCGAAGTCCTGGATCGTGCTCAGCATGAAGGCCGAGTGCGGCAGGTGCTGGGCGCCCAGGATGTTGAGCTCCGCCTCGAGGTTGGCCGTGGTGCCGATGCTGTTCGCTGCGATCTGAAGGAAGTCGGCGTCGCCCGAAAGGGCGTAAGCGTAGCTCCAGAGGGTCAGCGGAGTTTGGTGGTCCACGTTGGTCAGGCCGTAGCCAGCATTCGAGGGCAGCGTGAAGCAGAAGTCCGGCACGCTCATGTCGCTCATGCCGACGCCGATCACCTTGCGAAGGCCGCCGTGGGCCGGATCGTAGAAGGGCATACGAATTGTCGAGTAAGCGGTCCGGATGATCACGTCGGCGAGCTGCTCGCTGACTTCTTCATCGACCCTGTCGAAGACGGAGGTCCTCATGGACTCGAGGGCGTTCGTCGCGAACGACTGCTCGAAGGTCTGGCGTGTCCGATAGATGCCGCCGGCCTGATTGCCGATGCGGACAGCGGTCAGATTGCCGGTGCAGGTTGATTGCCCTTCGGCGCACACGCTGCTGATTCGGGCGAACCAGGGCAAGAACCGGGTGCGAAGCTCATCGCTACCCGTGGCGTAAGCCGCGGTGGCAGCGAAGAGGCCCCAGCCTTCTCCTCGGCCGTACTCGATGCCGGTACCCGGGTACTCGGTGACTCGGTTGATGCGCCGCTGGAGGCTCGATGCGCCGACGTAGCCATAGTTTCCGACGTTGCCTTCGTGGTGCGTCAGGTGGAACAGCTCACCCACGCGGCGGAGTTGCCATCTGGACAGGCTGTCGTTGCCCAGCCAGGTCATCGTCTTGAGGTCGTTGGTGAAGCGGATCAGGTGCTGGAGGTCGATCGCCATGTAGTTCCGAAGCGCTTCCTCGTACGTCGGCTTGAGGCCGGCCGAGGCCACGTATTCCGCCTGGAACATCGGAGCGTCATCGAACCCGAAGTAGCTGTCGTTACCGACGAACTTCATCGAGAGATCGAACGGCAGGAAGGGGCCGTTGAGTCCCTGTGGCACGAGGTGGTCTTCGAGCCTCGTCGGGACACCTGCGGACGAGTACAGCGCGGTGGGCTGGCGCTCAAGCACCATCCGGTTGCGCATCTCGATGAAGCGGAAGCCCGCCTGCGAGCCGGCCCAGGCGATATCCACGCCGGGGATCTGTTCGATGTTCTCGCCGCCGGTCATGCCACCGTAGGCCATCCAGTAGGGGTGCGCCCAGCCGAGGTTCCCGCTCAGGATCGGGTAGGCGTTGCCTTCACCGTTCCTGAGCATCGCCGAGCGCGATTCGAACTCTCCAGCGTATTGAGCGTCGATCGCGTCGCGGGTTGTCATGCCCGCCAGGTCGGGGAGACGGTGGTTCTGCGGAAGGAAGCGAGAGGTCTCGTTGTTCCACCAGGACCAGAGTTCCGAGCCATCGGGGGCGTTGCCGGCGATGCAGAACGCCAGGTTCTGGTGTTCAATCTCCGCGCGTGCGCGGCTCACGGCGTCCTGGCGGGCGATGATGAGTCGACGCGAGAACTGTGATTGGCGGGTCATCAGGTGCATGTCGCCGCTCGGGATCGCCGCGACTAGCGGGACTTCCTGCATGTTGCCGGCAGGCATGGCGTCCCCGCTGAACGGGCTTTCCAAGGCGTGCAGGACTTCCCAACCGTTGGGTAGGCGAAGGTGCAGATTTTCGAAGTAGAGGTCGGTGAGGACTGCGTCCCATTCCACCAGCTCATCCTTGCCATCGAAGCCGTTGTGGATGTGCAGGTCGAGGGCGAAGTAGTCTTCGCCTGCGAACGTGCGCACGAACGCGTTGACACCCATTAGGCGCGGAAGCGTCCCCTGGGCTCCGGTGACTGGTGAGGTCGGGACAAGGACCTCCGGAACGCGGAATTCCTTGACGAGCTCGCCGTCGCGGATGATCTCCACGCTCTCGTGCTCGTCCTGAATCTTCGACGTCAGGTCGGCGGAGTAGGCGTTGCCGAAGGGGTCTTTGGCGACCAGGCGAATGGCACCTGGAGCCCGCATAAGCGTCTCGACGGCCGGCGAAAGCTCAAGATCGCCCTCGTCGTGCGGTGCGTAGACCACCAAGTATTCGATGGGAGTGCCCGGAGCGACATCGGGGCGACGGACGCGGCTGATGATCTCAACAACGTCAGCGCCATCGGCGCTGTCTGCATAGCGAGAGACGACCTCTACCTGGGTGAGGGAGGCCGTGGGGTCGCCGGAAGAGATGACGGCAAGGGGT
>JBLIHL010000212.1:0-9192 GCA_047635895.1 Paracoccaceae bacterium | reverse complement strand
GGTTCGCCGCGGTCGTTGGCGACGCGGCCGCTGATCGCGACGGTGGGGGAGAGGCGCATCTCGATCGGGCGAGCCTCTCCGCGGTCAGCGGGCTCCACCTTGGCTGCGCTCGCGGCCAGGAGCGGTGCCCCTTCCACATCGGGTTCCAGCGTGGCGGTCAGCTGTGCCGGCGTCTTCGCCAGGGCGACGAACCTGAACTTGCCCTGGGCGTCGGTGACCATGTCTTTGCGCTCGGACCGATCCCGCTGTCGACCCCAGCCCATGCCGCCGCCGTCACCGGCGGCTGCGGGGGGCGACTGGCTCAGGCGGACGCTTGCACCGGCGGCCGGAGCCCCCTCGGGGGTGAGCACTCGACCAAGGATCTCCCTGCCTGGGTCCATGTTGACCTGCACGTCCGTCACGCGGGCGTTCTCCGCCACTTCGATGGCCTCGTCCGCGCGCCAGTTGCGCCAGCCTTCTAGCTCCGCCGTGGGGCGATACGATGCGACTTCGAGACCGGCGATCAGGAAGCGTCCTTCGGCGTCCGAAGTGGCCTCCCTGCGTGCGCCACCGCCCCCGAACATGCCGCCCGACTTCGAGGCGGAAACCTTGACGCCTTCCAGCGCTTGGCCAGTGAGGTCGAGCACGCGTCCGGCCATGGACCCGCCCCTCTGAACCTGCACGTTGCAGAGAGTCTTGACGCCCGCGGTCAGCTCAAGAATCTCGCTGGTCATCGGCGCCATGGCGGGGATGTCAGCCGCCACCCGGACCACCAGGGATGGATTGATTCCGTAGAATTCGAAGGTCAGGTCCTCCTTGATGTCGACGCTCTGGTTGACGGCGTTGCCGCGCCCCCCGCGGCCTCGGCCCATGGACCCACCGGTCAGCGAGACCTTGCCGAAGGAGCCGTCCGCGCCAGAGGCGACTTCGGCGCCGCCGGTTCTTACGCTCCCTGAGATCCAAGCGCCAAGCTCGGGCTCGAGGCGAAACGCGGTCATCTCACCGGTCAGGTCAAGGGTCGGAGCCTCCGTCAGGTACAGGTACTTTGACGCGATCTGAAGTCGGCCTTGCTGGGCATCCTGGTCGAACAGGACCTCGACCCTGGAGATACCGTCTTCGAGGGTTACGACGTCGAAGCGCACCTCGTCGTCGCTTTCCCGCTGCTCGAGGGAGCCGAGCGCTGCCTGCCCGGTGGACCGGCGCTGACGGCGGCGGCGAAACGACTCGCTCGTCCAATCGAAGTTGTTTTCGTCGATCTCCTCATCGGACCACGCAATCAAGCGATTGGGACTGTCCTCGCTCATCGAGGCAGGCGTCCCCGCGGGCCAAACGATCTCCACGGTGACGCGCTTGGCGGTCGAGGCGTCGATATTGCGGGTCGCGAGGGAAGCCACTGAGCCGATGCCGGCACTGACAGGCTCCAGTGTTACCTCGGCCTCGGTGCGGGCCGCCGCGTCAGGGGAGCTGGCCAAGCGGGTCAGCGGCTCCTCAGACTCGGGGTCCACGTCGGTCGAGGCGACGTCCTCCATGGAGATCGTGACCGCAGGCGCGCCCGCCTTGCCGCCCTCTCCGCCGGATCCTGAAAGGACGAAGAAGGCGCCGAGGCCGAGCACGATCGCTACGGCTCCCAGAAGGAGGACTTGTGGCTTCACGGTGGTTAGGGGCTGGGGGAGACGACTGTGGGAGACGACTGGGGGAGACGACTGGGGGAGACGACGGCTGGATGCGACGAAGCTTCTATTTCAGCAGCAATGTCACAGTCTTTTCGTCGCCCGCGTCCAAGTTGACGCGCCTTCTTGCTTTCAATCCGTTTTCGGCGGTCGCGATGACCGTATAGCGGCCTGGCGCCAGGGGGCCTACACGTTTCTCACGTAGGCCAACAGGCCGGTCCGACACCGTGGATCGCATCTCCACGAGGCCGATTCTCCGCGTGACGTCCATTCCCTGGCTATCGAGGACCTGGATGCTGGCGGGCGGCGTTTCCCCGCCTCCCTTGACCTTGAGGGAGGCGAGCAGGCTCGCGCCCGGCTCCATCAGAAGGTCGACGGTAGCGGTTTCACCGGCGCTCACTTCGAAGTAGGCGCTCTCCTGGCTCGCCGTGGTCTCGCCGCGCGCGGCGGCCGAGTAGCGGCCCGGTGCGATCCCCTTGAGGGTCGCCGAGCCTTCCGAATTCGTGGTGACCATGGAAATCAGCTCGGTGTGCCGACCCTTGTCATCCCGCAGGAAGATGCCCACGCCCGCCACCAGTCCGCCGCCGGCGCCTCGCACCGTGACTTCGGCTTGCCCCGGCTCCACGAGTTCGACATCGATTCCCTCGACGCGGGAGTTCTCGCCCACCTTGATCGACTTCGAGATCACCCGTGCGGCCGTCACGGCGGAGTCGCTCAGCGGAAGCGGGCCACCAGCCATCACCTGGTAGGTGCCGGGGCTCAGCCCGGACACGTCGTAGGTCCCGTCAGCGCTCGTCATGGTCTCGGCGTAGCTGCTCCCCATCAGGCGGTCGGTCCGCACGCCACCGTCGCCCGTAATGCTGAGCCGGACTCCTGGCGCAGGGTCGCCGTTCGCATAGGTCACGCGGCCGGCGATGGCGCCGCCCGGGACTTCGAAGTCGCGCTCGAACTCCTCGCGCCCCTGGGCGATCTCAGCTGAAAACTCCGACGTGCGCTGCTGGCCCGCCGCGCCGTTCTCCACGCTGCCGATCTGAATTCGGAACTCCCCGGTGTCATCGAGCGTGATCGAATACTCGCCGTCCTTGTTGGTCGACGTGATTTTCATCTTGCCGTACATCCCCGTGGTGGCGGGGAGCCATGCCACCATGGCCCCTGCCACGGGCTCTCCGGCGAGCGTGACTTTGCCCTCTACCTTCACAGGCGCGGCCGGTGGGGCGCCGAGGAACAGGTATTCGATCTCGCCCTCTTCGACCGAGGCCGTTGCCATCTTCATGTTCGCCATCATGGATGCGATCCCGGATCCATCGATGTCGTTGGAGGCGTCTATGGCGGTGTCCAGTGCGATGACCTGGTACCGGCCTGGCGTCAGGCCCGTTTGGCGGAACGTACCATCCGAGGCCGTCGTGAGCGTGCGCATGGTGTCCATCGAGGCTGATTGGATCGTGATGAGCCGGCCACTCACTGTCTTGCCCTCGTCGTTGAAGCAAACGCCCTCGATCGTGCCGCCCCGGTTCATCCGCAGGGTGATGTTCTCGAGGCGTCCGCCAGCGGGAGCGTCGAGTGAGTCGGAGGCGACTGGTGCCAGGCTATCGGAGGTGGCTTCCAGCTTGACCTTGCCGGGCGCGACGCCCAGGAGGACGAATGTGCCGTCCTCGCGGGAGATCGTGGGGGACGCCTTGGGCTCGCCAGAAACCTGGTCGCGCCAGCTGGGTCCCTCGGTGGCCTGGCCGACGCGGATGCCCCCGATCGGGCTTCCATCCGGATCCAGGACCGTGCCGGTGATGGTGCAGCTGCGCATGGCCATCACCTCGATGACGGTCTCGGTTGCGCCGTTGGCCGCTTCTGTGACTACCTCTACGCCAACTTCTTCTGGGGTGACGTGTGTCTCGGTGACCATGCTGATGGCCCATGATCCAGCGCTCAGGCCCTCGAAGGCGAAGGCGCCTTCGTCGTCGGTCGTCTCGCTCTTTCGCTCGAACCGAACGTCGCCGAGACTGCCGGCCACGATGCGAACGCAGCTGATGGGCAGGCGCCTGACGAGCTCGCCGAGGTCGTCCCGGCAGACGCCGCTGATGCGGGACGTCGGCGCCAGAACCAGCTCGACGCCAGCCTGGCCAGGAGTCACGCCATCCAGCTGTGCCGTTCGAATCCCCTCACCTTCTCCGGGGCCGGCAGCGTCCGGCTCCGTGGAGACCCTGAGCGCAAAGGGCCCCGATCCGAGGCCGGCGATCTTGAAGGAGCCGTCCTTCAGGGTGATCGCTTCGTTCGTGCCTCCGCGCGATGCCCCAAGAACGCTTGGCCCCATCATGTGGGCCGGATCGAAGTTCGCCCGGACCGTCAGCCCGGCGGCGGGCTCACCGCCTGCGAACCGAGCGGTCCCCTCGATTGACTTGCCGTCCTCTAGAACGAGCTCAAGGTCAGGATGGTTGGAATCCTGGGTCAGTGCGACGAGCTGACGCCCGCTCTGCAGGGCACCGGTCTTCGCAGCGCGGATGACGACAACGCCGTCGGGCAGGCCGGTCAGGCGAAACGTCCCTTGCTCAGCGGACAAGGTGCTTCGGAAGATCTCGTCGTCGAGGCCGAAGGTCTGGCCGGGGATGGCCGCCGTCACGTGCGCGCCGGTGATGGACCGGCCATCTGCATCGATGACGCGGCCCGTGACGTCCACGCCTCGCAGGAGGAGGATCGTCATGTGGCGCTGCTCTCCGGCGTCGAGCCGGGCGACGGTCGCCTCTGCCGGCGCCAGCGTGTCATGGAACACACGCACCCGGAGGTCATGATTCGGTGGCACGCCTTCGAAGACGGTCTCGCCGCCTTCACCCAGGCCGCGCTCCGCCTTGTAGCGGTTCTCGATGGCGTCTGCATCAGGTCCAGTAGCCGCCTGTGCTGCGCGATCGGACTCGATATCGGCGATGACATAGGATCCGGCCAGGTCTGCCCCGGGCTCCTCCGTAGTCGCCGCGACCGTCAGGCTGGCTCGCATCTGGGGGCGCAGCGTGACGGCCGCCTCGCCGAGACGCGCCTCCACGGCGCGGCTTGTGCCGTATCCGCCGCCGAATGCGTGCAGGTACGCCCGTGCGCGTCCTGGGGGCAGGCTGATCTCTGCGATCCACACCGTCCCGTCTGCGTCGCGACTCTCGGTGACTTCGGCCGCGGTGAACGCTCGCTTCAGCAGGCTCTTGCCCGAATCGTTGACCCGCTCCAACTCTTGGCGAAGCTCACCTTTCACCCGCTTGTAGGTGATTGTGCTCTCGTTCGAACTCAGCTCGGTTTGCAGCGAGGCGCCTGGGAAGGTCATTCCAAAGGCATAGACCCTTAGATCCGTCGAGGGCGTCGAACCGTCGGGCCACTCGATGATCGCCGTGATTTTTCCAACCTTCGGAGAGAGGACGTCTTCGTCCTGGGGCGCCGCGAGGGAGCCTGCCTCTAGCTGGGTTCTGCCGCTCGCTGACATTCCTGCCTCGCCGGAGGCGGCCGTGGCTGCGCCCGGCCCTGCCAATCCGTCGGCGTTCGAAGAGCCTGGATCGTCCGCAGCGCTGGCGCTTTCACTGTCGAGGGTATCGGTTCCTTCAGAGTCGGGAAGGTAGCGCACGGCGCCCATGACGAGGGCGGCGCAGACGGCGATCAGCGCGAGGAGCTTCAGTTTCATGGAGGAGGATGGGGCGTGGGGCGACAGCGACACGCTTTTCGCGGTCCCTGGCACCTGGAGTCCTGGTGGATGGGATCATGCGCTGTCTGGCCGCATGACGCCTCAACAGAATCTCGCCGTAGGCTCCAGTCGTCGTGCCGCGCCCCATGTCATCTACCTCTGTCATTTATTTGTGCTAGCTGTTTGTGGAGGCGCGTCGGGGTGAGGCAAGCCTCGGCTGGGCCAGGACAGAGCCCGCATGGTGACTCGGGCGGGCTCCCAGGAAAGCCGGCGGCGAGACTGCGGTGTCAGGACCGCCGGAATGCGGACCTGGATGGGGGAGAAGTCCGAGGGATTAGGCCACCTCTTCCCGATCCCTTTGGGGGGGCATTTGCGCTATGCTCTTCTGCCCATGGATCGCCCACAGGACCCCACCAGCGGTAGCCACGAGGCTGCGCCGCCTTCTATTTTGGCGCCCGTTGTACTCGGCCTTCACCACGTGGCGATCGCCGTCCCGTCCATCGCGGATGCACGACCGATCTACGAGGCCGCGCTCGGCATGCGGGCCACCGAGGTGGAACACGTCGCCGACCAGCGCGTGGACGTCCTGGTGCTGTTCGCGGGCACCCAGCGGATCGAGCTCGTCGAGCCCAGTACGGACGATTCGCCGATCTCGAAGTTTCTCGAGCGCTCTGGCGGGCGCGCGGGCCTGCATCACCTGGCCTGGCACGTAGCGGATGTCGCTGCCGCGATCGAGACCCTTAAAGGACAGGGCGTTCAGATGATCGATGACGAGCCGCGGGCCGGTTCCCATCATACGCGCATCGCCTTCGTCCACCCGCGTTCCACGGGCGGAGTCCTGATGGAGCTCGTGGAAGATCCCGCGCTCTGATGAACTCCTTGGGGCCGGCTCCTTTCGATCGGCCCATTCATCCCACACTCTTCAGAGACCAGGCGTTCTCTGGCGACTCCCCCCCGGCGCCTTCCGTGCCCACACCCCACCTGATCGGCTCCCAACGATGACCATCGACTCCGGAACCCCGAAGAGCGCCGCTGACTCGTCGCGCGACCCCCTCCAGCGCTTGCGCGACATGCGCGAAGAAAGCCTCGTTGGGGGTGGTGAGAAACGTATCGCAGGCCAGCACGCCAAGGGCAAGATGACCGCGCGAGAGCGGATCGACTTCCTTGTGGACGAGGGCTCATTCATCGAGCTCGATCGTTTCGTCACGCATCGCTGCACCGACTTCAGCATGGAGGATCAGAAGATCCTCGGCGACGGCGTTGTCACCGGGCACGCGCGCATCGACGGTCGCCCCATCTATCTCTTCAGCCAGGACTTCACGGTCTTCGGCGGCAGCCTCTCTGAAACGCACGCCGAGAAGATCTGCAAGATCATGGACCTGGCGCTCAAGGTCGGCGTTCCCGTCATCGGGCTGAACGACTCCGGCGGCGCGCGGATCCAAGAAGGGGTCCAGAGCCTCGGCGGGTACGCTGAGATCTTCTGGCGCAACACCCAGGCCTCCGGCGTGATTCCGCAGCTTTCCGGCATCCTCGGCCCCTGCGCCGGCGGGGCGGTCTATAGCCCTGCGCTGACCGACTTCGTGGCGATGGTCGAGGGCAACTCGTACATGCATATCACGGGTCCCGACGTCGTCAAGACGGTGACCCACGAGGAGGTGACGAGCGAGGACCTCGGCGGTGCATCCGTGCATAACTCGAAGTCCGGCGTCGCACACTTTGCCTCGTCCGACGACAAGAGCTGCCTGCTCCTGCTCCGGAAGCTGCTCTCCTACCTTCCCCTGAACAACGCCGAAGAGCCGCCCTTCGTCGCCACCGATGACCCCTCGGATCGCGAAGACGAAGCGCTCGATTCGATCGTGCCGTCGGATCCGCAGAAGCCGTACGACATGACGAAGGTCATCGACCGGATCGTCGACGAGGGCTCGTGGATGGAGGTCCAAGAAGGCTGGGCGCGCAACATGCTGATTGGCTTCGCTCGCCTCGGCGGTCGTGTCGTTGGTATTGTCGCCAACCAGCCTTCGGTCCTTGCCGGCTGCTTGGATATCGACGCGAGCGAGAAAGCGGCCCGCTTCATTCGCTTTTGCGACGCGTTCAACATCCCGATCGTGACCTTTGAGGACGTTCCAGGCTTCTTGCCCGGCACCGTCCAGGAGCACATGGGCATCATCCGTCGCGGCGCCAAGCTGCTCTACGCCTACTGTGAGGCCACGGTCCCGCTCTTGACCGTCATCACGCGCAAGGCCTACGGCGGCGCCTATGACGTCATGGCTTCGAAGCACATTCGGGCCGACGTGAACATCGCCTGGCCGGGCGCCATGGTCGCGGTGATGGGGGCGGCAGGTGCCGCGAAAATCATCCACCGCCGCGAGATCCAGGGCTCAGACGACCCGGCCGCGACCGAGAAGAAGCGCGCCGATGAGTACGACGAGACCTTCAACAATCCCTACCGCGCAGCGGCCCGGGGCTTTGTGGATGACGTGATCGAGGCGTCCAAGACGCGGCCCTATCTCATTCGGTCGCTGGAGCTCCTCCGGACCAAGAACGAGATTCGCCCTGTCCGGAAGCACGGAAACATTCCGCTTTAGGAGCCCCAGGGCGGGTTCCTGGTCCGATTCTGACCGCTTTCGAGGCGTTCCGGCATACACCTGCCGGGCTCTCGGACTATTCTCCTCGGCTCGACTGGCCTCCAGCCATTCGTCGAGAGCCGACCCGCCTGGCTCCTCGGATCCCGTTTCGTCCCCTTCTGGGGGCCGTTTTGGGGTTTTTTAGGGGGACCAGCCAGGCCTTTGCAGAGCCAATTCCGCGCGGGCAAACCGCGCGAACCAACGCCCATGGATCTCACTCTTCCCCAGCGCCTCCAGCAGTCCGTTCAGGGTTCTTTCCACAAGACCGCCCTTCTTCAGAAGCGCGTGCGTGAGCTGATCCGCGGCGCTTCGCCGCTCGTGGAGACCCGCGAGACCAATCCCATCAAGGTGGCGTTCCTGGAAATGGAACGTGGCCTGATCGAGCTGATCCCGGACGAAGAAGGCCAGGCGACGCCGCCGGCCCAGTAGTCCGATTTTTTTCCGCCCGTTCCCACGCCAGCTTCGCTGACGGGGGAGCCAGCAGCCCGCCGTCACCTTCGTCATGAACGCCAGGCCTGAAGGGATGAAGATCCGGGCTGACGGGCGCCTCGCCCAGCGGGGCGGATGGATCGAACTCTTGCGCGCTCCCGCGTCGCTCTTCGGAGTGATCGCGAGGGCGCGTAGTGCTATGTACACCCGCCACCTGCTGCCGTCCCATGGCGTGGGTGTCGCGACGATCTCTGTTGGCAACATCGTGGCTGGTGGCACGGGGAAGACGCCCATGATTGTGTGGCTCGCCCACGAGCTTGCTTCGCGCGGGCGCAGGCCGGGCATTGTTTCGCGGGGCTACCGTGCGCCAGGCGAATCCAATACGGACGACGGGGGAGGCGGGAATTGCAACGACGAGGCCCGTATGCTCAACGACATGCTCCCCGGCGTTCTTCACGTTCAAGACCGTAATCGCGTAGCTGCGGCCCGTCAGCTCGCGGAAGTGGGCATCGACACCATCCTCGTAGACGATGGATTCCAGCACCGCAGGCTCAAGCGGGACGTCGACATCGTCCTCGTGGACGCGCTTCGCCCTTTCGGTCTGCCGGCGCCGGAAACCGGCGTCGATCCCGTCAAGGCGTTCCTGCCGCGTGGCCTCATGCGTGAGCCGCTGTCCGCGCTCCAGCGCGCGGACGTCATCGTTTTGACGCGTGTGGATACGGTCTCGGGAGAATCGCTGGACCGGTTAGAGTCGCAGCTTCGAACGGCGGCACCTGGGGTCCCTATCGTCCACAGCCAGCATCGCGCTACCTCCCTGCGCCAGGCGGATGGACCCCGGCCT
>JBLIHL010000211.1:0-9192 GCA_047635895.1 Paracoccaceae bacterium | reverse complement strand
GTCCTTGGTGACGAGTACGCCCGCCGCCGTCGAGATCAACAGCGCAGGAATCTGACTCACCAGGCCATCACCGATCGTCAGCTTCGAGAACTGGCCCACGGCCTGCCCGATCGACATGCCGCCGGACGCACCAATGGCAATGCCACCCACCAGGTTGAGGCCGGTGATGATGAGACCTGCCACAGCGTCTCCACGCACGAACTTGGACGCACCATCCATCGCACCGTAGAACTCAGCCTCGCGCGCCACGTTCTCACGTCGATCACGCGCCTGGTCCGCATCGATGAGACCTCCGTTGAGATCCGCGTCGATCGCCATCTGCTTGCCCGGCATCGCGTCAAGCACAAAGCGCGCCGCGACCTCACTGACGCGACCTGAACCCTTGGTGATCACGACGAACTGAATGATGATCAGCACGAGGAACACAACGAGCCCTACGCCCAGATTGTCTCCCGTGACGTACTGGCCGAACGCCTGAATGACGCTACCGGCCTCGCCGCCCGTGAGAATCAAGCGCGTACTCGCGACGTTCAGGCCCAGCCTGAAGAGCGTCGCGAAGAGAAGAATCGTCGGGAAGGTGGTCAGCTCGGTCGCGTCGCGCGCATGCATCGTCAGCATGAGCAGCATGACCGCGCCCGAGAGGTTAAGCGCCAGAAGGAGGTCAAGCGCAAGCGGCGGCAGCGGAGCCACCAGCGTGAGCATCAGCCCGAGGACACCGAAGCCCAGGAACCAATCGCTCATGTTCCGGAGGCGAGCGCCACCGGCCATTTCCTTACGTGAGGGAGCTGCTGACATCGAGAATCAGATCAGGCCGAAGCGGCCCGTCCCTCCATGCGGTAGACGTAGGCAAGTACCTTGGCGACGGCTTCGAAGAGATTCTCCGGCACGGCGCCGCCAATCTCGCACGAACGGTGAAGCGCGCGCGCAAGCGGCGGCTCCTCGACGATCATCACCTTGGATTCGGTCGCAAGCGCGCGAATCCGCAGCGCCACTTGATCGAGTCCCTTAGCCACCACGGTAGGAGCGGCATCCAGCCCATCCTCGTACCGCAGCGCGACGGCGTAGTGCGTCGGGTTCGTGATCACGACGGTCGCCTTCGGAACGTCATCCATCATGCGCCGCTGCGACATCTCGCGCTGCACCTGGCGAATCCGCGCCTTGACCTGCGGGTCACCTTCGCTGTTCTTGGCCTCGTCGCGCACGTCCTTCTTAGACATGCGCATGTCTTTCGTGTGCTGGAAGCGTTGGTACGTGAAGTCGATCAGCGACAGCGCCACGATGACGACCACACCAGCGCTCGCCGCATAGAGGAACACGTGCCCGATCGCTCGAACCACCTGGCGAGCATCGGTTCCCGCAACGGCCGCGATCAGCGGCAGCTGCCAAGCGGCCACCGTCACGATCGTCGTACCGATGAGGACGATCTTCAGGAGCCCAAGGCCGGTGCGAACGGCGCCGCGGCTGCCGAAGACCTTCTTCGCACCGGACGCCATGCTGATCTTCTGCGGATCGAAGCTGACCGCCTTGGGCGCGATCTGGAATCCAACCTGCCCATAGCCCGCAAAGAAGCCGACCATGAGAACGGGGACCAGAAGCGTCGCAAGCGCGATGACCATGCCCGTCACTGACTGGTTCATCAGTGCCGAGAAGTCACCCGCCGTCAGCTCCTCGCGAGCCAGCGCTGACATACGTCCGATGCTGCTGACCAGCAGGGTTCCGGCCGCGCCAGTGAGCCCCTTGCCGAGCATCAACATCGACGTGATGGACGCGGCGAGCATCAGCGCAGCGACCAGCTCGCTGGACATGGCCACCTGACCCTTCTCCCGAGCATCGCTGAGGCGCTTGGCCGTTGCCTCCTCCGTCTTGTCGCCTGATTCACTTTCAGCCACGTCAGACCTCGATTGCGTCGAGGCCGGCTTCGAGACCGGCCATGAAGTGTTCCAAGAGCGACGTCATTGCCGTGCTCAAGGTCGGACTGAGAAGGCAGAGGGCGAGCAGGCCGCCGCCCACGCGGAGGCTGAAGCCCATCTCCAGGACGTTGACCTGGGGCACGGACCGCGCGATCAGTCCGATGAGGACCGAGATCAGCATGAGCAGCACCAGCACCGGCGCTGCGAAGGCGATCCCCGCCGAGAAGAACTCAGAGAAGAGGTGAACTAGAACGGCGGGCAGGTCGCCACCGAAGTCGAGGGAGCCAACGGGCGCGCGCTCATAGGACTCCGCCAGCGCGCGAATCAACCACTGGTGTCCATCCACGGCGAGCAGCGCCAGGAAGAAGAGCGTCTCGTTCATCTTCGAGAGCAGGGGCAGCGCCTCACCACTCGAGGGGTCCACCGCACTGGCCATCGAGAACGCCATCTCGTTGCCCACCATCTCCGATCCGATCCGAAGACCGAGCAGCGTCAGGTGCAGGATGAACGCGAGGCCGAGGCCGAGGACCATCTCCCGCAGCACGAGCAGTCCAAAGTGCACCGCCGAGGCCGTTTCGACGATCGGCATGCCCTGGGCCGTGTAGAGCACCGCGGTCACGGACGTGACCAGCGCGATCTTATAGCCGAAGAACTGCGCGCCTGTGCTGATCAGCGGAGCGGTCATCAAAAGCGCCGCGCAGCGGGTCAGGCACAGCACCGCCCCCTCGATCAAGCCGTGCGGCAAGGTCGAGAAGAGTCCGTTCTGGCCCTGGGCCAGCCCGAGCACCGGGGCGATGGAGAGGACGAAGCTCACGAAAGGCCGAACTCCGTCATGCGTTCGATCATGCGAGACGTGTAGTCGCCGAGGTACTTGAGCGCTGGTGCCAGCAGGAGCAGCGTCGTGAACATGACGGCGAGCATCTTCGGTACGAAGGAGAGCGTCTGCTCTTGGACCGACGTGAGGGCCTGGAACAGGCTGACGCACAGACCGACAACGAGTCCCACAAGCATGATGGGCCCGGAGATGATCAGAACGGTCAGGACCAGCTCGCGAGCCAGGTCGATGATGTGAAGGTCAAGTTCCATGGGCTAGCCTGCGGCCTGAACGACAAAGGAAGTCACGACGGACTCGGTCACGAGGCGCCAGCCGTCCACGAGGACGAAGATGAGCACTTTGATCGGCGTCGAGATCATGACGGGCGGCAGCATGAACATGCCCATGGAGAGCAGCACGCTGGACACCACGAGGTCGATGACGAGGAACGGGAGGAAGAGCAGAAAGCCCATCTGAAACGCCGTCTTGAGCTCGCTGAGAATGAACGCCGGAATCACGACCGTGATAGGAAGCTCGGATGGATCGATCATCGCCGTCACCCCGCCGGGCGCGACCGAGTTATTGTCGCCTGCGCCGGCAAAAACCTTGCCGTCGGTCATCGATGACCCCATGAAGGAGAACGTGTTCTTGTTGCCGCTCAGCTCGGCGAAGAGCCGCAGCTCCTTTTCGCGCGTGTTCGCCACGAGGAACGTGGAGAGCGTCCCCCACGCACGTCCAGTCATCTCCTCGACGCTGATTTCGTCCGCCTCGTAGGGCTGCCAGGCTTCGACGTAGAGTTTCTCGCCCACCGGGGCCATCACGAACATGGTCAGAAACAGCGCCAGGCCGATAACCACCGGGTTCGGCGGGAGCTCGTTCAGCGAGAGAGCGCGGCGAACGAACGAGAGCACGATGATGATGCGCGTAAAGCTCGTGAGCGTAATCAGGATCGCCGGCAGAAGGCTGAGGACCGTCAGCAGGAGGGCGATTTCAACGGCGGCAGACAGGCGTCCTTCGCCGCCGATGGACGTCTCGCCTCCTTCCTCAGCGCTGAGCTTGCGTGCCTGCGCCGCGACGCCGGCGGCGAGGGCCTCACCCACCTGGGGGAGGTCCCCCAACGCGGACGTGTTCGTGGTGCTTGCGCGCCCACTGAACGCCTGGGGCGCGACCGCGGATGCCGCTGACGCCGAGCCGGCACCTGCGGAAACGAGGACAGCCACCGCCAAGAGGGCGATGGTGAAGAAACGACGCAGCCTGGTCACGCGACGTACTCCGTGCTGCCATCGGTCCGTGCGGGAGCGAGTCCCGTCGAGGCGGGACGGCCGGTCGCGGCCTGCTCAAGCGCCGAAGGACGCGGCTGGGGCGCCATTTCATGGGTGCCGAGCAGACGCGCCTTGGCGGCCTGAAGGCGTGCCTCGAAGGCCTCCCTTGCGCGGCTTGGCGTGGTGTCGCCGGACTTGTCCCGATCGGTATCGACCGCAGCGGTGTCGAGTTCGGCGACGAGCTCCACGCTCTTCTCTCCGAGACCGAGCGCGAAGGTGCGGTCATAACAGCGAACCACGGCGAGCTGACGCTTACCCCCCAGGGGCAGGACATCGAGCACGCGCAGTTCGCGCTTGGACGCACGGCCCTTGATGCCACCGACGACGAGGCGCCGGAAGCCGTAGGCGACGGCGCCAATCGTCAGGATCAGGACCGCGGACGTGGTCATGAGCCACGTGAGATCGGGACCGTTGGACGCGCCGAGGGCGGGTACGGTTTCGATCGCGAGGGCAGGCAGTAGAATGAGGTTGAGCATGATGGCGGCACGCGGAATGGACCGCGGTGCTGCCTCCCCCTTCGCAAGAGGTGTGCCAAGCCCATCTTTCGCCCCTCACATGCTCGCCAGGCCAGATCCTCACATGGCGCAATTCGCGAATGTCGCGAAGTCCGACACGCTGTGTTGCGAATGCCGACATCCCATCTGGCGGTACGATACCAGGAACGAATCAGTCGCTTTCCGCCACGTTCGCCCCCCATCCGCGCCTTCGCCGCCGGCTTGAGCCCTGTGGATCTCTCCCCTTGGAACGCTGCCGTCGTCAACCGCGTGCTCCTGGACCAGAGCCACAAGGTTCACGCCCAGTGGAACTCCGATCGATCAGGCGACCTTTCGCGCAACGACGCACGACGTCCCGCCGTCCACGTTTCGGCCTGGCCAAGGGCCAGCTCCGCTCGCTGTTCAGCTCAGCGGCTCCGATGGAACCGTCGACCTGGGAGGGTTCCCAGGCAGTGCGATCGCCGACGTGTCCAAAGTCGGCTTTCTTCCGCGACGCCTTCAGTTGGATAGCATCGCGACCAACGGCGATCGGGAGGATGTTGTCCTGGCGCCGGCCGCTTCCGTGGAGGTCAGAGTAAGAACGCTCGACGGCAAGCCGGTGACCGCGTGCGTCGCGGGCGGGCTGCGACTATCCGCTTTGGGGGCCGGTATTACGTGGAGCTACGCCCTGAACGCTTCTGCCTTTCCGTCGGCCGCATTGGGAGCCCCGCGCGGCGAAGTCACCCTCCAGCTGTCTGGAGACGATGGCTCCGAGTGGTCAGGCACTGTCACGGTGGAGTGATAGCCCGTATCGATGGGCAAAGGGCTCATGGCCTTGGGCGTCGTTCAGCCTCAACCGATCGGCGCCATGCTCGAGGAGTGTACGGGCCAAGAGCTACGCATCCGATTCACCGAGCCCGCCAGCAAGCGTTGAGTCGCTTCTCTGGCCCGCAGAGGGCCCTTGCTAATGTGGCGGATTCGTTCCTGGTACGGTACCGCCATGTTGACCGCCCTTCTGATTGCTGCTGCTGCCGTCCCTGCCCAGCGTCCCGTTAGCTTCCTCTTGGTCATCACCGACGACCAGAGGAACGACATGCTCGGCTGCGCCGGGCACCCCATCCTGCAGACGCCCGAGATGGACGCATTGGCGGCGCGCGGTACTCGCTTCGAGAACGCGTTCGTCACCACGCCGATCTGCGCAGCGAGCCGCGCTTCCATTCTTGCTTCGCGCTACGAGGCCAATCACGGGTTCACGTTCGGCACCCCGCCCATTCCTTCGGCCCTCACGGAAGACTCGTGGCCTGTCCGGCTCCGCGGCGCTGGCTGGCGCACCGGGCACATCGGCAAATGGGGCATGAAGACCGAGGAGAACGCGCGCGGGCTCTACGACACCTTCATTCCCACGGGCGCGCCGTATTTCAAGAAAGCCAAGGACGGAACCGTCCAGCATCTCACCAACATCACCGGGGATCATGCGCTCGCGTTCTTGGACGAACTCGATGAAGAGCAGCCGTTCGCGCTGACCATCTCGTTCAACGCTCCCCACGCGGATGACCCGAACCCGCTCCAGTACGTCTGGGCCGAGGAAGAAGACGAACTCTATGGGGACGTGGACATCCCCCTGCCGGACCTCGCGACCGAGGATGCCTTCGCTGCGCTTCCGCCGTTTCTCCAGAGCGCCATGGGCCGCAAGCGCTGGGGCTGGCGTTTTGATAGCGAAGAGAAGCGAGTCAGGATGACCCGCGGCTACTACCGCATGATTTCGGGGATCGACCGCAACCTGGGCCGAGTCATGCGGCGACTCGACGAGCTTGAGCGCACGGGCGACACGGTCGTCATCTTCCTCGGAGACAACGGCTACTTCCTTGGCGAACGCGGCCTAGCCGGCAAGTGGCTCATCTACGAAGAGTCGATCCGCGTCCCGATGATCGTGATCGACCCACGCACCAAGGAGGACGCCCGCCGCCCCACGACCCCTGAAGCTGTCCTCAACATCGACGTGGGCCCCACGATCATGGACCTGGCAGGCTTCGAGGTTCCGAAGGGCTACCAGGGGATGAGCCTCGCGCCCCTCCTGAGCGGCCAGCCGACGGAGTGGAGGAACGAATTCCTCGTGGAGCACCACATGGACAACGCGATTATCCCCAAGCACCGCGGGCTCCGGGGTGAACGGTGGGTGTACAGCCTCTTCTACGAGCAGTCGCCGCCGTACGAGCAGCTCTTCGACCTGGAGAACGACCCACAACAGCTGCAGAACCTCGCGGGCGTAGCCGCTCACGAGGACAAGCTCATTGAGCTCCGCGAGCGCACGACGGCCACCGCCGATCGACTTGCGTCAGGGCTCAACAAGCCCGCTGAATCTCCCGTCGACGACAAGCGCTAGCGAGCGTTGATTTCGATCGGGTCGGACGGCTCCGTGAAGAACGGGACCGTGACCGTCGTGGCCGGCAGCACCAGGCGTTCGCCCGATTGGCGCGCAAGCCTCCACTCGCCGGGTTCGATGAGACCCGCGGTCTGAAACATAGTCCCTTCAAGCTGGAGCCAGACGATGTGGCCGCCTGGGCCCGCCAGCACAAGAGTTTGATCGTCGAGAAGACCAGCACGCGCCCACGCACGGTCACGCCTGAACCAAGCGTGAAGTCCAGCCTGACCCGCTCGGTCCCGGTCACGTCGCTGGTTGCGATGGGGAGCCCCCGTGCGCGCCGCTATCCTGCGCGGCGGAAGGCCCTCGCGGTCGCGAGCCAGCCGCGAGGTTCGCGGATGTTCGCAGGGTCCTCGGATACGGCGAGGGCCACGGCCCAGGTCTCGGAGACAAGGTCTTCCGCGCGGTGGCGATCACCCACAAGCGCGCGAGCGAGCCGCTGGAGATAGGGTCCGTGTTCGCGGAACAGCGTTTCCATGGAGGGAATTGGGGGCGTCATGTCGGCTTTGGGTTCACCTGGGAAGAATCGAACTCGTCGTACAATCTCCAGGTGGCGCTGCTGGGCAGATTCACCTCAGCCACTTCCTGCATTTTGCCAGGAACCTCGCATTCCGATCCTCGTCTGCCCTCTCCACCATGCGGAAAGCCCTCCCGATACTCGCGCTCGCACTGCTTTTTGGCGCGTTCGTACTGCTGCGCCTGCCCTCGGAGCCCTCACAGAAATCTCTGATCGACACGGCGATCGCGCCCGTCAATAGCCAGGAACCTGACCGCGACGCCGACCTGGTACCCGTCGCCAAGCGCGAGACTCGCGACGAGATGGAGGTCGCCAGCCCGCGAGGGCCCGAGATTTTCCCCGAGGTGCTCATGGAGGACGCAGCTGAGGGCGCTGAAGCCACCGTGAGCTCGTCGTCCGCTCCACGCCAGCCGTGGATGCTGGAACTCCGGGTCGAGGCCCCCGTACGCGCTGGAGAGACGCCGCCACCCGCGGCAGTACAGATCCGCGCCCGCCTCGACGGCGACCCCTTCGCCATGGGTGACGGGATCCGCGCCAGCTGCGCCATCGGGCAGGTGACCTCCATTGACATCGGATCCTTCCGGGGCGGTGCCCAGGAGCCAGCGATGCTCTCGATCGTTGCCACTCACCCAACTCTTGGATGCGATCCCATGAACGTCGAGCTCATCGCGGAGCACATCGCGCCCGATGAACTACGAGCGCCCGTCGCGGCCACCCTACGGCTCACGCGCGCGCTAACCATCGGCGGAACCGTGGTCATGGGCCCCGAAGGCCGCCAGGGGCGGAACAGCGGGACCGCACGGGTCGGCGTCTGGAGGAGCCTTGGGAGTCAACCTGTCGGCGATTCTCCCGTGGTCACGGACTGGGTGGACGTCAAGGGTGAGTACAGCCTGCGCGTACCCACGACGGGCGAGTACTTCGTCGCGGCTGCGGAAGCCTCGTCCCGCGCGGATGGTCGGGTCTGCCAGGTCACCGACGCGCTACCCAACGTCGCGATGGAGCCCCTTGTTCTCGGTGCCGGCGCGTCAATCAACGGTCAGTTCGTGGCGGGCAAGGGCCCTCCACCAGAACGGGTGAACTACCGCGTGTCCCGGCCGCTGAAGGGGCCGACGCTGCGCTTCGAAGAGCTCTGGGACGACAGCCATACCGGCGCCTTCGTGTGGACCCGGGGCGGACTGCTGCGCTCGGAGGCGTCAGGCACGTCGCACGAAGACGGCACCTTCACGGTCGGAGGCCTAGAGACGGGGCCCCACGAGCTCAAGATGGACGGACTCGTCAACGGACACTTCCGCAGCGACCCAACGATCTGGAGCGTCCAAGCCCCCGCTTCGGACCTTCTGTTTGACATCGGCCTCTCGACCATCGCCGTGAAGTTCGTAGTCGATCCCGACCAGCCGCTACCGCGTGACATGAAGCTCTTCCTGACGCGTCCGCTTGGAACTGGTCCTGGCACGGAAGAAGAGGAGATCCGCTGTGAGAAGGGGAAGTTCTGGTGGGGAGACGCCGAGGCCGAATTCCTCTTCACGCCGCTGGCACCCGTGCGCTTCCGACTCGCCGTTCAGGGGGCCCGCGACGTCGTCCGCGACCTGATCACCCCCCGCTCCGGCGAGTCTACGGAACTCGTCCTCGACGTCCCTGTGGGCGAGGCCGTCGCAGCCGGCGACCTCCGCATTCGGCTCACCGGGGCCGTCCCCCCGGATGGGACTTCGTTCGTGGTCCACGCGAGCCTCCTCC
>JBLIHL010000210.1:0-9220 GCA_047635895.1 Paracoccaceae bacterium | reverse complement strand
GAAGCTGGCTACGATGCACTCGAACCCTCCCACTCCATGCAAGTTTCCGATCTCCTAAAAGCCAGTCCGCTGACCACCCCTGGTGGCCGCGCTCAACTGGAAGACCGGATAGATGCGCTCGCGAAGTCGGGCGTGAAGATGGCGACGGGTTCTGGTTTGAGTGGGGTTGGCACGGGAACGGGTAGCACGGGGTCTGGTAGCACGGGGACGAGGGGAGCCGCTGAGCTCGACGCGGGTGACCATGCACGCGTACGGGCAGCTTTCTCGAACGACGAGCTTTCCTCGGAAGAGCTTCGCGACGCCGTCAGCACCGCGCTGATGGATGGTTTTCGCAAGCACACCGGGCGCGGCACCTTCGGGCTTCTTTACGAACTCAACGCTGCCCACCTCTTGGTCCAAGTGGCCGGACGCCTTCGCCGCTACAGCAGCAAGGCAGACGCTGGCGACGTGCTCCAGGAAGTCTTCTTCAACGTCTATCGCTACCCGCATCGTTTCGATTCATCTCGAGACGACGCGTTTCGCGTTTGGACGGCGATGATCGTGCGCAACACCGTCCTCAAGCACCTGCGCTCGCGGAGTACGGGAGGGGGGAATCGCCGTGAGATTCCCTTTGAGGATTTGTCCGACCAGCCGGTCGCCCACGGCGAAACGCCTCTCTCGGGGGTGCTCCAGGATGAAGCCAACCTCGAGTGCAGTCGCGCGTATGTCACGTACCTTCAGCTGTACATCGAGTTCTACACGATGCTCTCCGAGCGTGAGCGCCATGCGCTTCACCTTGTCGAGGTCGACGGTGTCAGCTACCGCGAAGCGGCCGCGGCCCTCGGCATCAAGCTTGAGAACCTGAAGATGGTCATCTTCAGGGCTCGCAAGAAAATTCACCGGGCGATGCGACGCGTCTTCGACGGTCTCTCTCCCGATTGCAAGCCTGCTCGAGTGGGGCGCACCGGATCTTCCGAGATGCCGTCCTTCAATCTCGATTCGCATTCTTGAGGCTGCCCCTTTCCACCGACGTCTGGACCCGGTTCTTCCCCGGGTTTTCCCTCAGGGGTCACCCTGAGGTCTCCACCCTGAACCACTAAGTACCCTCTTGCTCCTTCCCAATCGGTCCCTGGATCACAGAAGTTTTCTGTAGCCCATTCCGCTCGATTGGCTAGTCAACACAGGAGACCCTCCCGGTCCCTCAAGCGACTTCCAGCAAGATCATCGATTCAAGAGAACACAGCTTCCTCAACCACCCTCCCATGACGTCTTACAACAACTCAGGATCAGCATCGAATCATCCCGGGTGGGATTTCGACGCTTGGGGAGAGGGGCTCTCGACCGAACAAGTTGCGCTTCAGCAAGACCTTTCGTGCCTTGTGGATGGTGAGCTCGACGAAGTGGCCGCAGCGCGTGCCATGGTGAGACTTGAGGACTCCACGGAGTGCCAGGTCTTCCTGGACGACATCCGACGCTTTGCGCGGCTGCACCGGGACTTCTCGGATCCGCAGCGCCTCGAGGCGAGGATCGCGATGTTAGGGGCCGGCGAGATTGCGAAGGCTGCAGAGAACATTGATCTGGCGCATCGTCTGGCGACGATCTTTTACCAGCTCGGAAAGGCCTACACGCTCTCCGCGATCGACGCTCCCGGGTTCAGGGAACGTGTGTTTGAGTCCGCTGTGCCGGTTCAGGACGCCAAGACACAGGGTCGAGGGTTCGTGGACGGTGTCGTGGCCTCAGGGCGTGTCGACGATCCGACCGGGGCACCCAGTGTCGTTAGCGGGGCATCCAGTGTCGATAACGGGGCAGGCGATACTGGCGAGGACCGAGAGGCTTCATTCGGCATGTCCGAGGAAGCATGGGGGGGCCGCGCCGACTGGATGGAGGCACGCCATCTCCTGAACGGACGACTCGAGCAGATCAGCGACCCCCTGGAGAAGGGGCGGCGCCTCCTCGGGCAGGCCATTGAGATCGACCCGAGCCACGAAGAGGCACGCATCTATCTCGCCTTCGTCCATGCCCGTGAGGGCAAGAAGCTGAAGGCTGCGTCGCTTTACCGCGACGTCTTCGATACGGCCATGAGCCTTTCGAACCGCGGGCATGCTGCCATGCAGCTGGGGCGGCTTCACTTCCTTGAGGGCGACCTCCACGAAGCGCTGATCCTCTGGCGCTGGATGAACATCTCCGGACTAAGTTCGGATGAAGCACGATTCAACGTGGTGCGATTCAACATTGGCGTGGCCTATGCCCAGCTCGGGCGCGATCAGCGCGCGTTGGATTCGTTCCGCGATCTACTCGACGTCCAGCTGACATCGGGCGGTGATGCTTCGGACATCGCGGCTCTCTTCGTTGAGAACCAAGATGCCAAAGAGATTTTTGAGTCGCGACCAGGGTTCCTTACGCAGCTCATGAAGCAGCTGCCAGAGCTCTTTGTCTCCCACGAGGTAGCCAAGCCATGAAGCCGGACACCGTCAGCACCTATTCGATGACCTCCTCAGAAGGAACCCGAACGTCCATGTCTCGCGTGACACGATGGAGCAGCGTTCAAGCGCTTGCCCTCGCCTCCCTGGCATTCATCTGTACAGCCGTCTTTGCTGTGGCTGCCCTGCCTGGACCGGACGGTGGGGGTGACCCAACAGTCGGCACGCTGCCCATGCTGGGTAAGTCCGAAGGGGACTTCCTTGATCAGACCCTGACTCTTCGGGGTTTCAGCGAGGACATCGAGGCAGCGATCATCGACGTCGGTGGCAACGGAGCGGTCGAGAAGATCGACCTGGGCAACGATCGTTCATGGATCCGTTACTACGGTCACGTTCAGATTGAGCTCGACCTGGCTTCGCTGGCCAACATCGAAGTCGAGATCTTCACGGGGTTCGAGGGACGCGGTCTCTCCTATGTCGTGGGCCAGGCCAACGGCTTTGGGACCGTCCGAAGGCTAGCCTCGGGCGGAGTGATTCGGCTCGATCCGATTCGGTTTGCCAACGCTGGGCTGCTTGACCAGACGCTCTTTGTGGCCGGATTTCACAGGATCGGTCAGCGCACTATGACTTCGCTTGAGCGACGTCAGGGTACGCAGGCGCAGGCCGGCTCGATTCTGATTCGCCAGGACGTCTGAAGCCGAGAGGCCACACTGGCCCGCGCGCTGTGAGTGCCGGTCATTGATTCAAGAAGGGGCTGATCAGCATGGCTGGTTAGCCCCTGTTTCGTGGAGCCGCGAGTGGGCGCTTGCTACTGTCGCGCCATGGCAAACGAAGCTCCCTACGTCCTCAGCATCGACGCTGGTACGACCGGAATCACGGCGATGGCATTCGATTTGGACCTGCGTCCGATCGGAAGAAGCTATGCCGAGTTCGCGCAGCACTTTCCGAACCCCGGATGGGTCGAACACCACGCCGCGGAGATCCTGGCCGGCCTCGATGACACGATGGGCGCCGTTCTGGCCGACCTGGGGCGTCTACCGGCCGCCATCGGGTTGACCAATCAGCGGGAGACGGTGTTCGCGGTGGATGGGGCCACTGGTAAGGCCCTTGGGCCAGGGATTGTCTGGCAGGATCGCCGAACGAGCTCGCGCTGCCGCGAGCTGCGCGAAGCGGGGCATGAGCCCATGATTCGAAGGAAGTCGGGGCTCATGCTCGATCCGTACTTCTCGGCGTCAAAGATGGAGTGGATGCTTGGGAACGTACCCGCGGTCCAAGCGGCAGCCGAGCAGCGAAGCCTTCGATTCGTGACGGTGGACGCCCTCCTGACGCACCATTTGACCGGTGGCGCGCGCTGGGTGACCGATGTGACCAACGCGTCGCGGACGATGCTCGTCGACCTGAGCACGCCCCAGGCCTATGACGCGGAGCTGATGGAGCTCTTCGGCCTCGAGGCATGGATGCTGCCGGAGATTCTCCCGTCGGCCGGCCACTTTGGAGAGGCTCTGCTGTCCGATGGTTCGGCGCCTATCACGGGGGTCCTGGGAGATCAGCAGGCCGCGCTCTTTGGGCAGGGGTGCTGGGAGCCAGGGTCGCTGAAAAACACCTACGGAACGGGCTGCTTTCTACTGCTCAACACGGGTGCCCAGCGAGTGACGTCCAAGGCGGGGCTCCTGACGACCGTGGCCGCGGATCGGCATGGCCAGCCGGTCTTTGCCCTGGAAGGCTCCTCATTCGCAGGTGGCACCGTGATCCAGTGGATGCGCGATCAGCTGGGGATTCTCAGGGACGCGGAGGAGTCGGAAGCGCTGGCGCTGTCGGTGGAGGACACAGGTGGCGTTGTGCTCGTGCCGGCGTTCGCGGGCCTCGGGAGTCCGCATTGGGATCCGGATGCGCGAGCGGCGATCTTCGGGATGACGCGTGGGACCGGGCGGGCCCACGTGGCGCGCGCGGGACTCGATGCGATCGCGTTCCAGTGCATGGACCTGATCGACGCCATGCGTGCTGACAGCGAGACGCCGATCCTCGAGCTCTTGGTAGACGGTGGCGCTGCCGCGAACAAGTACCTGATGCAGAGGCAGGCCGACCTGGCGGGGCTCACGGTGCGGCGACCTCAGAATCTCGATTCGACGGCCCGTGGCGCAGCAGCGATTGCCGCAGTCGGCGCGGGCCTGCTCGACGATCCGGGCCTGGCGGGCGCGTTCCAGGACGAGCGGGACGTCTTCACGCCGGCGGGGTCCCCGGCGGAGCTCGCCGAGGACAAGGAGCGCTGGCAGGCAGCGATTCAGAAGGTGCTCACCGTGCGCGACTGATTGGGGGCGACGCGCTCATGTAGGTGACTACACGGGCACGGACGCAGGCTTGGCGGCGAACGTGTCTACCTGCGCGCGATCGAACTCTCGCTGAAGTTCCGGGGCTGCGCTTCTCGCGAGAAGGCTGCCAGGAGCTTCGGCAGGGTAGAGCTCGGCCAGCGACCGCACCTCGTTGACCTCAACGCGCCGCCTGATTCGATCGGGGGGGATATCGTGGGGGCCCTCATACCCAGTCGCTGCAACGAGCTCGAGGAGCGAGTGCAGGGTTTCACGCTGGTACCGGGCAGCGCGGACTCCCTTGAGTTTTGGGTCGAGTCCACGGTTGCGAATGGGCTCAAGCGTCGCGACGCCCGTCGGGCAGTGATTGGTGTGGCATAGCTGGGCCTGGATGCAGCCGATCGAGAGCATGAACGCGCGGGCCGCATGCGTATAGCTAGCGCCCAGCACGATGCAGCGCAGGACGTCCATGGCGCTAGTGATCTTTCCGGAGGCTGCGATCTTCACTCGGTCCTGGAGGCCAGCGCCCGCGATGGCGTTGCGGACAAACGCGAGGCCTTCCTCGAGGGGCATGCCCACGTGATCTCCGAACTCGGGCGGAGCTGCGCCGGTGCCGCCTTCGCCGCCATCAACCGTGATGAAGTCGGGGCCGGTACCGGACTCGATCATGGCCTTGAGGACGCCCAAGAACTCGTGATGGAGGCCAACGCATAGCTTGATGCCGACCGGCTTGCCGCCCGATAGCGCCCTGAGTCGGTCCACGAAGGTCACGAGGCCCTCGGGGGAGGAGAAGGCGCTGTGACCGGGGGGCGACAAGCAGGCCTCGCCGACTTGGACACCGCGGGCCTCAGCGATTTCTGGCGTGACTTTGTGCCCGGGGAGAATGCCGCCGTGTCCGGGCTTGGCCCCCTGACTGAGCTTGACCTCGATCATCTTGACGTGGTCGTGGGTCGCCTGACGCTCGAAGGCCTCTTCGCTGAAGCTGCCGTCCTTGTTACGGCAGCCGAAGTAGCCCGTACCTATCTGCCAGATCAGGTCGGCACCTGTGGAGAGGTGGTGCTTGCTGACACCGCCCTCGCCGGTGTTGTGGGCGAAGCCCGATTCCTTGGCGCCGCGGCCCATCGCCTGGACGGCACTTGGGCCAAGGCTGCCGTAGCTCATCGCCGAGATGTTCAGAAGGCTGACGTCGTACGGCTGCTTGCATTGGGTGGCGCCTACGGTCACGCGTGGCGCGTGCTCCTTCGTCTTCGTTGGGGCCATGGAGTGGCCGATCCACTCGTAGCCAACCTCGCGCGCGTCGAGTTCGCTGCCGAATGGGTCGTAGTCCTTGTCGCCCTTGGCGCGCTGGTAGACGAGGCTGCGCTCTTCGCGGTTGAAAGGGCGGCCGTCGAGGTCGTCCTCGATGAAATACTGGCGGAGCTCAGGGCGGATGGCCTCCATGAGGTAGCGACCGTGCCCGAGAATTGGGTAGTTCCGCAGGATCGTGTGCTTGGTCTGGACGAAGTCGTGGAGGCCAACGATCGCCAGCAGCGCGAGGGCGCCGCTGAGGCCGTAGAGCCAGAAATTCCCGGAACCGATCGACAGCCAGGTGAGCAGCACCGCGCCGAGAATGCACCCGGCCCAGGGGAGGAATCGAACATGAAGCATGGAGGGATGTTACGGGCCAACACACTGGTCTAAGCTCGGGAGTCCATGAACTCGTCACACGCCATACGCGCCCAGGGGTCCGAACGCGCCGGCCTTCCGCTTCTCGCTCTGACGGTGGGGGATCCTGCTGGTATCGGTCCGGAGATCACGCCACCCGCACTCGAAGCGGTCCGTGGCCGGGCCCGCGTCATCGTGCTGGGGCCTGCGGCGGTTCGCCCCGAAGGCGTGCCGCCGGTCGGTTCCCACGCGGACCTCACGGACGAAGCCCCCATGGGGTGGTTAGAGACCGAGGGCCCCCGTTCCTGGCAGCTAGGGGAGGTGCAGGCCAGCTGCGGCAGGGCCGCTGTGGCGGCGCTCAGGGCAGGGCATGAGCTGGCGCTGGCTGGAAACGTGGACGCGCTTGTGACCGGTCCGGTCAACAAGGCCGCTCTTCACGCGGCCGGCACCAAGGTGGAGGGGCAAACTGAGCTCCTGAGCCAGTGGTGTGGAGTGGAGCGATCCGAGATGATCGGGTTGGCAGGCCAGCTTCGTGTGATGCTGGCGACCCGCCACATGCCGTTGCGCCAGGCCATCGAGCGCATCACCGTGGACCACATTGTGGACCGGCTGCTGTTCCTGGATGAGGCACTCCGCTATCTGGGGCATGCAGATCCCACTCTGGGATTGGCTGGGCTCAATCCCCACGCGGGGGAGGGGGGCCTGCTTGGCTCTGAGGAGGGGGAAATCCTCGTGCCCGCCGTCGAAGCGGTTCGGGCACAGGGAATCTCCGTGACCGGCCCAGTCTCGCCTGACACCGTGTTTGCGGAGGGCGTGGCGGGTACGTACACCGGGATTCTGGCCCTCTACCACGATCAGGCCTTCATTCCGCTGAAGCTCATGGCCGGTGGCCGGGGCGTGACCTTCATTGCGGGACTGCCCTATGGACGCTTCAGTCCGATGCACGGGACGGCCTTCGACATCGTCGGTCAGAAGCGAGCCGATGGACAACCCGTCGCGAATGCCGGGAATCTCATCGCAGCACTTGAGGCAGCCTTGACTGCGGTAGCCCGCCGAGCCGAGTAGACTGTCGGGAAGGTGCCCTTCGGCCCGATCTCTCTCCCGGTCCCTCCCCGCCGACCATCATGATCCAGCGTCAGAAGAAGAAAATCGTTCTCTACCAGCCCAAGCAGGTGGATGACTCACTCGGAATGGAGTCGAGCAAGGACATGCTTCCGCTGGAGCTGATGACCATCGCCGCTTTCCCTCTGGAGGATGGCTACGACGTCAAAATCATCGATGGCAGCCTCTACCCGGGCACGCAAGGGCACGAGCGATTCGCCCAGGAAGCGGACGGCGCCATGCTCGTCGGGACCACGGCCATCCTCGGCTACATGGTGACCGACAGCTGGCTGGCCATGCAGCACGTCAAGGCGCGTCATCCAAAGGTCCCCGCCGTGATCGGCGGATGGTTCGCGAGCGTCAAGCCCGACCTGATGCTGAGCACCGGGCTGTACGAGTGCGTCGTGATCGGTCAGGGCGAAGTGGTGTTCCGCGACGTGGTCAAGGCCATCGATGCGGGCGAGCCACTGGATGACCTTGAGGGCATCGCGTACATGCGCGACGGTGAGGTGATTCGGAACCCGCGTCGCTCCGTCGCCGGGTGGGACCAGATCCCGAACGTCCCGTGGCACATGCTCGACATCGAGCCCTACCGCGAGCACCAGATGCGCGCGCAGTCTGCGCGCGACGTGCTTCGACTTCCGACGCCGCCGTGGATTGGACACGGCAAGCCGTACTTCGGCATCACCTACTTCTCCAGCTACGGATGCCCGGAGCCCTGCGGCTTCTGCTGTAGCCCCGAGATCAGCATGCGCCGCTGGAAGTGCATGCCGGCCGATCGAATGCTCGACGACATCGAGCAGCTCCACGACCGCTGGGGGTTCGACTCCATTCGCTTCCACGATGCTAACTTCGGCGTGATGCAGAAGCGTACGCGTGAGTTCGCGGAGGGGCTTCTGAACCGTGACTTCAAGATTGGTTGGAACTCGTTCATCGAGACGAACTCCATCCTGAAGTACAAGCCCGACACCCTCGACATGATGGCGGAGTCCGGCATGTTCATTGCCGAGATCGGCGCCGAGGCGGGCACGGATGACATGATGAAGCGCATCGGCAAGCCCATCAAGGGTGATGACAACATCGCGGCTGCAGTCGAGATGGATCGCCGCGGCGTGCAGGGTTCGATCACCTACATCATCGGTTACCCCGGCGAGAGCGAGGAGTCGATGATGGCCACGATCGAGCAATGTCGCAGGCTGCATAACGCGGCGCCGCTGGCGCGGCCGACCGTCTGGCCGTTCCGTCCTATCCCCGGCACGATCATGTGGGATGAAGCGATCGCGCTTGGCTACCAGGGCCCGCGCACCATTCCTGAGTGGGGCTCGATCGGCGAGTATCACCTCGAGGAAACGTGGCCGGGCAACATCCCGGAGTCCGCGGGCCGCGCTCGGATGATGTACCAGCACCACGCGACGCTCAGCTACGGCCTGGCCCGTGGCAAGATCGGGTGGTGGGAACGCCGTGCCCAGCGCCGCCTTGAGGACGGTAGCTACCAGAAGGCACGCCTGGAGGCGAAGGCCTTCGGCATCTACGACAAGATCTCACGGAGGCTTTTCGGCGGCGTGGATTCGGTTCGTAGCTGGGTGGACCCCGGCCATAAGACGGGGACGAAGGCGAATGCTGCGTCCAGCGCGAGTGATTCCATGACGGATGTCACGAAAGGCTGACGGGCTGCGCCCGCGCCATTGAGGCCGGCGAAGGCGGCCACTGGCGGTACGGTACCAGGTACGAATCCGCCACATGCCAAGAGGAGCTAGCCCCCCGGGGGGC
>JBLIHL010000209.1:0-9251 GCA_047635895.1 Paracoccaceae bacterium | reverse complement strand
CTCGACTGGATCACTCTCAAGTCGCTCGAGAAAAATCCCGCACGACGCTATCAGTCAGCCTCCGAACTTGCCGCTGATATTCGCAGGCACCTGGAGCATCTACCGGTGCAGGCGCGCAGGCCAGGTTCTCTCTACCGCACGGGCAAGTTCGTTCGCCGGCACCGGGTCGGCGCTGCGACAAGCACTATCGTCGTTTCAGCTCTGCTCATCGGCATCGCGGGCGTCGTGTCTGGACAGGCCAAGGCCGCGACCAGGGGCAAGCAGCTCGCACGCCTCTCTGACGGAGCCCGCCTCGAACGACTATACGCCCAGGCCGACGCGCTCTGGCCGCTGGAACCGAACGTGACGTCGGTCGAAGAGCTGGAGAGGTGGCGCGACTCCGCACGGGATCTGCTCTCGCGGCTCGATGGACATCGGAGAACCATGTCGGATCTTGAGCGACAGGCGAGCGATGATTCAGGTGCTGCCGGCTCGGGGGACTTGGATGGCGTCGGGTTCGAGCGCGAGTGGCAGATCCAAGAGATATCGACGCTGGTGGCGGGCATCGAGGCGCTGGAGTCGAACCTCTTCGAAGTGGACGGATTGACCCTCGACCACGGATGGAGTATCCCAAGGCGAATCGCCGTGAGCCGTGAGAGGGAGGTCGAGTTCGCCGAGGGGGGGGTCTATCACCGCGCATGGCTCGACGCTCTGCCGAAGATCCTCGCCCAGCGCGCTGACCTCGATGGCGACGGAGTCGAGGAGCTCGTCTATCCGGGCCTCGAATTGGAGATCCAGATGGGCCTCGTGCCCCTGGGGCCGGACCCGGATTCCAAGCTGTGGGAATTCGCGCACCTCGCGAGCGGGGCCGTGGCTCGTCGCGTCGACGGGCGCCTCGTGATGGTGCCTGAGATGGGCGTGGTGCTCGTCTTAGTCCCGGGAGGGACGTTCGACATGGGTTCCCAGAACGCCGACGCCGACGGCGGCAACTACGTGGATCCGGGGGACCTTGGGCCGAAGGAGGGACCGGTTCATTCCGTGAAGGTCGACCCGTTCTTCCTCTCAAAGTTCGAAATGACCCAGACCCAATGGGCCCGAATATCTGGGGGGATTTCGCGATTTGCCAGGAGGCCCAAGGGTCTCACGGAAGATGAGGCCGCGATGCTACCCATCCAGAGTGTCACATGGACGAGGTGCGAAGTGATCACGTCGCGACTTGGCCTTTGCTTCCCCACGGAGGAGCAATGGGAGTACGCGGCCCGCGGAGGATCCGACCGGGCGCGCTGGACCGACTCCGACTTCGCTTCCATGGAGCAGTGTGAGAACATCTTGGACCAATCCAAACTTTCAGGAGAGCGCTTGCCCGGCAACGCCGGGACTATCGCCCCCTTTTCCAACGGCTTCCAAGGGCTCGCGCCAGTGGGTAGCTTCTTCGCGAACCCGTTCGGTCTCCACGACGTCCTCGGAAACGTGACAGAGTGGACGGGGTCGCACCCGTGGGCCTACGAGGAAGATCGGGCCCCGCCCCCCCGGCTGGACCAGAGATACGTGGCACGCGGCGGCAACTTCAGATGCGGCCCGGAGATCGCGCGAGCTGCTTTCCGAGCCTTTAGCAACGTTAAGGACTTCTACATCTTCACCGTCGGCCTCCGGCCCGCCAGGGCCATCGCGCGAGCCCAATGAACCGGTTCGGGTCTCGTTCGAAACAACGGCACTGCCAGGCGCGATCTTCGCGACGGCCTGACGGCGCTACTTGCGTCGTGGGAACTTCGCGTCGAACTGGCCCTCGGTGATCCGCCAGAGGATCTTGCCGGTGCGGCCGGACAGCAGCTGAACCGCACCGTTGCGCCAAACCGGCCCGTGCCAGTACTCCTCAGCCGTTCCCACGAGGACGTCGATCGCCCCGTCGCCGTCGACGTCGGCCAACGGCGCCACGGAGACCCCATTGAAGGCGAGATCGAACGGTCCATCCCAGGTCCAGAGCACTGATCCATCGGCACCGGAGCAGGCGATCGTCTGGATACCCTCCGCGGTGATCAGGTCGCCGGTTCCGTCGCCGTCCAGGTCACCGGGGTCAGCGACCACGTAGCCGAAGTCGAGCTCACGCTGGAGGCCGCCGACCTTCCTTGAGATCACGAGCGGGGCCTCCTTGCACTTGAGCGTGTCAGTGACGATGAGCGAGACCTCGCCGTCGTGCTCTGCACGCAGGACCGCCCGCGCCGGAGCCGCGAGCGCGAACCCGAGGATCGAACCGGGCTTCGCGCGGCTGACCCACGGCAGCTCCAGCGCCGCTCCTAGCTCCGTCATGTTGTCGAATGAGTACAGCCAACGGTCTCGGTCCCAATCCTCTTCGGGCGCGTCGCTAGCCATCCACTGGCCTCTGCGCGCAGAGCTGCAGAACTCGTGAACTCCATCGCCATTCAAGTCGCCGACGGAGGACAGCCGCAGCGGAGCAGGGATGTACATGCGCCCCCAGCCAAAGCTGCCATCGGCGCCGCTGAGCACTTCCCAACGCGGCGCAGTGCCGATCAGCAGGTCGCCCAGTCCATCGTGATTCGCGTCCCCTGCCGGCTGCACCCGCTGGCTCTCGTGATCGATCGCGAAGTGCAGCGTGCCGTCAGCGCCCGACCGAACCTCGGTGCGCAGGTGCATCTCGTAGCCCACCAGCACGTCGGGGATCTCATCCCCCGTCATGTCAGGAACGCTCCGGAGCGTGTGCCCAAACGTCGCCCGTCCAGCGCCGCCGCGCCAGACCTGGAGCACCGAACGGTCGGCGCCCGACAGAACGAGGACGGCTCCGCTGTGGGGCTCATGCTGCGTGCCGCCGTCCTTCGCAGGGGCCGCCGTGGGGGCACCGACGGCAAAGTCCCGAACGCCGTCTCCGTTGAGATCGGTGAGGGCGACGAGGCTACGTCCGAAGCGCATGCCATCGACCTCTGCCTCTGCCGGTCGAGGCCAGAACGTCGTGGCCAGGCAGGCAATCAGCGGGATCAGAATCATGGGGGAGTGAGGATGGTTCGGAGATCCGAGCTGGCAGTCAAAGGGGAGCTCAGGGTACCCAGATCAGCTCAGTGGGAAGCCAGACCCAAGTCCTGTACGGAGCCAGGCCCGAATCGACGACATATCCAATGGTCGATGGCGTGGTCAGAAAGGTGGCGTCTTCGGGGCTGGCGCCGTCCTGACGAAGGTCGACGTCGGCTGGGCGGCTCGGTATTGGCCCTTGAGGCGCCTAATCCGGTCCTCAGGGGCGGGGAACGGACCGATGGGCCGACATCTGCTCTGGCCGGGCGGCTTTCTGTCCCTCGTAAGCGCCTGGGAGAGCGGCAAATACGGTCGGTGGCTGAGCCGCCTGGGTGGGGAGCGACTCCCTCAGGCTCCGCCAGCCCACGGCCGGGTTCACTGAATTATTGGGGCGGGCATGGGGTTTCCGCTGGGCTTGCTTGGGGGCTTGCTTGGGGGCTTGCTTGGGGGCTTGGTAGGGGGCGGGCCGGAAGAGAAGGTGACCTGATTGGTGGCCGATTCCCTGACCGGGCTTGCATACGGCATGGGCCCTCGGGACACTCCTTCCCATGGTCAAGCAGCTGGCAAGAGGGCGTTTTGGCCCCGTGAGGGGAATGAGCGTTTTACTGGGGCTGAGCGTCCTCGCGGTGGGTTGTCGGACCAGTACGGTCGCGACCCAGAACCTGGACGCGCTCCTGAGCTCCAGTGACGCCTTCCGGTATCGCGCCGCGACGACCAGCGTTTGGCAGGACCTGTTCCGCTCCAGCATCGGTGCGCTGCGCAGTATTGGCGGCGGCGAGGCTTACACGCCTGAGGTTCGGGACGTTCGGAACCCTTCCTGGGTGGCCCTGAACAACCTGCTCGACCTGGCAGCCTCCGACGAGGGCAACGACGCCTGGCGCTACAACGAGAAGGTGCGGATCTTCACCCGCTACGCCACCTCCGCGCCAAGTCAGCTCTGCCGCGAGCGGGCGGTGCTCGAGCTCGTTCCTCACGCGCTCCGACTCAACATCACCGAGCCCTACGAGCCGCTGAAGACCGCCGCCAACCAGGCGGAACTGCGCCAGGCCCTTGAAGGGCTGATCGACGCCACGCGCCGCATCATCGTCGAGCGCAGCGGCGTATCCGAGACGGCCAGCGCCGACTTCGACGCAGCGATCACGGTCCTGGAGGCCACGCGCCTGAACGTCCAGGGCGGCTCGCGCCTGCTCAGCGCTATCGGTACGTTCCTCAAGGGCAGCGCGCTCCGGGCGGGCCTCCCCGCCGAGCAGCGGACGCGCCTCGAGGAGCTGTCGCTCAAGGTCCAGAAGGACCTGGTCCGGGAGGCGCTGTTCGCCGGGCTGGTGGACCAGACCGACGTGGTGCGGTCCGCCGGGATGCGGAGCAATATTGCCGTGTATGGCGACGATTTCGCCATCGAAGCGCTCCTCAAGCTCGTCCCTCCGCGCAACGTCGCGACGCCCGTGGCCAAAGCCTTCGCGCGCTTCAACGTGCCGCCTGTGCCTGTCGAATTCGACATGACGTTCATCTCCATCTGCGAGGCGTTCGAGCTGAGAGGCCTGCCCCTGGCGGCCAAGACGCCCGACTCCATCGGGGTGGAGACCCGCGGGACGATCTTCGCGACGTTCTGGCAGATCGCCATCAACGACCTCATGTTCAGCGATCAGTCTCGAAATGCGGCCATGAGGGCCCTTGGGAGCCTCTCCGGGGCCCAGCTCGAAACACTTCGCTCGGAAGAGTGGGACACGTGGTTCAGGGGAGTCGCGCCGGCGCTCGAAGAGGAGCTGAAGGCCTTGCGCCTGTTGGAGCAGAGTGAGACGGCGCCCGACGCCTGATCGCTCCCTGCTAGAGATCCCAGCCAGAGATCACTGGGTGAGCGCCTCGGCGCGCGCCCGCCCCCAAGCCACATCCGTTGAACGACACTGAACCCCAAGAGGGCGAACCGGCCTCCGTCTTCGACGAGATCCGCCGGGAACGCTCGTCGCAGTCCCTGGCCAAGAGCCTGGCGCTGCGCATCATCGGTCTTGGCGTCGTGGCGCTGGCCGCGTGGATCATCTCACGCAACGTATCTTGGACGGACACTCTGATCCTCGAGACGGCCAGCGGCGAGGTCGAGCTGCCCGGAAAGATCGCAGGCGACTGGCGCTCGACCGAGGTGAGCTTCGAGGTCGACCTGGACGCCGCGGGGGAGAATCCTTTGGCGCCGCTGGGGCTGGCCCCTGCGGACGTGGCCGCGCTTGAGGAATCGCATTCCCTCGGGCGCCCCTGGAGCGTGCGCGAGAAGGAGCTGTCACTCCCGGGTGGGCGGGTCGTGCTGAGCGCTAGCGACACGGCTGGGCCGGCACCCGATGGCGCCATGAGCGCGACTCAGATCGACTGGCGTCCGGGCATGATCCGGACGTTCCGCGAGATCGAGATCCTGCGGCTCATTCCCGCGATCGGCTTCCTGATTCTCGCGTCGCTTTGCGTGGCGACGCGCTGGTGGAGGATTCTCGCGCTCAACGGCTGCCCGACTAGCTGGTACAACGCGTTCCGCTACACCTACTCAGGGCTCTTCTTCAACGCCATCGTTCCAGGCATCAACGGGGGCGACGTGGCGCGCGCCATCGCCGTGGTCCGGCACCATCCCCTGCGGCGCGCCGAAGCGTTCATGACGGTGGTGATCGACCGAGTGATCGGGCTGATCGGCATGATTCTCGTCGGAACCACGCTCGTTCTGACCACGGACGATCGGCTCGCGGACCTTCGCATGCCGGTGTCGCTGTTCTGCGTGGCCATCGTCTTGGGGGCCTTCCTGTTCTTTCATCCAGGCGTCCGAAGGCTCGTACGCTTTGACGCGCTGATCCAGAAGCTGCCCCACTCAGAGCGGCTGGAGCGCCTTGACGCGAGCGCGCGCAAGCTCCTGCATTCGCCGGGTGAAGTGGCCATTGCGCTCGTCTTCTCCTTTGGTAACCACGTGTTCAACGGCCTGGCGGTCTTCACGGCCGCTGCGGCGCTCGGTAGCACGCTCGGGTTCCATGATTGGATGACGACGATGGCGATCTCGAACACCCTGGCCGCGGTGCCGCTCTCGCCGGGCGGGCTCGGCGTGGGGGAGGTGCTGTTCGGCTCGCTGGCCGAGAAGCTCGGCTCGACGTACGCCCTGGGCGTTTCGGCGAGCCTGGTGTACCGGCTCTGCCTTTACGTGATGTCGCTTCTTGGCGGCCTCGTGATGCTCCTGCCCGCGGGCGCGGCCCGCGCCCCCGATGCCGACGAGCTGGCGGAACCGGCTCTGCCGGAGCGGGCCTGAGGGACATCCCCTGTCGAGCCCGCCGTGCTGGGGGCCATGCAGCCCCCAGGGCTCGCCACCCCGCTGCACCCATCGCCGGACCCCGCATCGGGTCGTCCATGGGATAAAGGCGCGGTTCCCGGTTGGGTTCGCGATTCCAGCCGTGTTCAGATACTGCCCGCAAATTAGCTCTCGTCTCCCCTGAAATCCCCCCTGGCACGCGCCTCTTCACCCGGCGCGGCCCAAGCTCCATGTCTCTCGTCGTCATCGGAACCCTGGCCTACGACTCCGTGGAAACCGCCCACGACCGCCGCGAGCACGCTCTCGGCGGCTCCGCGATGTACTTCGCCGTCGCTGCCGCCCCGTACATCCAGCCGCTCCTGGTCGGTGCGGTCGGCGACGACTGGCGCGACGAGGACACCGAACTCCTGAAGAACCGCGGCGTCGACCTCGCCGGCCTCGAGAAGGTCACGGGCGGCAAGACGTTCCGCTGGGGCGGACGCTACGAGCCGGATTGGAACACGCGGCACACGACGTTCACCGAGCTCAACGTGCTCGAGAGCTTTGAGCCGAAGCTCCCGGCCAACTACCGCGACGCGAAGTTCGCGTTCCTGGCCAACGCGCACCCCGCCGTCCAGATGATGGGCCTCAGCCAGGTCGAGGCGCCGATCTTCAGCGTCGCCGACACGATGAACCTCTGGATCGACATCGCGCGCGAGGACCTCAACACCCTGCTGACGAAGGTTGACGGGCTCATCCTCAACGACGAGGAAGCGCGGATGCTGACCGGCGAGAACAACCTGATTCGCGCGGCGCAAAAGGTACTCACGCTCGGCCCGAAATACGTGATCCTCAAGAAGGGCGAGCACGGCGCGTTCATCATGGGTGAGGGCCTGCACTTCTCGCTCCCCGCCTACCCCGTCACCGAGGTCATCGACCCGACGGGCGCAGGTGATTCGTTCGCGGGCGGGTTCATGGGCTACATCGCGAAAGCGGGCAATTGCAGCCCGGAGACGCTGAAGAAGGCCATGCTCCACGGAACCATCGCGGCCTCGTACTGCGTGCAGGGCTTTAGCGTCGAGGACATCGGCAAGCGCACGATGGATGACTACGACAGCCGCTATAACGACCTGATGCAGATCGTGTCCCTCTAAGGCTACGCTGCAGGCATACGCAGGCGACCTCCAGGGCTCGCTGCTTCGAACCGAACGATCTAGACCTGATCTTTTAGAGACTCTTTTGCCCCGCGTGAGCGTGCCCCTCGGATCTAACCGTGAGCGGGTGTCGGATCGCCTTGCTCACGGGCTGAATAGGAGAGTCATCAGCCCTGGAGAGGAGACCGGATGGAAGCGAGCCGGGCTCCTCTCTCTATTTTTACGTCCGCATGAAACGACTCTTCTTCGGCCTTAGCGTCGACCCTGTGGTGGGGCAGTCACTGATTCGTGCGGCACGTCGGGCCCTGGGGCCTGAGCTCACGCGCGCTATCTACGGTGAGGACGACCTGCACCTGACGCTGTGCTTCATCGGCAGCTTTCCGGACGATCGGATTGCGTCGCTGAAGGACATGGCGAACGGCGAGCTCCGCAGCCTTTGGGCGCCGGAGCTCCTGCTCGGCGCGGACGGCGACGCGTTCCCCGATCGCGAGACTCCGCGGACCCTGCACACGAAGGTGGAGGAGACCAGCGACTCGGTGGGGCGGCTTGCGACGCTGCGGAACCGGGCGATGCAGGTGGCCATGTCCCATGGGTGGCGTCCCACCCAGGCGGAGCGAGCGCGGCCTTTCCAGCCCCACGTGACCCTGGCACGCCTCGGGCGCAAGCCGTCCCCAACATTGGGGGCCACTCCAGAAAAGGCCGCTGAGCAGGCGCTAGAGCAGTCTGCCAAGGCATCTGAGATGGCATCGAGCGCGGAAGAGTTCTGGGACCTGGGCGCCGAGCGCCGCTGGCTTCCCATCGACATCACGCTCTACGAATCGCCCGGCCAGACCGGCGCCGGAGAGCGCTATCTGCCGATCGCAGCCTGGCCTCTCGCCGTCCGTCCCGGCTGAAATTTCCGCGGGCAAAAAGCCCCCGGATCGCAACCCAGGCGCACCCCGATCGATCCTTCCCATGGAAGTTCGATGCAGAGAGTTCCATCCTGGCGTTCGGAACGCTATACCGAACGAACACCGAACATCCGTCGGGCGCTCCGCGCCCCTCCGCCCGGCGATTCGCTGGCCCCTCGGGACCGTCACAGGACATCCCGGGACCGGCCCACCGCACACAAATTCAATAGACCCAACGCGCGTCCGAAAAGGGCGCAAGAGACAGACCATGAGCCTTCGAGGACCCAAAACCCCCAAGTCCAAACTCCCATCCCGCGGCGTCGGCCCCGAGGTTTCCGGAGAAGGACGCGAGAAAGCACTCACCGCCGCCCTTGGTGAGATCGAGAAGAGCTACGGCATCGGCTCGATCATGCGCCTCGGCGACAAGAGCACCTTGATGAAGAAGATCGAGGGCATCTCGACCGGCTCGATCAACCTCGACCTCGGCCTGGGCGGCAAGGGCCTCCCCAAGGGCCGGATCGTCGAAATCTACGGGCCGGAGAGCTCGGGTAAGACCACGTTGGCCCTCCACGTCATCGCCTCGGCCCAGAAGGACGGCGACGTTTGCGCTTTCGTGGATGCAGAGCACGCCCTTGACCCGTCCTACGCCCGCAAGCTTGGCGTCAAGCTGGACGACCTCCTGGTCAGCCAGCCGGATACGGGCGAGCAGGCCCTCGAGATTGTCGAGACCCTCGTTCGCTCGAACGCCATCGGCGTGATCGTCATCGACTCCGTGGCGGCCCTGGTGCCGCGCGCTGAGATCGAGGGCGAGATGGGGGACAGCTTCGTCGGCCTGCATGCTCGCTTGATGAGCCAGGGCCTGCGGAAGCTGACCGGCGCCATCTCGAAGTCGAACTGCCTCGTGATCTTCATCAACCAGATCCGCGAGAAGATCGGCGTGATGTTCGGTAGCCCGGAGAC
>JBLIHL010000208.1:0-9301 GCA_047635895.1 Paracoccaceae bacterium | reverse complement strand
AGCGGATCTCGTTGAACGCTTCAGCTCCGCCGTTCTTGGTGGAGCGCGTCTTGACCCCGCTCTGCGTCTTGTTCGCCGGCAGATCATGGATCGGCATGTTGTCGGCGTTGAAGACGCTGCCGGTAACAAGCGGTCGGTCAGGGTCTCCGTCGAGGAAATCGATGATGACCTCCTGGCCCATGCGAGGAAGGTACTGGGTCCCCCACTTCTTGCCTGCCCACACCTGCGCGACGCGGACCCAGCACGAGCTGTTCTCGTCTTCTACACCTTCCCTGTCCCAGTGGAACTGGACCTTGATCCGTCCGTACTCGTCGGTGTAGATCTCCTCTCCGGATGGACCCACTACCACGGCCGTCTGCGGGCCGTGAATGAGGGGCCGCGGCGTGGATCGCTTCGGCCGGAAGACGACCGACTTGGGGACGCAGGAGAACGAGTTGCTGTAGTAGCTCCCACTGCCGCCAGACTGGACGTAGGAGTCATCCCGACCGCTGTGCCGGATGGAGGTGATGGCGTAGTCGGCCCCCTCCTCCGAAGGGAAGGAGTGCGTCTCGAGGTTGAAGGTACCCGCGACGCGGAAGGAATGGCACGCGCTCGCACCCTCGACCACCTCGTGGCCGGCCTCCTCTGCCTCGATCAGCGCTTTCGTCTTCGCTTCGCCGTGCGACTTGTCGACGTAGCGCCCGGGGTACTCGTAGCGCTCGTGGGCTTCGACGCCCGGGATCGTCACGACCGTCGGTGTCTCCGCGTAGAGATCGACCGTCGGTGTCTCGAAGTTGTAGTCGGTGTGGGACCACTTCCCGCTCACGAACTCGTAGCTGTGAACCCAGCGGCTCACGCAGTCCGCTTTCAGCGTCCCCTCGGAGTACGAGACCGCAGACTGCGAGCACGGCGAATACGCACTATCGCTGTCTGCGATCACGAGCACGTGCCGCTCAGCCTCGTGGCGGAAGTAGTAGAAGATGCCCTCCTCTTCGAGGAGCCGTGAGACGAAATCGAAGTCCGTTTCGCGGAACTGAACGCAGTAGGTCAGCGCAGGGTAGGAGCCGCTGAGGTTGAGCTCGAAGTCGGTGAAGCCTGCGTCCTCGAAGACCTGGGTGACGATCTCGTCGACCGACTTCTCCTGGAAGATGCGGCAGGTCGAACGCTTGGTCAGGAACCATGTCCACGGAACCACGATGGCCTGGTAGCCCCGCATACCCGATGGATGCAGGCCGCCGCTAACGAAGCGCCGCACGACGCCATGCCAGGTAGCCAGCGCGCCATCGTCGCCGATCACCTGGAAGGCAACACCCTTGCCAACGATCTTGGCCGGATCGACCCCTTCTTCGCTCGAGAGCATCTCAAGCCGGTATTCGAAAGGGCTCGAGAACCCCTCGGCGCCGTCGAATGCTTCAAGATGGAGTACGTCCTCCCCAAGTGGGGTCTCGACGTAGAGCAGGCGGCCGGCGTGTTTAAACATAGGAGGTGAACTCGTTAGGCAGTCTAGCGCGGCGCTACAGTCGCGTGCACCATCTTCTGGCGAAGGGAGGGGCGCTGGTCAGTCCAGGCAAGCCCCTCCTCCACTCGGAACGGCTCCGACACGGTCATGGCCGCCTCCAGAACACTCTGCGACTTCTCGCAGTTCTGGAGTGAAGCCGCCCCATGAAATCCGGGAGCGTGCCTCGCATAGCTGACTCCGCCTAGCGGGCCCCCAGCTTCCGGAGGCTGCGTTGCCCCAACACCCCTGGGACTACTGGAAGGCCGTGGCAGATAGGTGAATTTGCAACAGGCTCCCAGGGATCGAGCGCGGAGCACGGCGCTCGGGCTGGCTTCAGCATCTACTGACGAAGAGAGGGGCGTGGACGGCGACCAGGGACTCCCAGCGCAGTTCGTCCGCGCTCGGGAAGCGTTCCAAGACCCCCTCACCGGGCAGCGCACCAGCTCCCTCGCCGCGGGCCTGGACGATGCTCGCCAGGACCGGCCTCCCCCGGCTCTTCGAGGGCCCGCGCAGGCATCGCGCGGCGCTCCTCCTGAGCCAGGGCGATGGGCTCCGCTGGCTCGGTTGCAGGACGCTGCCAGAATGGTGACAGGACCCGCTACGGGCCCAGTTCGGATCACCCAGCCCCCACTCCTGAGGCGCAAGCAACCCCAACTCCTGGTGATTCCCCCTCGACGGCGCCCCCTTCTCCCCCTAATATTCCCGGCCGAGAGGCGGCATGGCCAAGTGGCTAAGGCGATGGATTGCAAATCCATTATTCCCCGGTTCGAATCCGGGTGCCGCCTCCATTCTCCCTCCCCGTTCGCTCTGGGTGAGGTTGAGAGTCCCCGGGGAGACGCCAGCGCTGGCGTGGATGATTCAGCCGCCGACGATCTCGTATCCGTCCCGGACCGTGTAGATCATCAGCTTCGTCCGCTCGCCCCCGTGGCGGCGGACCATTTCGATCAGCCAGTCTTCCTCGCCCGGCCAGGGGTAGGCGTAGACCAGGTCGAAGTCTGCGATCTCCAGGCCCATGTCTGAGTAAGCGTCCGCGCCCTCCGTGGGCGTCATGTAGTCGGACTCCAGCAGATCCACGTTGTCCCGGTAGTCGATCGGGACGAAGCTGCCCTCCACGAACGTGGCGGAGGAGCCCACCTCCTCGGCTAGGCGCTCGGCGGTGTCCACCAGGGTCGGCTCGATCTCGATGCCGTAGGCCTCGAAGCCCAGGAGGTCCGCGATGATCGTGATCACCCCCATGGCCGAGCCTAGCTCGAGGAAAGTATGGGCGGACTGGCGCTGGTCCCGAAGGACATCAATCGCGAGGGCATGGTCCGCAGGGATCACGCGGTGAAAGATCCCCGCGTGCTCGTTGCAGTAGTCACGCCAGATCTCGGCACCGGTCTTCAGGAGCTCATCAAAGCGCTGGTCTTGCATCAGATCCCTATTAGACGCGGATCTTCTGCCAGCCGCCGTGGAAGAAACGGCTCCCGAACAGGATCGCGCGAATGAAGAACTCGCCGCAGAGGCCGTACCAGATCCCCGGAAGGCCGAGGCCCATCACAATGCCAAAGTAGTAGGTGGCGGGAAGGCGGACCCCGTAGCTGCTGAACGTCGTGATCAGGAAAACCCAGCGCGTATCCCCTGCGCCCCGCAGGCTCTGGCGTATGACCATCGTGAACGCGAAGAACACCTGGACTGAGCCGCAGATGAACAGGAGCTTGGGCACGATCTCGAGATGGACTGGCTCCGAGGAAATCACGCGCGTGAGGGTCTCGCCGAACGTCATGAAGACGACGCCGAGAGAGCCCATCAGGACCGCCGCGAAGGCTGCGCACATCAGGACCGCGCGCCGCGCGCTGGCGGGGTCACCCGCCCCGAGGTACTGCCCCGTCAGCGTCGCCGCCGCCGTGCCGATGGCGAAACCGGGCAAGAAGCTGAAGGACTCCCACTGGATGGCGATGATGTGCGCGCCCTGGAGGCCTCCGCCCGCCGCAATCTGCCCGATGAAGAGCAGCACGATGATGTTGACGGCCCACATGGCGATCCCCTCGGCGAAGTTCGGCACGCCGATGCGGAGAAAGCGGACGATCATCGGTCGCCGCGGGCGTAGTTCGGCCCGGGAGAGCGCGAGGTCCTGGACACCGCGCACGAGGATCAGCCACGTCCAGGCGGCCCCGACGGCGTAGCCAATCGACGTCCCCGCCGCGATCCCAGCCACGCCCAAATCGAACGAGAACGGGTTCTCAAGCAGCGCGCCTTCGGGCGCAAAGCCGCCGGGCAGCGCACCGAGATCGATGTCTGCGCCGGAGAGTGCCCACGAGACACCTGCGTTCACCACGTTGACGAGGATCGCAATCATGGCGGGCTTGCGCGTCTCGCCCGCGCCGTGGAGGCACATGGCCCCCACGAGCATGACCGCCGCCAGCGGCATCGAGAGCGCCAGGACCCTCAGGTAATCCGACAGGAGCCCGCCGGCCTCGGCGGTGAGCCCAGTCCACTCGGCGAGCCAGGGTGCGGTGAGATACAGGATCGCGCCCACCCCGATGCCCCAGCCAAAGCTGACGCCCATCGCCTGCCCGAGCGCGTGCCGCGCGAGCGGCTTGTCGCCCGCCCCCATGGCCCGCGCAATGATCGCCTGCCCGCCGATACCCAGGCCGCTCATCGCAATCCCGATGAACCACCCCATGTACGAACCGATACCGATCGCATCGAGCGCCGCCACCCGCACGTCCACGTCTAGGTGACCCGCCAGGAGCTTGTCCGTCATCCCGACGAAGGCCTGGAGCAGCTGCTGGACCATCACCGGCAGCGCGAGCCACAGGATCGCCGAACCCATCGTGCGCCCCGCCAGCGCGCCGGACTGGATGGAGCCGCCCTTAAGGGAATTCGAGGAGGAGGATGACACGGGCAGAAGAGTAGGCCTTCCGCCGCCCGCCGGAAGCACCGGACGCAGCGATTCGAGGGAACGTTACGCTCGGAGCATGTGGAACCGCTTCCCCCTCGCTTCCGGGCTGCTTTGGGCGCTAGTCGCCTGTCAGGCAACACCGATGCCGCTCGACCAAGACGTCAACGTCGACCCCGGCGCCCCCTACCTCCTGGTCCTCGGCACCGCCCAGGACGGCGGGCTCCCCCAGATTGCCTGCCGCAACGAGTGCTGCGAAGCCGCGCGCAACGACCCCAGTCGCCGCCGCCTCGTCACGAGCCTGCTTCTTGTGGACCCCAGGGACGGCCGCCGCTGGATCTTCGACGCCAGCCCCGACCTGCCGCTCCAGGTCGAGCTCGCCCGCGGCCACGGCGGCCCCGGCATCGACGCGCCCGGCCGACCCGCGCTCTTCGACGGCGTCTTCCTGACGCACGCCCACATCGGCCACTACTCCGGCCTGATCCAGTTTGGACGGGAGGCCTATGGTTCTGCGCCCGTCGACCTCATCGGAACCGCCCGCATGGCGGATTTCCTGCAGACCAACGGCCCATGGAGCCTCCTCTTCGACGGCGGCCACGCCCGCTCCGTCACGCTGACGCCGGACGAACCCTTCACCCTGGCAAGCGACCTCCGCGTCACCGCCATCCAGGTGCCCCACCGAGACGAGTTCAGCGACACCGTCGGCTTCGTGATCGAGGGCCCCTCGCGCACCGCCCTCTACCTTCCGGACATCGATAAGTGGAGCCGCTGGGATCGACCGCTGGCCGACGTACTGGAGGGGGTAGACCTCGCCTTCCTCGACGGCACTTTCTACGGCCCGGATGAGCTTCCCGGGCGCGATATGGCCGACGTCCCGCACCCGTTCATCGTGGAAACAATCGAAGCGCTGGCCCAGGGGCCAGCGCTTCGATCGAGGTCACTTCTTGACCGGGTTTGGTTCACCCACCTGAATCACTCGAACCCGGCGGCTCAGCCGAACAGCGCGGCTGCCGCCGCGATCGAGGCTGCCGGCGCGCATGTCCTTCAGGAGGGCGCGCGCCTCGGGCTCTGAAAAGGGCAGAGGCCCCGATCCGCTCGATCAGGAGTAGGCCAGGCGCGCCTGGCGGAAGCTGATGAGCTGGTTAGTGGCTTCGTCCCAGAGCTGAAGTCGAAGGGCCTTGAAGCCCTCCAAGAACGTGACCTCGCGAACTTGGCCACCGACGGCCGTGATCGCCTCGTGGCAGCGCTCGAGGTTGTAGTTCGGAACGCGCGGCGAGAGGTGGTGGATGTGGTGGAAGCCGATGTTGCCCGAGAACCACTGAAGCACCTTCGGCAGCTTGTAGAACGAGCTGCCTTCCATGGCGGCGGCGCCGAAGTCCCAGTCCGCGTTCGAGGCCCAGTAGGTGTTCTCGAACTGGTGCTGGACGTAGAAGAGCCAGACGCCTGCACCCATGGCGACGCCGACGATGCCGAGCTGCAACAGGACGAACGTCGACGTACCAAAGAGCAAGCACATGCCGGTGACCATCACGGCCAGGGCCACGTTGGTCCACCAGGTCGCGACGCGCTCCTTCTTCGAAGCGCTGGCGCGCGGAAAGCGCTCGAGCACGAGGAACAAGAAAAGGGGCGCGATCACGAGAAGCACGAACGGGTTGCGCACAAAGCGGTAGCCCATCTTCCTCATGCGCGATGAGGCCTTGTACTCGGCGACCGTCATCGTCCAGACGTCTCCGGTTCCGCGGCGATCCAGGTTGCTACAGGTTCCGTGGTGCACCGCGTGCTCGCCGCGCCAGTGGTGGTACGACGTGAACGTGAAGAGTCCGGTGATGACGCCCCAGATGGTATTCCAGCGCTCGGACTTCAGGAACGAACCGTGCCCGCAGTCGTGACTGATGATGAACACTCGAACCAGTACGCCTGCCGCGACCAGCGCAAAGGGCGCGGTCAGGAGCCAGGACACCTGGATGGTGAAGTACATGATCGCCCAGAGCGCCAGATAGGAGCCGAGGGAGTTGATCACTTGCCAGGTTGCCTTGCCTGTGTGCGACTTCTGAAACGCACGCGTTTCAGCTTTCACCGAAGCGATCATCGCCTTGGTGTCGTCGCGGAGCGCGCGTCCCTTTTGGGCTGCGTTTTCGAAGTGGCTGATAGTCTGCTGCATCACGGAGAATTGTACGGGGTCACCGGTTGCACCTGAATATGAACAGGAGCGCAGTCGATCGGTGAAAGCTGCCCGTAGTTTCAGTCGGCCACCAAGCTGCAGAATCGAACCCATTTTTGGCGATTTCTGTGCCCACAGAGCATCCGGATAGGCAGGGCGCAGGGGGCACAAGAACCCGAAGAAACCTGATATTAGGGGGGACTATTCGACCCATGCGCCACCGAGTCAGCCCTGACGCCCTATCACCGCCTATTCAGGGCAGGGACCGGGTCAAGAAGCCTTGCTCGCCGAGATACGCCCAGAGATCGTCCGGAATGGGCTGGGTTGCGTGCGCGAGATTTGCGTGAACCTGCTCCGGACTGCGGCATCCGATCAGGACGGACGCGACCACGGGATGCGCCAGTGGGAACTGAAGCGCGGCGGCTTCCAGAGCCACGCCGAACCTCTTACAGGCCTCACGCAGATCATCTCGACGCCGCAGGAGTTCCTTGGGAGCCTCCGCGTAGTTGTAGGTACCTCCACCCGCCAGGAGCCCGGAGTTGAACGCGCCGCCAATGATGATCGAGGTGCCGGCTCGCTCACACGCGGGGAAGAGCCGCGAAAGGGCCGGCTCCTGCTCCAGCAGCGTGTAGCGGCCAGCCAGCAGGAACATGTCCCACTGCGCGCAGTCGAGAGCCTCTTCCAGTACTTCGACCTCGTTCACGCCAATACCGATTGCCCCGATCTTCCCAGCGTCCCGCAGCTCCAGCAGCGCCCGCACGCCACCGTCCATCGCATCCCGGAAGTGGCGCGAGTGATCATCGCCGTGGGTCATGCGTCCGATGTCGTGGAGGAAGAGCGCGTCGACGCGCGCTAATCCAAGGCGCTGGAGACTGTCCTCGAAGCTCCGGTGGACCGCTTCGTAGCCGTAGTCCGCGCGCGGCGCGAACGGAAGCTTGGCGGGCCAGCCAGGCCAGTCCCCGGGCGCGTGCTGCGCCGGTTCCAGGAGCCGACCGACCTTAGTCGAGAGCATGAACGGCTCATCCACCGAGCGCAGAGCATCCCCCAGGCGCCGCTCAGCGCAGCCGAACCCGTACCAGGGAGCCGTGTCGAAGAATCGCATGCCGCCGTCGATGGCGGCCTGCACGGTCGCCCGAGCGACCGCTTCCTCCACGGGCTCAAACATCCCGGCGAGCGGAGCCGTCCCGAGGCCAAACTGAGATACGGAGAGGTCCGTCCTGCCGATCCTGCGCTGTTCCATCGCCCAGAGCATACGCCCGGGGGCCTTCACGTCACCTTCCACGGCACCTGAGGCAAGAAAGAGCCCCGCGCCAGCATGCAGGCGCGGGGCCCCGAAGCCGTTGTTCGGCGGGGGGAGACTCCCGACTCGTTCAGAAGCCCCCCACGCATCAGGCGGAACCGCCTACCAGGGCCGCTCCAGGACCCCGGCGCCGCCGCTGATCAGGGTCGGGGTGGCGGCGAAGTAGGGAAGCGCGTGGGCCACCGGGTCCCGCCAGGGGAGGCGGGAGAGGTCGCACACGGCACCCAGAGCATCGACTGCCGAGGCCCGAAGGGGCGTGGGCTGCCCGTCGTCACCCATGAGGTCGAGCAGCGGAGCCACGGCCCGGAACGTGCCTGCTTGGCCGAGCGCCGCCGCAATGGCGATACGCGACTGCGAGGAGTTCGACTCCCGCAGGGCCTGCACCAGCTTGGCCCCGACGGGCTCGCCCATCAGGACCAGGCCGACGGCGGCGCTCCACAGGCGAATCGGCTGATTCGCTGCGGCCTCGAGCTCAGCCTCAAGGCGCGGAATGGATGCTCTGTGATCCATCAATCCGAGCGCCACGGAAACATGCCCCCGCAGGTACGGGGTCGTCGTTTCGTCGAACTCCTTGATGACGCCGGGGCCGAACGTTGCGACGTCCTCACGGTTCCGAGTCGCCAGTGCGAGGCCCAGCGCCAGCGCCGCTGAGTCGTCACCACTACGCCGCTTGACGGCGAGCGTCCTGAGGGCGCTCGTGCCGCTGCGCCCCGTGTCGATCCCGGCCTTGGCCAGCGAGTCCTCCAGGATGCCCAGAGACAACGCGCTCCACGCCATGTCACTCGATCTGGACTGCACGAGGGACTTGGTGAGGGCCCCGTGGACCTGCCGCCAACCGGCGAAGGGCTCTTCGCCCGCGCCTGCGCGGCCGCTGGCGCTAGCCAGCGCGATGCGCGCGAAGCGACGCTCGAGCGGCTGGCCCGTGCTCATCGCCTCCAAGAGGTACTCCCGCGCCGCCCGGTCCGCCTTCGCGTTGCCGCCACGTACGAGCTCGCCCATGGCGATCGTAGAAGCCGTCCGCTGGTGCAGATGGTTCCGGCGCTCTTTAGCGTGTGACACCAAGTGCTCAATCGCCTCGATGCGCGTGCCTTCGTCGGCCGACCGTGCGGCTCGGGCGTAGGCAACGAGCGCGTGGCACTGGACCAGCGTGGGGCGCTTGGTGGTATCACGCCGCTGGTCGCCGCTTTGCTTACCTTGGGTCCAACGCTCCAGATACTGGGTCAGGGTGCCGCCTGAAAGAACATAGTCGGCTGCCGACGACTCGCGCACGGCGGCCGGCGGCACCTGCATCCTCGATCCAAGCTCGATGAGACCGAGCGACGAAACCGCCGCCACGGGCAGATCGCTCTGGCGATGCGTTTCCTCTTCGAGCAGCTCGATCAGGCCGCTAGCGATCGTCTGCTTGAGCGCGATGCTGTCCGACTGAGCCGCTGCCAGGCCGAGGGCGTGGGCTGCAAAAGCGCGCGTCCGGGTCCGAAGACT
>JBLIHL010000207.1:0-9306 GCA_047635895.1 Paracoccaceae bacterium | reverse complement strand
AGGGCGGTGCGCTTGGGCATGCCCATGGAATGGAGCCCCAGGGCGCTTTCAGCCACCGTGTGCTCGATGAAGCGCGTGGCGACCACGTGAACGCGAGCGGCAGGCGATCTGCCGCCGAGCTGGACGAAGAGCGCTTCGTCATCGTTCGAAACCCGAACGATCTGCAGGGGGACGGTGTCCACCACGTCGAGGGCGTGGTGCTCCCCAACGATATGCTGGAACGCCACATCGCCCTCCAGGATCGTCAGGCGGACGCGCTGCCCGGAGCGCTTCATCGTGAGGTCGTACTGGCCCTCGGGGAGGCCCTCGACCACGAGGTACCTGTTCGCCATCGACAGTGCGTCGAAGTGATCGCGGAGCGGCTGTCCCTGGGCATCGACGGAGTGCAGCGATGCGAGGGACCGGGTGACCTCACCGGCGCGCACTGAGTACGGAATGCGCACCGCCTGACCGGCGCGGGCGTTCAGTTTCCGCGGGATTCCGAAGGCCGGGAGGTCGCGCAGGTCCCAGACGTTGGTGGCGTTCGCCGGGGAGGTCACGCGCAGGGAAGTGATGTCCGCGAGGCCCCCGAGCTGGACGCGGCCGCGTTCGTTGGTCTTGAGGCGGACCGATTCCGACGTGCCTGTCATGCGATTCGCGAAGGTCATCTGAACTTCGGTATCGGTGATCGGCTCGCCGGCGCGACCCAGGAGATCGAGCGCGTAGCCGCTGCGAGTCTGGGTCAGGTAGGTGTGGAAAGGACTCTCTCTGTGAAGCTTGTTCACGGGGAAGGAAACCTGGCGTGCGCTGAGCTCGACATCCTCGCCAAGGGAGAGGCTGCGGACCGTTGCGCGAAGCTGGACCGAGATCTTGTGGACTCGCTCGGGCACGGTGATCCTGTGGACGATGTCGCCGCTCTCGCTAAAATCAAAGCCCCGCGCGATGCTCTGGCTGACGGTCCCATCCGTTGTCGTGGCGGTGATGTGCAGGGTCGCGTCCTTGACCGTGCCCATGGAGATCTGACGCCCGTTCAGCGTGAGTGCGGGGCGAGCGATGATCGTCGCGCTCGTTCCCTCCAGGAGGCCCTCGAGGGGCGTGTGCACCGCGGCCTTGAGTCCATACGTCTCACCCCAGTGGTCGAGGCGTGCGATCGACGTGACTCCTCCGCTGCGGAGGAGCACGTTCTTCTTGGCTCTGCCTGCCGGCGAGTAGGGGACGAGGATTTCACCGCGTTCGTTGGGCGAATAGTCGCGGCCGCCGAAGCGGACGATGGCGCCGTTCAGGGGCTGGCCCGCGCCATCGATGACGCGCAGGAGGTGCCCCGCGGCCGTCATTCGGCCGAGCATCTGCAGGTGGCCCTTGACGACCACAGCGCGGCTCGAAACCCCGCCTCCAATCAGCTCGATCACGTAGGTGCCCGGCTTCGAGAGGGCGTCCATCTGGATGTCACGCTGGACGCGACGCATCGGCGGCGCGTCGAACTCCAGCACCTGAGTTTCGTTCGCCACGAGGCCGTCAAGGTCCAGGCTCGACGTCACCGGCCGCTTGAAGCGGTCGAAGTACGCCACGGGGTCGATCTCGAAGACCTTGACGATCATGCGGTCGACGTTCTTGACGTCGACCTGGAGCGTCACTGGCGCATCGGCCGTGAGGTGCCGCGGATTGGTCCGGGCGAACTCGATGTCGACACGCTGGCGAAGTGCCTCGGCGCGTCCTAAGCCGAGCATCTTGACGTAAGAGCCGGCCTGGGCCGGATCGCCGTGGAGCAGCCTGGCCTCTGCGAATGTGCGCCGAACGTATTCCTGCTCGAGGACGCCGACGTAGCGCTGGTACTGACTCGACGATCGGAAGACCTGCAGGAGGGCCTCATGGATGACTGCGTTCTCCGACCCGATGGCCGGGAAGGGGGTGACCGCGCGGAAATCGTCCCCGAGTGACGCTCTCTGCCGCGAATCGTTGGGGGACCTGACGCTGAGCTGCGTCTGCCGCGGCAGGCGCAGGTACGTCAGGAGCCCTTCCTCATTCACGTCGCCGCCATCGAGATTGAAGACGGTCCAGTGATAGAGCAGGTGCGCCTTAAGCGAGACGAACGTCTGCGGGAGGAGCGAGACAAAGCCCCAGGCGCGCTCCAAGTACGCGAGCTGATCCGCACGGTCCTCGATCATCTCGGGGAAGCGCGGTGCGAGGCGCTGCATCACGGCGTTCACGTAGCTCTCGTTGGAGAGCATCTCGGGACGCGCAGCGCGCAGCTGCTCGAGCTGGGGAAGAGTGAGCTTCGAGTGGATGCGGCGGCTTCCGAATGACACCTTGTCAGAGGCCGTCATGTCCTGGACGATGAGCTCCAGAAGCCCAGGGACGTCGGGGCGCGGCAAGAGGTCGAGTAGCCAGCCCCGCTGGCGTTCGGTCAGGGTCCGCCGCACGAGCGACTCAAGGAGGACGGGATCAAGCCTTTGGAGCGCACTTTGGGAGGTCCTACCCATGACCTTCTGGAGGAGCGTTCTCGTGGAGATCCGGTCCGGGTCGAGCGCCGTTGGGGCGTCCGGCGACTCGCCGGGGACCATGCGGCGATCGGTGTAGCGAAGCCCAAGCTCCCTCTCCAAGTAGGCGTAGGTCGCCGCCGGATCCGTGGATGCGCGGAGCAGCGCCTGTCGTGCCTCGATCTGGCGGTAGTCTGAACCCTCGTCGAGGGCCGTCTTCCAGGTCCGAAGAAGCGCATCTGCGGGATCGAGCTGGCCTTCCTGCTGCAGATAGAGACACGAGAAGTAGAAGTGCTCCACGGTCCCGGGGAGCAGCGCTTCGAGCGTCTTTCCGCGGTCCGTGGAGAGCGCGAACTCCTCGAAGAAACCGGCCGGAAGCCCCCCGAAGGTCTCAGGCAGGCTCAGCTGGGCATGGAGTGGAGCCAGGGACAGTGTCGTGAGAGCGAGGCAGGCGGAAAGAAAGCGGCTCATGGGGCTCAGAATCGAGAAAGGAACGAACTCAACGCATCGTGCGGGCGCACAGGAGTACCAACGACGCGGGGACGCTTCGGATCAGTTTCTTTCGGCGTTTCTTTCGGCTCGCGACACGCTCCTGGCCGATCACGGGAACGTGGGCATCAGCGCCAGGAGTCGATTCTTCATCCGAGTGGTGATCGGGCCCGGCTGGGTGACGAGAAGATCGTTGTTCTCGAACGGGTCGACGGAGAGGTCGTAGAGCTGGAACATGCCCGACGTCCGGTTCTCTATGAGCTTCCAGCGCTTCGTACGCAGCGCGCGCATCCGCTGGCCGGTGGTGCCCGGGAAGGGAAAGCGATGAACGTAGAGCGTGTTCCGTGCCCCTTGTAGTGAAGGGTCGCCAAGCAGTGGTGCGAAGTCGATGGAGTCTTCCGCTCCCGAGGTCGTGGGCGCCTGACCCGCAAGCGACAGGATGGTCGCGAAGTAGTCGGTCACGTGGACCAGTCCATCGCACTCCATGCCCTGCGCCACGCCCGGGCCGGCAACGATCATCGGGACGCGCAGGCCGCCCTCGTAGAGGCTTCCCTTGACCTTCCCCTGCTCAAAGGGATGGGCGACGGTGGAGCCGGGCGAGCCGTTGTCGCCCAAGAGGAAGACGTAGGTACGCTCGAGGTCCACATGACTCAGGATGCGCCCGACGATCGTGTCGATCGACTCCGACATCGCCATGTGCTGAATGATCGCCGAGTTCGAGTTCGGCTGGGAGTGCAGGATCGAGGGGGGCGTGTGATACGGGGCGTGGGCAAACTTCGGGGAGTAGTAAACGAAGAATGGCTCCTCGACGCGGTCGAGCACGCCCATCGTTTGGGTGGCCAACTCCGTGGGGTAGTAGCCCGTTCTCGGCGTGACCGTGCCGTTGAGGTTCCAATCCCAACTAAAGAAGTCGTTCGGACCGAGGAAGCCTGAAACCGCGTCGAAGCCGCTGTCGAGTGGATGGGTCGGCGGGTCGCCTTGGTCCGAAAGGTGCCACTTGCCCAGCGCCACGCTTGTGTACGTGGGAAGGGCGTCGGGAAGCGTCGTTTCTGCGGTGCTCAAGGGCGTGTACACGCCGTCTCCACTGAGAATGACGGAGCCGATCCCCGTGCGGTCCGAATGACGCCCCGTGAGGAGCGCAGCACGCGTCGGGCTGCACGACTGGTACGACCATGCGTTACGGAAGAGCACGCCCCTGGCGGCGAGCGCGTCCATGTTGGGCGTCGGCTGACAGTTGGGCTGGTCGCCATACGCGCGAACCTTGTCCCGTCCGACATCATCCAGGAGGATGATTAAGAAGTTCGGGGGGGCGCCGGGGGCCGCCTGGGTAGCGGCCGCCGCGAGGAGGGCAGTGATCCACATGGAGCGTCAAGAAAAGGGGTATGCCCGCGAACCTACCGGGGCTTCGCGACTGTACCTCGATCAGTGGATCCTGTCTGTGGCTCTCTCTTCGCGTTTATCCCATTCGGGACGCGCTCCAGGCTCTTGGGGGGGGGCAGCTAGCTTCTGCCTGCGCGCTATGGACCCCTTGGGATCCAGCGCCTTTCGATGGGGCCCCTTGGGCGATCGTCTTCAAGCAGATCTCCTCGAAGGCATCTGCGACCTTCTTGGACGAGAAGCGATCCACGACCACCTGGCGGGCTGCGCTGCGGATCCCGAGGCGCCTTTCGCCATCGCGTAACAGGTCGATGCAGGCGTCGGCGAACGCCTCCGCGGAGTCGGCCATCACGCAGTGGGTCCCACCGTCAATCGGAAGCCCCTCGACGCCGAGCGTGGTCGAGATCAGCGGTGAGCCAAGGGCCATCGCTTCGTAGGCTTTCAGGCGCGTACCGCCACCGATGCGCAGCGGAATGATGGACAGGTCGCCACCGTGGATGTGTGGGCGCACGTCGTCCACAAAGCCGGTGAAGTCCCAATTGGCCCCGGCACGACTCGCGGCCTGAACGAGACCTTCGTCGGGGTTGCGTCCGATGACCTTCAGGCTCGCGCCCGGGCACGCCTCGGCGATCTTCGGCCACGAATCACGAAGGAACCACTCGAGGCCCTGGATGTTCGGGAGCCAGTTCATCGAACCGGTGAAGACGAGGCGGGGCGTCGCGCCGGTCAGGTCTCCCTCGCGCGCGCTCTCCGCGGGGGAGTGGAAATCGATGTCCACGCCGGTGGGGATGGTTTCAGTGTGCGGGATCCCGAAGTTCTGGTTGAACTGCTCAGCGTCGCGGTCGGACACGGCGATCACCGTCGTGAAGCGCTTCAGGTTGTCCGCCTCGAAGCGGTGCATCTTCTTGGCCTGGCTCTTCCAGACGCTCCGCATCCAGGGCTTGTTGGCACGTTCGGCCTGGCGCTTGTAGATCTCGGCCTCAACGTTGTGCGTGAACACGACGCTCGGGACCTCGAAGACTTCGGGGCACAGCATCGCCGTGTGCACGAAGTCCACGACCACGACGTCGGGCTTCTGCGCGAGCGCGGCCTGGATGGCGGCACGCGCGTTGGGCGAATCGTCGGTGGCGATGGAGATCGGCCGGGGAGACACCACCGCCGCGAGGCGGCGCAGGCTGGAACGCTTGGCGTCGTCCTTCCAGAAGATGGCCTCATCGGCGGCCCGGACGAGTTCGTCCCGGTGAACTTCGGTCCCCTCGGGCGGCTCGGGCTGAAGCAGCGTGACGTGGAACTTGCTGCCCAGCATCCCGCGGAGAATGTCGGCCGTGCGGATCCGACCCCCACTGATCGTGGGGAACAGGAACCAAGGGGCGATGAAGAGTAGCCTGGGTCGATCGTCCGTATCGGTCATTACCAGCTGAGTCCTTCGTAGTTGGCGCCTTCGATGCGGCGGAGTGCGTCGATGCCGCTAACGTCCACGATAGGGCGGCCACCGTGGTTCTGCTTGATGAGATCGAGCGCGGCGGCCGGGGCGTGGGCTACGACGATCGTATCCGCACCCTCAAGAGCCTGGGCGGGATCGTTGAGCAGAAGCTCATTGATGTGGGGGATCTCGCGCTCGATGAACTCGCGGTTCGTGCCGAGGATGCGGCCCATTTCCAACGCCTCGTCATAGATGACGACTTCGTAGCCCTTGCCGAGCAGGCGCTCGGCGAGGTCGACGTGAGGCGATTCGCGAAGGTCATCGGTGCCGGGCTTGAACGCAAGGCCAAAGAGCGCAACGCGACCGCGACCGTGCTTGGTCACGAGGTCGAAAGCGCGCTGCTTCTGGCTCAGGTTGCTGGCCATGACGTTCTCGATCATGGGCATCGAGATGTTCCTGATACCGGCGAGCGCCATGAACGCGCGGATTTCCTTCGGCAGGCAGGATCCGCCGAACGCGCCGCCGGGGCGCAGGTAGGCGGGCGAGATGTTGAGGCTCTTGTCCTCGCAGAACAGCTGGAGTGCTTCGCGGGCATCGACTCCCATGTCCTTCAGGAGCGTGCCTGCCTCGTTGGCAAAGACGATCTTGACGGCATGGAACGCGTTCGAGAGGAACTTGACCGACTCGGCGGCGCGGCAGCTCGTGGAGTGGAACGCGGCGTCGATGCCTTCGTAGATACGTCGGACTTCCTCGGCGCCACCTGGGCTCGCCGAACCGGCGAGCGTGAACGGCGGAGCGTAGAAGTCGCGAACGGCGCTGCCTTCGCGGAGGAACTCGGGGTTGAACGCGAGCTCGAGGCCTTGACCAAGTTTGCGCCCGCTGGCCTTCTCAAGGGCGGGTCCGACCCGATCCTCGGTGATGCCCGGGATGACCGTGCTGCGCAGCACAAGGGTGTGCGGCGTGTCTTTCTTTGCGATGGCTTCGCCGATCTCCTTGACCACGGCGTCCACCGCGGCGAGGGAGAGCTCTCCGGCGGCATTGCTTGGCGTGCCGACGCAGACGATGCTGAGGTCCGTGCGCTGGACCGCGTCGTGGCCGTCGCTGGTCGCGTGGACCCGGCCTTCCGCGTGCGCCTTGGCGATGCGTTCGGCGACTCCCGCCTCGATGACCGGCGACTTACCCTGGGAAATCGACTCCAGCTTGGCTGGGTTCAGGTCCACCCCGACGATTTCGTGGCCGAGCTCGGCAAGGCATGCCGAGGAGACGGCTCCTACATAGCCCATTCCAAAAATGGAGATGTTCAAAGGTCTGTTGCTGGTTCTAGCGGTTGCAGGGGGCGCGGTGCGATAGCGCGGTAGGGAGCCTGGCGCGGGGGACGGAACGCCCAGGCGAGCCCTGTCAATCGAGTCCCGATCATCGGCGTTTTCGCCACAAGTCTGGATCAAGTCGGGGCACAAGCTGGCCGATTCCTCGCCTGGAAAATTTGCGGGTCTTCATGCCCACTCACCGTGGATGAACGCGCGGCCGTGCCTTGGCTCACGAAACGTCCAAAGGGAGCGCCCACAGCTGGTCTCCAGCCGGAAATAGTCGCGCACGGTGTGAGGGGAACCGTCGGGCCAGGCGGGTGAGTCATCCCACCATGGGCGGGCGATGCGCTCGGGCCCGCGGGCGCGCTGGACGCGGTAGGCGATGCCGCGCCAACGGATTCTCTGGGGGGCTCCATGCTGGTCTTGGAGGTCGAAGGTGGCGGGCTCGGGCGGGTCGAAGAGTTTCGAGGGACGTGATGCGGCCCTATGGGGAGCCGGAGGGGGCCCCACGGAGCCTCCGGGGCTGCTCGCTTCACCGGGGCGCTTGAGCGTGAAGGCGCGCTCGGGCAGGTGGGTCGCCTCCTCGTGGGGTACGACGACCGCGGGCAGGCCGAGGCGCGCCGCGAGGATGTCGATGAGTTCACCGATGTGCTTGTCGAGGGCGCGTCCCCGGCCTGGTGAGCCGCCTGGGAGCCCAGTTCCGGTGCCAGGCCCGTTGCTAGCCTCGACGCCGAACGCGCTCGACTGGCGCGTGGGCAGCCGGCCGGTGCGGACGGCGACGAGGCGCATGCTCTCGATGCCGAAGCCAAGGTGCACCTGATCGACCTTGGGTTTGAGCATGGTCCAGAGGTGCCTGGGGTCGGCGCTCGGTCGCGCGAGCGCGAGCGGGACGTGGCGGGCGGGTAGATCGGAGGGCTTGACCACGAGCTTGCCTTCCAGGAGTCCTCGCCTTGCGCGGGCCAGGTCACCGCAGAGCTCGTTCACCAGGTTCTCGGCGGTCTGGACCACGGCGGCAAGCTGCTTGACCGGGCCTTCGAAGGTGCGCTCGGCCACCGGGGGCGTTTCGTACACCAGCGGCGTGACCGCCTCGAACGCACGTCCTGTTGCCTGGTCGAGTCGCAGGCCGACGTCGGCGCCAAAGCGCGCCGCGACGCGGTCACGGTCGAGGTCCATGAGCTGGCTCACTCGCTCGACGCCCAGCTCGCGCAGGGCGTCGGCCAGGGCCTGGTCGGGAAGGCGCAGTGCCTCGACGGGCAGATCGCTGAGGGCCGCGACCTCACCGCCGGAGTCGACGATCGTGCGCGGCGTCTGGGCGAACCGCGACACCGCCCACGCGGTGCCGACCGTGTCCGCCACGGCGATGCGTGCGCCGAGTCCAAAGCGATGCATGCCGCCGAGGATCGCCCGGCAGAGATCGTTCTCGTCCCCAAAGAGACGTTCCGTCCCCGCGACGTCCAGGAAAAGACCGTCGGGGGGATCGAGCGCTACGACCGGTGAAAAGCGGCTCATTAGCCACATTCCTACGGCGTGGAGCGCACGCAGGTCGCGCTCTTCCGATAGCTCTTCCACCCAGGGATCGCCCGACCTCAAGCGGACGCGCGGGTCGATCAGCGCCTGGGCTTCGGCGAGGGACAGCCCGACGCGAACACCGCGCCGCGCGGCTTCATTGCAGCGTGCCGCGATGGAGGCGCGCCCACCGCTCGTTTGGGTCAAGAGGAGGCACGACGTCTTCGGGGCGTCGGGTTGGCGCATCGCGCGTTGGCGCCGGCGCTGGGACAGGTCGATCGAAAATGAACGCAGGTGGAGTGCTAGGACGCGCCGCATGGCTGTGGACGTATCTATGGATACTGGGTTGGTTCCTCCTCCTTCCCATGTCTTCCCCAACGTCCTGCTGTACTCCACGGTTGTGATGGAGCGGTGCGGGCAGGACGGTGATGACTTTCTGTGTGCCCTTGGCGCGGATCAGGGCGAGGCGCCAGCAGGGGCCCTCCGGAGCCGCGTTCTCCTCCGGAGCGGCCTCTCGCGTGACGATCCAGCGCGTGGTCGCTGCCGAAATCTCACGCACTTCTTCCGGCGGCCGGGCAAGAAGCACGAGGGCTCCTGTGGAGGCAGCGGCCAGCTGGAGCCTGCGCGTCGCGGCCATCGGGAGACCCGAACCATCCGCGACGACCACGGTGACGCCAGGACAGCGCAGAGCCGTGTCGATGGCCCACAGCCGCTCGCTAGCCTGGCGGCTGGACTGGCGATAGGGGCG
>JBLIHL010000206.1:0-9312 GCA_047635895.1 Paracoccaceae bacterium | reverse complement strand
CTGGGGGCGGATGTCACGTAGGCCGGCCCAGCGCCATCGCTCTGCAGGCGCACGATGCGGATCGGTGACCGCACCGCCTGGTCGCTGTCGCTACCCCCTGCGATTGGTCCCGGTGTCGATCAACATGGAATTGAGGATCATCAACTTCTGCCACACCTGGCGGCAGAGGCCCGTCGTCAGGATCTCCACCTCGTTCGCGGACTCGCGCACCGGCGTATCGTCCATCGATTGGATGTACAGCACGGACACCTTGCCCACTAACGAGAGCAGCTCGCTGCAGTAGTCCAGGTACCGCGCGAGTTCGAACGGGGTCAGGGTGCGCTTCGGCGACGACTGGGTGTCACCCCCCGTTCCGAAGCTACGCGCAGGATCCTTCGTCAGCTGGTGCATGTCGATGACGTGCGCCAGGGAACGAAGCTCATGGATCGCTGCGAGGATGCGACCCCGCTTGACGCGTCGCTCGAGGGACACCACGAAGAAGACCGCGATGGCGATGAACACCATATCGTTGATCCCAGACTCGAAGACCTGGATGGAGTCGACGACGTTCATCGTCTTGACCGCACGCAGGAATCGGATGAGCGTGGCGAGGAGGCCCATCGCGATCACGGTGCACAGGAGCATCGCGAGAAGCCGCAGCCCCCAGATGGGGCGCTTCACCCACTCGATGCGAACACTCGCGGTCTCTGCGAGTCGAAGGACGTCGCCGCAGGTGTTCCGTAGGCTCGAGTCCGGAAAGCGCTCTCCCACGCGCCGCTCCAACGCGGCGATCGTGGCGACGATCCGCGACGAGTCAAGGTAGGTCGTTTCCGTGGAGCGTGTCATGACGGGTTGAACTCAGGCACCGGTCGAGAGGAGTGCGATCGGGACCCGACCCAACGGAACGGAGTCCCCAGCTGGCAGACAGCATGTGGCTACGGCAAGACCGGTCCACGACTCTAGCGCAACACCCTCCCCCATGCCACTGGGCAGCTCGGCCACCACCTCCTGCAGCTGCGACCCCTCAATAGGCGCTGGCTGTTCGCCTAACCTAGACTCTTGCCGCCCCGCCGATGCACTCCGCATCGGCTGGGACCTTTTCTGTCATCGGCTGCATCCAGGGGGCGCGGCGGAGAGGAGCTGGCCCAAGAGGCCGCCTACCGCTGTCTTTCAAGTCGCGATCGACGGAACCGGGCCGGCTGGCGAGGGGACGAATCCCCTGGGTCGAGCGAGCGGTTCGCCTGGCTACGGTAGACCACGAGGCGACTCGCCGCCAACGAGCGGCGCGGTGCCAGCAACCGGCGTGCTCGGGAGGCAGAGTCGGCCCGTGAAGAGGCAACACCCTCCACCCAGGAGATCGCGGAACGTGCCGAGGCCTGCCGCAGGCTGCACGACGCCATCGACTCGCTCCCTGAGGAACAGGCTGACACCTTGCGCGATCACTACCTCGGCGGGCTGGAACCGAAGGACATAGCGGCTCGTGATCGACTCAGCGTCAACACGGTCAAGTCGCGGATTCAGCGCTCCCGGTTCGCGCTGCGCGAGCTTCTGGAGCGCCGCGGCTTCGGAGGCGAGCTGCACTGGGCGGTGGCGCTGTTGCCCGTGGCGTCCATTGAGTTGGCTCGCTCCGGCGGCGCCGCGACGTCCAGCGTGGCGGGCGCGAGCGGTTCCGGCGCGGTGGAGCTGACGACGCTCAAGTAGCTCTAGTGGCTGTGAGGTTTGAGGACGAACTCTTCCGACGTGAAGTGCTGGTCGCCGTCCTGGATGCTGACGATCACGATGGACTGAAATTCGAGCCCTTGGAGCCAGCTGGCGTCCTCGCCATCCGCGCTTGGGAAGATGAAGTAGTTGGTCTTGCCGCCTCGCATGTTGCCTTCACCACTCTCGTCCTCGTTGTCGACGTGATTCCTCGGCCGCATGGTGACCTTGCGCCCCCCGACATCGACGAACTCCACTTCGATCGTCGCATCGATAGCTAGATCGAGGGGGCTCCCGTACTGCGCGTCCTGTGCTAGCCAGAGCTCCAGGTCACCCTTGTCGTCGTGGAGCTTGAGCTCCAGGTGGTATTGGGTTCCGCCGGCGCCCGCGAGCGCCGCGGGCACCCCGCTGTGGGGCCCCTCCACATGCTCATGTCCATGCCCGTCCAGGGGCAACCCGCCGCGCTCGTCCACGCCATCAGCCCGAACACGAAGAACCACCCGGTAGGCTGGCTGCCCCTCCTCCTTGGGCAGCAAGTGGAAGTGCAGCCGCTCCCCTTCTGGGCTCCCCTTCGTGGATGTGCACAGCTGCGCCCCGTCCTCGCTTTCCAGCCAAAGGTACGCGTTGACAGAGTCTTCCATCTCGACGGGCACCACCTCGAAGGCCGTCTCCTTGCCAGGCTCGAGTTCCCCGAATTGCACGACCCTGAACGAGCGACCGGCCAACGTAAGGCTACCGAGCTCTCTCTCCGCCCCGTGCTCGTTCGCCTCGGTGGCTATCGGGGACTCCGGCTGAGCTGCTGCCTCAGCCCCAGGGTCTCCTGCCTCTCCACATGCAAAGATCACGGGGACAAGGAGTGCTAAGGAGGAGTTTCTGAGCTTCATGGGTCCGTCTCTGCGTTCAACGTTTGAATGAGTGTGTCTAGTGGAGTTGCAGGTGGCCGGGCCCCGAGGATCGACCGAACATCATCATGAAGACGCTACTCCAGCCGCGTGAGAGTCGCCAGGCGGGAGCGCCCAAGCCAACGTGTGGCCTCAGGCGAGCGCACGCTTCACGGCGCCGCGTAGGTGCGGCAGCACTTCGGCCGCAAACCACGGGTTTCTCTTCAACCAGATGTTGTTGCGTGGGCTTGGGTGCGGCAATGGCAGGGCGCCCGGTCGGTGCAGCTTCCAGTCCTTGATCGTCGCGGTGAGCGTTTGCCTGCCAAGGCCTAGGTGCCACTTGACGGCGTATTGACCAATCACCAGCGTGAGCTTCAACTCCTTGAGTTCGCCCAAGAGAGTGCTACGCCAGGCGTCCGCACACTCTGGTCGAGGAGGTAGGTCCCCCGAGCTGCCCGTGCCCGGATAGCAGAAGCCCATCGGCAGAATAGCGATCTTGGAGGCATCGTAGAACTGCTCACGCGTGACCCCCATCCACTCACGGAGGCGATCGCCACTCGGGTCATCGAAGGGGATGCCCGACTCGTGCACGCGGCGGCCCGGGGCCTGTCCAGCGATCAGAATCGCCGAGCTCTTGGCCAACTGAACCACGGGACGCACGCCGTCCTCGAGCTGGCTTTCACAGATTCGGCAGGCACGGACGTCGCTTAGAAGGCTCTTGAGGCTCACGGATTCACTCCAGGTTGGGCCTGCGGAAGGTGTAGGCCATGCATCGAAGACAGGTACCGTACCCTCCACGCCTAGCCCATCTTCGTCGAAACGGCCCCATGCAAGGAAGACCCATGACCACCAAGTACGGCTCGATCATCATCGGGACGGGCCAGGCGGGGGTCCGGGTGCGTTTCAACGCGAAGTGCCTTGGGGCAGAGAAGCGTGGCGATGGGAGACTACCGGGCCCAGCCATTCGATCAGCTGAATACGATCGTTCGCCACTTCGTGAAGTTCGAGGTCGGGCCCGATGGGATGCCGTCACGGTGCCAGAGTTGGAAGTGCCAGGTGTCACCGGGCGAAGTCGGGACGCTCCCGGTTGGCCTCGGGGTCGAGGCGAGGTCAATCGCCAGTGAGATCGATCCGGTGCCAAGGGACGACATCACCTGGCCGGCCCCACGTAGCGGCCCACTGACCCGCCGAGGCAGAGGTTCCCGGTGCTGCCGCCGGGGATCATCACGAATCCGGTCATGTCCGAGACGATGAAGAAATCAAAGGAGTTGGTCGGGAGTCCCGACGCCGTCAGCGTCACGTTGCCTGCAGACACGAACGGTGACCCGACGGCCGCCAAGTCACTTGCCGACCCGGTGGAGCTGGCGTTGGCCATGCAGTAGGACGTACCGATCGGCCCCGCAGCGCTGCCGGCGCCGCCGACGTCCATGTCGTAGTCGTTGCACCCCATGCTGGTAAACATGTCAACCTCGACGATCACGTCGAGATTCGCGCCCGTCGCGTTGGCGTAGCTGACACTCTCTGTGCCGCTGGTCGTGTTGCTTCGGGCGAGAAACGCACCGCCGAGGCCAGCGACGTTAGTGTCGCATTCGATCGCTGGGTCCCACAGAAACAGGTCCACGTCGGCCAAGCTCGCAACGAATGAAAGGCTGACGTCCAGGGTTCCAGCGCTCGGGATGGTGACCAGGTAGTAGTCGTTTGCCGGCCTCCTCGACGTTGAGCCCGACGTAGCTGCCATCACCCAGCAGCGTGGCCGTCATGCAGTCGACATTCGATTCGAATGGGTCGGGTGCTGCAGTCACGCGCAGGGCCCTCGAAGGCCAGAATCTGCCCCGAGCCCGTCGCACCGCCGAAGCCGCCCACGCGGATGTAGTAGATCGCCCCGACGGCAGCCGTCACCGGAATTGAGACGGAGCTCTGCTGGCTGCAGGCGTCGTCGTTGCACTCTTCCAAGGTCAACGAGCCACAGGCTCCCGAGAAGATCTCCAGGGCTGAATCGTAGGCCGAGCCGCAGGTCTCGACGACCAGGCTACCGGTCATTCCCACGGTGATGTACTCGAACCAGAGGTCAGCCGACTGATCCACGCAGCTCCAGATCTCGGCGCTGGCCGTTGCGCCGCTCGTGGTGAACGGCATGGCAATGCCGGAGAGGAGCGGCGTGGCGCCGGTGCATTCATCGCCGCCCTGGGCGAGCGCAGGGCCAACGAGCGCGGCGGCGATGAAGAGAGTGTGCGAGAGCTTAATGGGGCTTCTAGATGAAGCTACGGGAGCAGGCAATGGCCGTGGACCGGCGGGGCGCATCGATCTGGGAGCACGCCGCTGGGACATCTCTAACAGGGTAGGTATGTCGCTCAGAATTGCTCAACGAGCGGCTGTGGATGGTCACCGAGCCGCCCATGAGCGTCCCTCGAAGCCCAGGGTGCGTTGCTCAAAAAAACCCCAACAGCCGAGGAGAATCCAGAACGCGAAGAAGAGCGGCCACTTCATCGCATCAGGACACTCATTCGGCTTCTGCTTCGATCAGTACTCGCGATCTGTCACGAGTCCAGGCGCAGGAACTGGATAAAGGCCGTTCTCGTCCGCCATCAGCGGCGAGTCCGAGTCGAGCGTGAGATCTGCCACGCCTGGCGCAAATTCGTGCTCGGACGCCAGGGCTTCCTCGTACGTGACCTCGCGGCCCACGTGCGCGGCCATGCGGCCCATGTTGCAGAGCATCGTCGTTTCGATGCCGGACTGCGCCTCGTTGAAAGGAAGGTCGTCGCGGATAGCCTCGATGAGATCCTCCCACTCGTTCTGGTACGGGTTGCGCTGGTCGTCCGGAACCTTCGAGGTCCAGATGCGGCTCTTGCGGCTGAGCGTGTGGCCCTCATGGATACTCGAGGGCAGGCCGCAGTCACTGTTCGCCGAGACGACGGCGGACCCCTTCGTTCCATGCATGTGGCTATAGAAGCGCGTTTCGCAGCCCGCCTGGTTGCGCCCGTCAAACATGAGCTTCGTCCCGTCCGGATAGGTATACTCCACCGTGTAGACGTCGAGGTTCTGGTCGACGTACGGAACGCCGTCGCCGCTCATCCTGTAGTGGCGACCGCCGCTGGCCTGGGCCTTCACGGGGAGCGCGCCCTTCATCCAGGCGAGCTGATCGATGATGTGGATGAAGAAGTCATTGAACGCACCGCCGCTGGCCCAGAGGAAGCCGTGGAAGCGGCGGATCTGATACTCCAGCTCGCTGGTCCCTTCCGGCACCGGCTCCGAGCGGAACGTGGCCACCGGGCCCTGCATGCGGTAGCCGTTCTGCGAGATGATCTCGCCGAGCTCACCGTCTTGGACGCGCTTGACAAGCTCCTGCATCGCACGGCTGTGGCGCGACATCAGGCCGACCCCGACCTTGATCCCTTTCTTCCGCGACTCCTCGGCGAGCGCGAACATCCGGCGGCTCGTCGGCCCATCGACTGAGACCGGCTTCTCCATGAAGACGTGGAGCCCCTTCTCAATCGCGTACTTGAAGTGCACCCATCGGAACCCAGGCGGCGTCGCGAGGATCACGACGTCACCCGGCTTGAGGCAGTCCATCGCATCCTTGTAGCCATCGAAGCCGATGAAGCGATGCTCCTGGGGCACGTCCATACGGTCCGCTAGCTCGTTCGTCAGCGCGTCATGGCTCGTCTTCAGACGGTCCTCGAAGACGTCCGCCATGGCGACGAGTTTGATCGGACCCCGCTTGACCGAGAGCGCGTTCTTCGCCGCGCCACTTCCGCGGCCTCCGCAGCCAACGAGCGCCACGTTGATGGTCTCTTCCTGCTTCCTCGGATGGATGTAAGGAAGACTTCCCGCCATCAGCATGGCAGAGGCAGAGAGCCGACTGGTGTCCTTCAAGACTTCACGTCGGGTCGTCAGTCGGTTCGGGCGTGATTCCTGCATGGAGTTGGATTCCTCGTCTTGGATCCAGAGTTGGGGCGTGGAGCATCCGCACTGCGCACGGAATGGTCATCAAGGCTCTCGGAACCAACTGTAGCGTCGCCGCTCGATCCGTCGACGAAGCGCAGGGAAACTTACACGCGACCGCTCTGTCAGGCCGCAGGCCTCCCTCAACACGAGCCACTTGGGCAACGCGTTTCCTCCGACGCGGCGGAAGAAACCTCCGAACGGGCCGAGATTGAGGTCCGCCATGACGCGTTCCAGCCGGAGCATGGGAGCATCATGAAAAGATCCCCGCCCCGCGACCTGTGTCGCGGGGCGGGGATCCTCAGTCATCCACCTGGGGCCTGAACGATGCGTCCGGTGGCCCGAGGCGTGAGCCAGCGCTAGGCGCCCAGCTCTTTCGACTTGGTCAGCAGGTCGAACGGCTGGCGCGCGCCACCCGGACCCGCCGACTCAACCCACTTCACCTTGCCGTCCTTGCCAACGAAAACCGTGGCGCGGTCGGTGATGCCGGGGCCGTCGAGCCAGAGGCCGTAGCTCATCGCGACTGCACCCTTCGGGTGGAAGTCAGCGAGCAGCGGGAACTCAATCCCGCCGAAGCCTTCGGCCCATGCTTTGTGACAATACTTGCTATCTACAGAGACACCCAAAACTTGGGTATCGCAGGCTTCGAACTCACTCTTGAGTCCTTGCAAGCCTGGGATCTCGATGCTTCATGTAGGGGTGAAGTCGAGGGGGTAGAACACCAAGAGAACATTGTGTTTGCCGCGGAAATCCGAGAGCTTGACCTTGGAGTCAAGGTGGCTATCGAGTTCGAAATCCGGGGCGTCAGCGCCAACTTCGATCATAGGAATAGAAGAGAAAGGGGACAGAGTCGTGTCTGGCCCTGATCTAGCGGCCAGCTGGCAGACACCATAAGGACCTGGTCCGGAACGCGCGACCCAGAGGTACCGAATGCCTGGCGGGTGGCTGTCGAGCCGGGTAATCCACTGGCTCAGCGGCTCTGGCCCTGTGAGCGCTCTCTTCCAGCTGGCCCTGCTGGGTGCCCCAGCAGAGCACTTGGCCGGGCAGATTGCGGGGCGTAACAAGCCGGGATGCACCGAGCGCTTCAATCTGTCGCAGCGTGCAGGCGTCAGGATCTGCAGGCGAAGGGTCGCACCTTGGACGATCAGCTGCCGCGCGAGTCGTCGTGACCGGCCTGCACGCTGTCATCCGTGAAGTGCGCTGCGCGGCGGCGCGTCCGATCGACCCTCAACTCGAAAACGTCGGGTCGAGCGTAGTGCCCTGACAGGTCGAAGTTCTGGCGCTCCTCCCGCACTCGCGCCGGATCGATCTCCGCCACCACGATGGCTTCATCGTCCAAGATGGGTTCGATGACCCAGCTGCCGTCGGGGGCCGCGAGGCAGCTCCCGCCGTTGAGCAGCATTTCGTGCGCGTCAGGGACGAAGCGCGCGCGGTGCGGAAAGTCCGCGGGAACGTCCTGCTCTCGCAGCAGCCCCGATGCAGACGCCACGTAGCTCCGCGCTTCCTTCGCAACCACAGGGGTCAGGTCGCGCGTGTTGTGCTCGCCCCCGGGCCAGAGCATGCAGTGCAGATCTTCGCCCTGGGCGTGGAGACTCGCCCTGGCGAGCGGCATCCAGTTCTCCCAGCAGTTGAGCGCCCCCACCGTGAATTCTCCGATCGGATGAACCACGAGGCCTGCGCCGTCGCCGGGCGCCCAGGAGAGGCGCTCCTCGTAGGTGGGACGCAGCTTGCGGTGGACGCTCAAGAGCGCGCCGTTGCTGTCGATCATGACCCGCGAAGCAAAGACCGAGTACGCCTCACGCTCCGCGACTCCGATGCAGACCGCGACGCCGCCCTTAGCCGCAGCGTCCTGGAGCGGCTGAAGGTGGCCAGCGGCGATGTCCACCGCCTGATCGAGGTAGAGCGAGTGGAGCTCCTTCTGGTCCGCGGCGTTGAAACGCGCGCCGTCAGTCCTCGAGATCCAAAGGGGATAACCGGGAAGCAGCGTCTCGCCAAAGACCGCGAGCGTCGCGCCGCCCGCGCTAGCCTCGCCGATCGCCTCAACGACCTTGCGCGTGGTGGCGTGACGATTGAGAAGGACGGGAGCGAGCTGGCAGAGGGCAATCTTCATGGTAGGAGCGGGCCTGACGGTACTTCCCCGGCCCGCTGCGCGCCACCGCGCGCCTCAGCGCGCTTTCTATCAGAGTCCCGGCGAGGTCACGACCAGCGACCTGGGCTCGGAGTAGCGCTCCAAAGCCCCTACCCGAGCGTACACCTGAAGCTCAATGCTGGCGTAGGCACGGTGCCACGCCGGCACCGGAGACGGAAACGGACGGGAGAGCTGGCCGCTCGGCGGCAGGACACCCAGGGGAATAAGCTGCAGCCCGCTGCCCAGGTGAAGCACACCTTCGCTGGCGGGGAACTCACGCCAACTGCGGCGCGGCGACATCATGATGAAGACGTCGGCGCCCGGCGGCCCCGTGATCTCGTAGCTTGGCAGGGCACCCGTCTGGACGAGCGGCGCAATCTCAAACGTGACATGATCGATCGCGCACTCCTCGCCCACCGCACCGTCGAAGCTGCGGAATTCGACCCCGGGGCAACCATGGCTCCAGTTGAGTTCCAAGTCACGCCCACCGGTTCCACCCTCGCGAATTCCGCCACAGGTGAGCACACGGCTCGTCGCGCCGCGCGCCAGTACGGCATCACCGCCCGCGCCCGCATAGGCGCCATGACAGCCCGGTGCATCGGAACCGTTCCCACCGATCAACGTGCCGCCGTACACCGTCACCCGCGAATCCTCGACGATCAGCGCGTGCTCCCCGGCGACCCG
>JBLIHL010000205.1:0-9408 GCA_047635895.1 Paracoccaceae bacterium | reverse complement strand
AGGCCGAGATCATCAGTCCATTCCAGTCGGTGAGGACCTTGTCGTCCTTGAGCGGGTGGATGCGCGCCTCGCGCGAGTCAAAGAGTTTAGTACGCAGCGGCTCCCATTTCTCGCGACCGCTGTCCGTCAGGAGCGACGAGAGGTGCAGGATATTCCGGCCGGTCCTCTGCCCGGTGGCCTCGTCGCGGTAGTTGCCTTCCTCCGTCATGCGGAGGTTCTCGATGACCCAAGCGGCGTCCTGCTTGCCCAAGACCTCTTCCACTTCGGCCACGGTCCATAGATAGAAGAGCCCTTCTTCGCCTTCGCTGTCGGCGTCCTCAGCCGAGTAGAAGCCCCCACCCGGCGCGGTCATATCACGGGCGACATAGGTGAGAATCTCGCGCGCGGCGCGCTCGAACGTCGCGTCCTTCGTCACCCTCCATGCGTCCACGTAGGCGAGTGAGCAGAGCGCCTGGTCGTAGAGCATCTTCTCAAAGTGCGGGACCAGCCAGGCGGCATCCGTCGAGTAGCGGTGAATCCCCAGCCCAACGTGATCGAAGATCCCGCCCATGCGCCAGGCGCGCAGCGTGGCCTCGACCATCTTCAGATCGGCCGCGTTGCCGTTCTTGGCGTAGCGCCGCAGGAGAAACTGCATCTCATGGGGTACGGGGAACTTCCGGTTGAAGCCGAACCCGGCGTTGTCTTCGTCGAAGCGCCCCTCAAGCTCCTTCTCGGCCCGCGCAAGATCGTCTTCGCCGAGCATCTCGCCCGCTTCGCTGCTGCTCATCTTGGCGAGCTGATCCGTGATTCCGTTGGCAGACGCCAGGACGTCCTCGCGCTTTTCCTTCCACGCGTTGGAAAGCCCGGGCACGAGCTGCATCATCCCGTAGCGCTCCCCGAGCTGCTCCTTGGGAAAGTACGTCCCCGCGAAGAAGGGCTTCTTCCCCGGCGTCATCACGACGGTCATCGGCCAGCCGCCGCTCCCGGTGAGGGACTGCGTCACCGTCATGTAGAGCTGGTCGATGTCGGGGCGCTCCTCGCGATCGACCTTGATGCACACGAACGACTCGTTCATGAGCGCCGCAACTTCGTCGTCCTCGAAGCTCTCGTGCTCCATGACGTGGCACCAGTGGCACGTCGAGTAGCCGATGGAAAGGAACACCGGCACGTCCCGCTTGGCCGCGAGAGCGAACGCCTCGGGCCCCCACTCGTACCAGTCCACGGGATTCCGCGCGTGCTGCAGCAGGTAGGGGCTCTTGGAGAAGACGAGACGGTTGAACTCCTCGCCTCCGTCCGCGGCCAGCTTCGCAATAACTTCGGGCGACGGAAGCGGCTTACGCTCATCCTCCATGGAAAACGAAACGGATCCGGACATCAGGAGGGCGAGGGTAAGAATCACTTGGACGTCAACTCGGTCAGCTTCTTGATCAGATAGGGCGGCGTCACGACGCCGGAGTAGCCGTCGATGTACTTCCCTTCGGCGTCCGCGAAGAGCACGAACGGAAGCATCATCGCGTCCTCGAGCTCCTGGGCGATCTCGACCACCTCTTGCTCGGGGTCGTCGCAGTCGGAAGAGACCGCGATGAAGTGCTCCTGAAGGAGCGGCGCCACGTCAGGACGCGGGATGACAGCCTGCACCAGGCTGCGGCACTGGCTTCACATTTCGCGGCCGAACTCGATGAAGATCATCTTGTTCTCGGCCGCGGCAGCTGCCTTGGCCTCCGCCATGGAGGTGTACCACTGCAGGGCGCCTTGGTCATCAAAGTGGGGGTGGGTCGAGGTCGTCATGGACGAAAGGTAGGCCACCCTTGTCGCGGCATGCGGCGGAACCCGTGAGTTTTCCGGGGCCAGGCGTGAGAACCGTCCCGCGCTGTCCTCGTCCCCGAGCGCTCGCAAGAATACGCCGTGGGCTGCCGCCACATGGCGCGGCGCTGGGCCACTTAGCGCTATGTAGCCGTCATCGAACGGCGCTACCGCCGGGAAAGATGGCGATGTAAGCATCTGGGCCGACGGGAAGGCGACCGATGCTTCCCACACGCTTGAGCCCATGACAGGATCATGGGAGCCCACAGCTCGAAGCGGCAACCGCCAGTGAGAATCAGGATGAAGATGGTCAGATCAGGAATACTTGGCGCCCGGATGCTTGCGGTCGGGGTGCTTTGCTTGGGGGCCTGCGTGGCCGTCCCTTCTCCGGTTCCGGAAGCCGAAACGGCCAAGGTCCCGGTCAGGCTTTTCCTGCTAGGCGGCCAGTCGAACATGGATGGCTGTGGCCGAGCGGAAGAGCTTCCTGCGGCGTATCCATCCCATCCGACCAACGTGGTCACCTGGGACAACCAGAAGAAATCCTGGGTGCCGCTCACAGAGGACTCGATGGCGATCGCGCGTCATCAACAGTTCGGTCCCGAGATCGCCTTCGCCCACCGCCTCGCCGAGGCTTATCCCGATCAGACCATCGCGCTCACCAAGACCTCGGCCGGTGGAACCAAGCTCCATACCCAGTGGGTTCCTGGGAAGGGGATGTTCCAGAGGTTCATCCGCAACTTTCGCAACGCGACTGCGCAGCTTGACGAAGCGGGCGTCGCCTACGAAGTCGCCGGCATGCTCTGGATGCAGGGCGAGTCGGACTCGGAGACCGTGGAGATGGCCGAGGCGTATGAAGCGAACCTGAAGCTCTTGGTCGCCGAGGTGCGCAAGCAGACAGGTCACGCCGACCTCCCCATCGTCATGGGGCGAATTTCCTCAAGCCTTCTGAAGAAGACACCCTGGAATTTCGATCAAGCCAAGACCGTGCAGGCGGCGCAGGAGGCGGTCGCGGCGCAGGACGCCCATGTCCACATCATCAATACCGACGCGCTCAGCACTCTGAAGGACAACACGCACTTCGACACAGAGGCCCAGCTAACACTGGGCTCGCAGATGGCCGACATCATGCTCCGGGAGTTAGCGGCGGCACCGTAGCAGCGCTACCACCGTTGCGTCACTGGGAGCCGGCACGAGCCATCGCCAGCATCGCAGCCGCGATCGCATCGACCTGCTCGTCGGTCGTACAGCTAGGCGGGAGGGCGTAGATGACGTCGCCGAGCGGTCGCAGTAGAACGCCATGGTCTGCCGCCACCTGGCGCAGCGCTGGGCCACGCTGCGTGAAGTAGCCGCCATCGGAAGCTGCCAAGTCGAAGGCCACCATGCCCCCGAGGTGCCTCAGGCGGTGAAGAGTGAGATCTCCGCACTCTGCCTGGAGCGCATCGTGCAGCCGGGTACCGATCGCGTTCAGCCTCTCCGGCACGCGCCTCTCGAGCGTGATGGCCAGGGATTCCAATGCCATCGCGCACCCGACCGGGTTCCCCGTGAACGTGTGACCGTGGAACAGCGCGCGGGCGCGCTCCTCGCTCCAGAACGCCCTATAGATCGACTCGGTCGCCATCGTGACCGACATCGGGAACATGCCACCCGTCAGCCCCTTCGCAAGGCATAAGAGGTCTGGCGTGACGCCCGCGCCAAGGCACGCGAAGAGGTGCCCCGTACGTCCGAAACCGGTCATGACCTCATCGGCAATCAGATAGAGGCCGCGTGCATCGCACGCCGCCCGCGCCGCCTGGACCACCTCGACGCCGTGGACACGCATCCCTGCCGCGCCCTGGAGCAACGGCTCCATGATGACGCCTGCAGCGCGCCCGCCTAGCGCCTCGAGCGCCCCTTCGATGGCCGCCGCGTCCGCCGGCACGCGCACGACCTCGAACATCATCGGCGCGAACGGAAGAAAGAACGGATCAGGGTCGCCCACCGCCATCGCGCCGAACGTGTCGCCGTGGTAGCCGCCCTCCAGCGCCACGAACACGCGCCGCTCCGCGTGTCCGTTTTGAAGATGCGCCTGGATCGCCATCTTCAGGGCGACCTCGATCGCCGTGCTGCCGTCGTCGCTGAAGAAGCAGCGCGCCAGGCCCGGCGGCGCCACCTCGATCAACGCCTCGGCGAGATCGACGGCGGGGGCATGGGTCGCCCCCGCAAAGAGCACGTGGTCGAGGGACTCCATCTGGCGCCGCGCAGCCGCCACCAGGCGAGGCTCGCCGTGGCCGTGCAGCGTCGCCCACCAGGACGAGATGCCGTCGATCAGAACCTCGCCCGACTGAAGCGTGAGCAGAGCGCCGCTCGCCGAATGAACGGCCAGGGGCTCGGGCTCCGTCGCGGCCTGGGTGAACGGGTGCCAGATGCAGTCGCGATCGCGCTCCACCAGGGAGCGCTGCGGCGTCGTATCAGTCATCGGTCAAGTCGCTGAGTGAGTGATCGAGGGCGTCCTTGAGCGGATGCCGGGAGAGCCAGGCCTCGAGCGCGTCTCGGTCGAGTCGCTCGAGCCTTGGCAGCTCAAAGAGATGTGGAACGTAGCCGCGAAGCGTGGCCGCGTTGGCCTCGTGCGGCTCCCCCACGAGGACGAGAGCCCTGGGCGTCACGCCGCGTGAGCGGAGCGCTTCCAGAGTGAGCAGGGTGTGATTGAGCGTGCCCAGACTCGAGCGCGCAACGAGCAGAACATCGAGGCCGCTCTCAGCGCCACGCGGGCGGCTAATCCAGTCCGCCTGGGTCACATCACCGACAAGGGGCACGAGCCATCCTCCTGCGAGTTCGACCACGAGCCGCCTTGGCGCGGCCGCCCGACGATGGCGCTCCAGCGCGATCTCTAGCTCGTCCACGTCGATGCTGGCGTTCTCCACGGCCGCGGCGGTGTGCGGCGAAGCGGGCAGGCGGAAGGCGTAGCGCGGCGGCGCGATCGCACGTCCGGACTCCGCGGCATCGTCCCCCTCAGAAGGCCCCTGAAGTGGAGACTGAAGCGGCCCCGCCAGACGCTCCACCTCAAGCGTGTCACTGTCATCACCCGTCTGCACTGGCTTCCAGTACCACGCGTCCAGCGCGAGGGCGGCCGCCGCGCTCACCACCGTTTTCCCAATGTCGGTGTCCGTGCCCACGATCACGAGCGGCCGGGGCGAACTCTCGCTCACAGGGACCTCCTGCACAAGCGCCTCGCGCGCCCCCAACCCGCCCTGCCCGTCTAGGGCGGCCGCAAGCCCCGCCACGGACTCCTCGGTGTGATCCGATCGGCAAACAACGCGCAGGCGCGCCGTGCCATCGGGCACAGTCGGTGGACGAACCGCGCGCACGTCGAACCCTTCGCTGGCCAGTGCGGCCTGGGCCGCCACGGCTCGCACAGGATCCCCTATGGGAACCGGGACGATGGCGCCATCGGGAGTCGCCGCGCCTGCCGCCCTAGCGACCACTCCCGCAAACTTCCTCAGCCGCGCCCGCGCCTCATTCGCGTCATGGACGAGGCCGAGCGCCGCCCCGAGGGCCCCGACGATCCCAGGCATCACCGCTGTAGAGAACACGAACCCTCGGCCGCGGTGCACAAGCAGGTCGATGAGCGCTTCGGCGCCGATGATGAATCCGCCCGCTGAACCCAGCGACTTCCCGCCGGTCACGATGCGCGCGAGGGGCATAACGCCAGCGGCTGAGCAGCCTCCGCGTCCGCCCTCCCCGATCACGCCGATCGCATGGGCCTCATCCACGATGAGGCCCGCGGATGCGTTAGCGGCCGCTTCCTCCAGTTCGGCCAGCGGCGCCAGGTCCCCGTCCATGCTAAAGATGGACTCCGTCACGAGATAGCGCCGGCGCGCCGATGAGGCCTCGGCGAGCAGCCTGGCAGCGTGATCCACATCACCGTGCCCATAGACGTGAACGGTCGCCCGTGAAAGCCGCATGGCGTCGATCAGCGAGGCGTGGTTCAACTCGTCCGAGACGATCACGTCACCTTGTCCGGCGATCGCAGGCAGAAGCGTCACGTTCGCCTGGTACCCCGAGGGCATGAGGAGCGCGGACTCGGCGCCAAGCCAGTCCGCAAAGCGGAGCTCCAGTTTCCTGGTCCCAGGCGCGCCCCCGCCTAGCAAGCGCGAAGCTCGACCGCCGGCCCCGTGTTCCTCCGTCGCGCGCACGGCCGCCGCGATCACCGCGGGGTGCTTCGCGAGTCCGAGGTAGTCGTTCGAGGTGAAGTCGACCGCCTTGGCAGAGGTCGATACCGAGGCCTTTCCCAGGGCCCGGCCAAGCCCGCGCTCGCGCCACTGTGCCACCTCGGCCGCGAAGTCAGAGGCAAGCCCCTCTCCGCTCATCCGGCCGGTCCCGCTGCCATTCTCGCGGCCGCTTGCGCGTTGGCCTTGGGAACGAGCCCGAGCGTGCTGAAGAGCGCCGCGTCGCTCGCGGGCTCCGGGTTGGGCGTCGTAAGGAGGGCATCGCCCACGAAGAGCGAGTTGGCGCCCGCCAGGAAGCACATCGCCTGGGCCTCCTCACTCATCTCTTGCCGGCCCGCCGAAAGGCGCACCGCGGCCTTGGGCATCATGATCCTGGCCGCGGCCACCACTCGGACGACATCGTGCCAGGGAAGCGGCTCCGTCTCTTCCATTGGCGTGCCCTCGACGGCGACCAGCACGTTGATCGGCACGCTCTCCGGTGCGGGGTCCAGCGTCGCGAGCTCAGCGAGGAACGCCGCGCGATCTTCCACTGATTCGCCCATGCCGAGAATGCCTCCCGAGCAAACGCTCAGGCCCGCGCGGCGAACGGAGTCGAGGGTCTCGAGGCGGTCGTCGTAGCCCCGCGTCGAGATGACCGACTCGTAGTGCTCGCGGCTCGTGTCGAGGTTGTGGTTGTAGTAGTCGAGGCCCGCGTCGCGGAGCTGCGCCGCGTGCGCTTCGTCGACCATACCGAGCGTGGCGCAGACCTCGAGGCCCAGGCCCTTCACCTCACGCACCATGTTCAGGACGCGATCGAAGTCCTTGCCCGACTTCACCTCGCGCCAGGCTGCGCCCATGCAGAACCGATCCGCGCCGGCGTCGAGGGCACGCTGGGCCGCTTCGACGACCTCGTCCGTCTCGAGGAGCTTCTCCTTCACGAGCGCTGTGGAGTGATGGGCGCTCTGGGAGCAGTAGCCGCAGTCCTCGGGGCAACCGCCCGTCTTGATCGAAAGCAGCTGAGCGCACTGAATCACAGAGGGATCGTGATGCTCCCGATGGACGGTGGCCGCCTCGAAAATGAGTTCGAGGAGAGGACGCTGGAGCAGCGAGAGGGCCGCTGCCCGAACATCTTCTCGAACATCTTCTCTGGCCGGACGGGGCGTGGTGATCGTCGACATGTACGGGAGGATAACAGGACCCCCACCGCACCTACCGATCAAGATCTGGCCTTCTTCGACTTCAGGTAGGCTTCCATGAAGCCGTCGAGGTCGCCGTCCAGCACCTTCTGCACGTTGCTCTCCTCGATGTTCGTCCGGTGATCCTTCACCATCTGATACGGGTTAAGCACGTAGGAGCGAATCTGGCTGCCCCACGCGATCTCGCCCTTCTCACCGTAGAGCTTCGCCATTTCGGCGTCGCGCTTGGACTCCTCGAGCTTGATCAGCTTCGCCTTCAGAAGGCTGTAAGCGGTCGCTCGGTTCTTGTGCTGGCTGCGCTCGTTCTGACAGCGCACGACGATGCCGGTGGGAAGGTGCGTCAAACGCACCGCCGACTCCGTCTTGTTGACGTGCTGGCCGCCGGCGCCGCCTGCGCGCATCGTGTCGACCTTGACGTCCGACTCATCGATTTCGATGTCGATCGTGTCGTCGATCGCAGGCGTGACATCGACCGACGCAAAGGCCGTCTGACGGCGCGCTTGGGCGTCAAAGGGGCTGATGCGAACGAGGCGGTGCACGCCGGTTTCGGCCTTCAGGTAGCCGAACGCGTAGGGGCCTTCGATCTGCAGCGTCACACCGCGGATGCCGCCCTGGTCCTCGGGGCTTAGCTCGACTTCCGTCACCGTGAAGTCTTTCCGCTCCGCCCAACGAATGAACATGCGCATCAGCATCGAGGCCCAGTCGCAGGCATCGATCCCGCCCGCGCCGGCGCTGATCTGAACGTAGGCGCCGAGGTTGTCGCTCGGTCCGCCGAGCATAACCCGGAACTCCAGCTTGTCGACGGTGTCGTCGAGAGCCTCAAAGGTCGCTCCGATCTCGCCGCTGACCTCGTCGAGGTCGCCGCCTTCCTCACCCATCTCGAGCAGGAGGTCGATCTCTTCCAGTCCAGCCTCGATCTCTCGAACGGGCTCAACCGAAAGGCGCAGGGTCTTCAGTTCCTTGACGAGAGACTGACTTTGTTCCTGGTCGTTCCAGAAGTCAGGGCTCTCTTGGAACCTTTCGATCTCTTCGAATCGCGACAGCTTGGTGGAGTAGTCAAAGACTCTCCATCAGCAGGCTAAGCCTGCCGCGGAGCTCCTTGGCGCGGTCTCGATGGTCTGCGGATGTAATGGCCATGGGCCGAGGAGGATAGGCCCGAGGGCAGGGCGCTGCTAGCCCGAGCATCCAGAAGTTGGGCCGCGAAGAGTTCCTGGGTGAAATACCGAAGGCCCCAGCGCTGCGCGCCGGAGCCTTCTTCAAGCAGCGGGGCCGCCTTGATGGGCGGGGAATCGTGGTGAAAAGCCGCCCAGGCACCTCGCTACAAGAAGAGAGATCGGACTCGGACTCCCGCCAATCGGAGCCCACCGGGGGGTCTTCCCAGATCTGCCCCACAACGAGCCTCTTCCGTGTCTCAGCCCGGGCATGCCTCCGCCTGAGTGGCGTATCCTTCTCGCCATGCAAATCGACAAGCCGGTCACCATCGGGCGCTTCATCAAGCGCTACAAGCGCTTCCTGACCGACGTGGAGGCCGAAAACGGCGACATTTTGACCGCTCACTGTCCGAATACCGGGTCCATGAAGGGCTGCCTGGCCGAGGGCGCCCGTGTCGCACTCCGGGACAGTCAGGATCCGAAGCGCAAGCTCCAGCTGACCTTCCAAACGATCGAAGTCGACGGCACCTGGGTCAACGTGGATACGGGACTCCCTAACGCCCTCGCGTACGAGGCCGTCGAAGCCGACCTGATCCCATCCCTCACGGGCTATGCGACGCTCCGCCGCGAGGTCAAGTACGGCACGGGCAGCCGCATCGATCTCCTCCTCGAGGACCCCGAAAAGGGCCGCGCCTGGGTCGAGGTCAAGAACACGACCCTCAAGGAGGACGGAGTGGCGAAGTTCCCCGACGCGGTCACGACGCGAGGCAAGAAGCACCTCGAGGAGCTCGAGAAGGTCGTCGCGGCGGGCGACCGCGGCGTGATGCTCTTCTGCGTCTCGCGCTCAGACGTCGACACCTTCTCCCCCGCTGACGAGATCGATCCGGACTACTGCACGACGCTCCGCCGCGTCGCCAAGGCCGGAGTCGAGGTGCTGGCGTACTCCACGATCGTGACGCCGACGTCCTTCGAGCTAGGCCAGCCGCTCAAAGTCGTCCTCTAAACGGAGTTCCCGCAGTACCGTTCCGCAACCACGCTTCACCTCGTCTAGCCATGGAGCAAGTCTACCGGCGAAGACGCGAGCCCAGTTGCCGC
>JBLIHL010000204.1:0-9468 GCA_047635895.1 Paracoccaceae bacterium | reverse complement strand
GTCAACGGCATGACCGGCGTACGGCGCGTGCGAAGCGCGAGCGCCATTGGCCTGTCTATTGTCTGGGTCGACCTGGACTGGGGCGCCAACCTCTACGACGCGCGCCAGCTCGTGGCAGAGCGCCTATCGACGGTACGCGAGAGCCTTCCGGCGGAGGTCGTTCCGTTCATCACGCCGATCACCTCCATCGCGGGTGAGATCATGCTGATCTCTCTGTCTTCGCCGGGCGGCGAGGTCAGCCCTTTGGAGCTGCGTTCCTACGCCGAGTTTGACCTGCGCAACAAGGTTCTTGCGGTGCCCGGCGTCGCCCAGGCCGTCGCCATCGGCGGCGACCTGCCCGAGTACCAGGTCAACGTCAGTCAGGACCGCCTCCGGCTGTACGGGCTGAACATCGGCGACGTGGCGGACGCCGCCCGCGGCGCCCACAGCACGGCGAGCGCGGGCTACCTCACGAACGTCGGCAGCCAAGAGATCCCTATCCGCCAAAAGAGCCGCGTCACCAGCGCCTCGGACATCGCGGAGACGGTCGTGCGCTTCGACGAAGGCGTGGCGGTGACGATCGGCCAGGTAGCGGACGTCCAGCTGGGGCCGGCGCTGAAGCGCGGCACCGCCTCGGAGAACGGCTCCAAGGCCGTGGTCCTGACGATCCAGAAGTCGCCCGGCACGAACACCCTGGCGCTCACGGCCGCACTGGATGAACTCTTCGACCAGGTCGAGTCGAGCCTACCCGCGGGCATCGAGCTAAACCGCGACGTCGTTCGCCAGTCGCACTTCATCGAGCGTGCCGTGGACAACGTGACGAAGGTCCTCGCTGAGGCGGTCATTGTCGTGCTGCTCGTGCTGGTGCTGTTTCTGATGAACCTCCGCACGACCCTCATCACGCTGACGGCGATGCCCATATCGCTCGCCGTCAGCCTACTGATGATGGATGGCATGAACCTCGGCCTCAACGTGATGAGCCTCGGCGGCCTCGCCGTGGCCATCGGAGTCATCGTCGATGACGCGATCATCGACGTGGAGAACGTCTTTCGTCGGCTGCGCCAGAACCGTGCGCTCGCCGAATTGGAGCGCCGCCCCATACGCGACGTGATCTTCGACGCGAGCAACGAGATCCGGCCCGCGATGGTCTTCGCCACCATCATCATCGTGATGGTGTTCCTGCCGCTCCTGTTCCTGCAGGGCCTTGAGGGGCGGTTCTTCCAGCCGCTGGCGCTCACGTACATCGTCTCCATCCTGGCGTCGCTGCTCGTCGCACTGACCGTGACGCCCGCGCTGTGCCAGCTTCTCCTGCGCGGAAAGCTCAGCTCCGAGGACGCCACTCGCGAGGGTTTCGTGGTCCGTGCGATCAAGGGCCTGTACGGACCCACGCTCCGACTCGCCATCCGGCTCCGCGTTCCGGTGCTGGGCGCAGCCGCTGCGGCGACCGCGGCGGCGCTCTGGGTGGCGGGGAGCTTTGGCACCTCGTTCCTGCCATCGTTCAACGAGGGCACCTTCACGATTTTCCTACTCGCGCCACCGGGAACCTCGCTGGATGAGAGCGACAGGCTCGCAACCGGCGTCGAGCGCCAGCTCGCCGCGATCGACGGCGTTCGCGCCGTCGTGCGGCGAACGGGCCGCGCCGAGCGGGACGAGCACGCCGAGCCTGTCAGCAACTCAGAGGTCGAGGTCAGCCTCGAGGACGGAGCCGACTCGGCTGAGATCCGCCTCAAGATCGACGCGCTCCTCGCGTCCGTGCCGGGCATCACCACCATGATCGGGCAGCCGATCGAGCACCGGCTGAGCCACGTACTCTCCGGCACGCCGGCGGCGGTGGCCATCAGCGTCTACGGTGAAGATCTTGCCGGGCTACGCGCGGTCGCCAAGTCGATTGAGGCCGAGCTGAAGGAGCTCCCCGGCGCGAGGGACGTGAACGCGAACCGCGAGGTGATGATCACCTCGCTCCCGGTGGAATACCGCCGCCGGGATCTCGCCGCTGCGGGGCTCACGCCCGGCATGGCGGCCGAGCAGGTGAGCCAAGCCCTCTACGGTGAGGTCGTCGCGAAGGTCAACCAGGGCGTACGCCAGTACGACCTCGTCGTGCGGCTCGATCCGCTCGAGCGCGAGTCCATCGAGCAGGTGCGCGACCTTCAGCTCGAAGGTGTGGCTGGCGCGCTCGTTCGCCTCGGCGACGTCGCGAGCATCGGGCCCGAGCGGTCGAGCAACCTCATCACGCGGGAGAACGCACAGCGCAAGGCCGTCGTGTCGCTCAACGTCGCCGAGGGGTCCAACCTGGGCGACCTCGTGGCGGCCGTCAAGAAGCGCGTCGACCCCCTGATCGCCGAGGCTGGCTTCACCGTGAAATACGGCGGACAGTTCGAGGCGCGAGAGGCCGCCGCCCGGACGATCGTCGTCGCGGGCGGGCTGGTCGCAATTCTGATGCTCATGCTGCTGCAGATCTCGACCGGCTCACTTCGCGCGGCGCTGCTTGTGATGCTGAACATGCCGCTCGCCCTCATCGGCGGGATCGCGGCGATCTTCATCTCCAGCCCGGCACCGGTCATCGCGAACCTCGGCGCGCTCTTCAGCGGGAGCGCCGACTACGCGCCACCGGTTCTGTCCATCGCGGGCATGGTTGGCTTCATCACCCTGTTCGGCATCGCCGTTCGCAACGGCATCCTCCTCATCGGGCATTACAACCACCTGATCGAGACCGAGGGCGCCGACGTGGAGACCGCGGTCTTCCAAGGGTCGATGGAGCGCCTGGTGCCCATTCTGATGACCGCCATCTCAGCAGCGCTCGGCCTCGTGCCGCTGGCGCTTGCCGCCGGCAGGCCCGGCAGCGAGCTCCTCGCCCCGCTGGCCATCGTCACGCTCGGTGGCCTCATTACCTCTACGTTCCTGAATCTCGTCGTTGTACCAGCGGGTTACTCTCTGGTCTTCCAGCGCCGCTCGTCCGCTTCTCTTGCCCCCGCGCCCAGCGCCACTACCACCCATGCGTAACTCGCTCTCGCTCATTGCCCTCTTCACCGCCTCCAGCCTCTTCGTGTTCACGAGCTGCGGAGGCACCGATGCCGAGCACGACGAACACGCCGGGCACGATCACGCCGAGGGCGCCCACGATGACGGCAGCGCTGAAGGCGAGGCAACGACCAACGACCACGCGTCTGAAATGGAGGAGCACGGCGCCATGGACCTCGGCAGCGTGAAGGTGGCGGGCGCCACGCTCGAGTTGGACGCACCGGGCCCACCGGCGGCCGGCACGACGGTGACCCTCAACGCACAGCTGACCGAAGGAACCATGCCCGAGACCCTGCGCCTCTGGTACGGGCTCGAGTCCGGGGTCGGATCCATGAAGGCCAAGGCCGATATCCATGACGATCACTTCCACGTGGACGTCGAGATCCCGGCAGGTGCCATGGAGAAGCCGATGCTCTGGGTCGAGGCGCAGGGGCCGTCCGGGGACAAGGAAGTCCGCTCGATGCCGTATCCGGAGACCGTTTCGGACACCGTGAAGTAGTCACGCCCGAATCTTCGTCACGGGCTTCGTTCGAGCGCGAATGACGGCCCACCATGAGCCGTTTTGAACCAGCGATGAACCCTTCCCAAACGCCCGATACGGGCGATCCTACGCCGTCCTCCGGTACCGCCGAGCCCTCCGCCACGGGATCCACCGCCGCCGTATGGGGCAAGCGCCTCGCCTGGCTCGCCGGATTGGTCGCGGTGATCGCGGGCGTCCGCCTCTTGCCCACCGCTGAGTGGATCGGGTCGGTGAACGCCTGGGTCGAGTCGCTCGGGGCCTGGGGGCCGCTTGCGTACGGCGCCTTCTACATCGTGGCGGCCCTTGGGTTCATCCCCGGATCGGCTATCACCATCGGCGCCGGCGCCCTGTTCGGACTGGGGCTCGGAACGGTCGTGGTCTCGATCGCCTCGACGGCCTCGGCCGCGATCGCGCTGCCGCTGGCCCGCAGCCTCTTCCGCGAGCGCGTCCAAGCGTTCGCCAAGGGTCGCAAGTCGTTCCAAGCCATTGACAGGGCCATCGAGGACGGCGGCTGGAAGATTGTCGGGCTTCTGCGGCTCTCTCCCGTGGTTCCGTTCAGCGCGCTCAACTACCTGCTCGGGCTGACCAACGTGCGCTACGTCCCCGCCGTGCTCGTGAGCTGGATCGCGATGCTTCCGGGCACGCTCCTCTACGTCTACTTCGGTGCCATCGGGCGCGATGTGGCGGGCGGCACCGAACGCGGCCCCCTGCAGTGGGCGCTCATGGTGGCCGGACTTGTGGCCACGCTGGTCGTCACCGTCGTCCTGACCCGCATGGCGCGCGCGCGCATGCAGACCGATACCGAACTCCCCGCGGACGCCTGAGCCACGAACATGGAACCTAATATCCTGCCTGAGCTTCTTCCGCTGAACGAAGCCAACCGATTACTGCGTGACCGTGTCCACCCTGAGGACTGGCAGCAGCCCACCCCTAGCGGGCGCTACAACCTCGTCGTCCTGGGCGGTGGAACCGCCGGGCTCGTCGCCGCAGCCGGCGCCGCTGGGCTGGGCGCGCGCGTGGCCCTTATCGAGAAGCACCTCCTCGGCGGGGACTGTCTCGTCACCGGGTGTGTGCCCTCGAAGGCGCTCATTCGATCCGCGCGCGCCGCCAAGGAAGCGCGTGACTCGGGGCACCTGGGTGTCCACGCCAAGGAGGTCACCGTCGACTTCCCCGCCATCATGGAGCGCATGCGTGCGAGACGCTCGGAGATCGCGCGCCACGATTCGGCGAAGAGGTTCACCGAGCTGGGTGTCGATGTGTACCTGGGCGAGGGGCGCTTCACCGGAGAGTCGACGCTGGAGGTTGGGGGCCAGACCCTTGAGTTCTCCCGCGCCGTCGTGGCGACGGGTGCGAAGGCAGCTATGCCGCCGATCCCCGGGCTCGATGGGGCCGGAGTCCTCACCAACCAGACGCTGTTTTCACTGACGGAGCTCCCGGAGTCGCTGATCGTCGTCGGGGGCGGCCCGATCGGATGCGAGATGGCCCAGTCGTTCGCGCGCTTCGGCTCGAAGGTGACCCTGGTGGAGGGCGGCCCACGCCTGATGGCCAACGATGACCCGCAGGCAGCGGAGGTCGTACTGGCCTCGATGAAGGCCGACGGCGTCGACGTGCGCCTGAATACACGCGTCGAGCGTTTCGACCCCCCGACCGCCGCTGGACAGAAGCGCGTGGCCGTGGGCGGCGAAGCGGGTGGCGCGGTCCTGGAGGCCTCGGAGATACTGCTCGCTATCGGGCGTTCCCCCAACGTAAAGAACATCGGACTCGAGGCCGCGGGCGTCGAATTCGATTCGCGCAAGGGGGTGACCGTCGACGATCGACTGAGGACATCGAACAAGCGCATCTTCGCCGCGGGGGACGTCGCGTCGAAGTATCAGTTCACCCACGCCGCGGACTTCCTCGCGAGGACCGTGCTCAGGAACGCCCTGTTCTTCGGACGAGCCAAGGCGAGCGACCTCGTGATCCCCTGGGCCACGTACACCGATCCCGAGGTGGCCCACGTGGGCTTGACCGAGGCCCAGGCCAAGGCCGACGGAGTCGCTCACCAGATCATCGAGGTCAAGCTCGAGGACAATGACCGCGCCGTCTTGGACGCGGAGGACGCGGGCTTCGTGAAGATCCTGCACGACAAGAAAGGCAGGGTTCTCGGGGGAACCGTGGTCGCGTCCCATGCGGGCGAGATGATCGGAGAACTCGTGACGGCGGTGCAGCAGGGGACGACGCTCGGCACCCTCAGCACCGTCATCCACCCGTATCCCACGGTCGCCGATGCGATCCGGCGCGCGGGAGACCAGTTCAATCGAACCAAGCTGACTCCGCTGACCGCAGGCGTCCTGAAGAAAGTCCTGCAGTTCCGGCGATAGTGCTGCAGATTGTCGGAGTCTAGGCTGAAAAACGGCTCGGCTCTCCTATGTTGCTCGGGTGAGCCCAATCAGCGTTAGCGAGGCGTCTTCCGGCCCAATGCCGGCCCATCCGACCATCGTGATTCTCGGCGGTGGCTTCGGAGGGCTCGCGACCGCGCGGGCGCTTCGCAAGGTCGACGCGAGGATTATCGTCATCGACCGGCAGAACCACCATCTGTTCCAGCCGCTGCTCTACCAGGTGGCCACCGCAGGGCTCGCCGCGCCTGATATCGCGGCACCGATCCGGCGGATCCTGCGCAAGCAGAAGAACACCGAGGTCCGCTACGCAGAGATCACCAGCATCGATCCTGACGCCCGCGTCGTTCACATGGGCGACCGCAGCCTTAGCTTCGACTACCTGGTCGTGGCCACGGGCGCCACGCACTCGTACTTCGGCAACGACCAATGGGGCCAGTTCGCGCCAGGCCTCAAGACGCTCAAGGATGCGCACGCGATCCGCGCCAAGGTTCTGCGCGCGTTTGAGATGGCGGAGCTGTCCGAGAGCGAAGACGAGCAGAAGACCTGGCTACGCATGGTCGTCATTGGCGCCGGGCCGACGGGCGTCGAGCTGGCCGGGGCCCTGGGTGAGCTGTCGCGGAAGATCCTGAAGAAGGACTTCCGCAACTTCGACGCGCGCCTTACCGAGGTGATCCTCCTGGAAGGCGGTGACCGAATCTTGACGGCCTACCCGGAGGACCTGTCGGCCAAGGCCGAGGCTCAGCTGCGCTGGCACGGCGTCACGGTCAGGAAGAATGCCAAGGTGACCGACGTCTCCAGGGAAGGCGTGACGATTGGCGAGGCCGAGTTCGTCCCGACCAAGACGGTCGTATGGGCTGCCGGCGTGCAGGCCTCCCCCATGCTGTCCGCGTCCGGGGCCAGGACGGATCGCGCAGGGAGGGTCCACGTCGAGCAAGACCTGTCGATGCCTGAGCATCGCAACATCTTCGTGATCGGGGATGCGGCGCACTTCGAACAGGACGGCAAGCCAATCCCGGGTGTGGCCCCGGCGGCGATGCAGATGGGGCGCCATGCGGGCAAGCAGATCCGCCGCCTCATGGACGGCCAGGACGCGGAAGCCTTCAAATATAGCGACAAGGGATCGATGGCCACCATCGGGCGGGCGTCCGCGGTCGCAGACTTCAAGGGGAAGCACCTGAGCGGTTTCACCGCTTGGTTCGCTTGGCTGACGGTGCACCTGATCTTCCTGGTTGGCTTCCGATCGCGCCTGGTGGTGCTGATCAACTGGATTTCTGCTTACATCGGGTACCGGCCCGCCGCGCAGGTGTTCTCCGAGCTCGCCCCAAAGGGTGAGCCAGCATCGCCCCCCGTGGACGGCACGGAGCCCTCGGGCAACACGGAGAATCCGGTGGAAGCGTGAATGATCCGGGGGGCGGTGAGTAGGCTGGATCTATGAATTTCACGGTCAACGGAAACCCAGATTACGGCGAGGTCGTCTTCCAGCTCGACCCCGGCGATAAGGTCCGCGTCGAGAGCGGATCGATGTCGCGCATGAGCGCCGATCTGCCTATGGATGCCCGAGTGATCGGGTCCAAGCTCGGCGCACTAGGGCGAAAGCTCGTGGGCGGCGAGTCGTTCTTCGTCGGTGAGTACGGTGGCGCACGCGGCGGCGAGCTTGCTATCTCGCCCGCGTTTCCTGGGACGGTCATGCACTACCCCCTCCGGGGCGAGCCGCTGCGGCTCACCGCAGGAGCGTTCCTCGCCTGTACCGAGAACATCACGCTCAAGACCCGCTTCGGAGGCCTGAAGGGCATCTTCAGCGGCGAGGGTGCGTTCTTCTTGGATGCCGTGGGTGAAGGAGATCTCTTCTTCAATGCCTACGGCGCGGTGATCGAGAAGGAGCTCGACGGCGAGCTCGTCGTCGACACCGGGCACCTCGTGGCGTGGGAACCGTCGCTGGAATACAAGATCTCCGGGATGGGCGGCTTTAAGCAGACGCTGTTCTCCGGGGAAGGGCTTGTGATGCGCTTCTCGGGACGCGGCAAGATCTGGCTACAGACCCGGACGCTGCCACACACGGCGGGCTGGATTACTCCCTTTCTGGTGGGTTGAACGATGGAACTTGAAATCAAAAACCCCGGCGCCTTTGGTTCGGCGCTCATCACGCTCGATCCGGGCGAGAGCTTCGTCTCCGAGGCAGGCGCCATGTTTCGGGCGTCGGCCAACGTGGACATAGACGTGACGACGCGGTCCCGCGGCGGAAGCGGCGGCATCATGGGAGGGCTCAAGCGAATGCTCGGCGGAGAGTCGTTCTTCCTCTCGACGTACACAGCGACGGGCGGGCAGCCCGGTGAGGTAGGCGTCGCCCCCACGCTCCAGGGCGAGGTGTTCCCCATTCAGCTCGACAGCTCGAGGCCCCAGGTCGTCTGTGCCGGTGGAAGCTATCTGGCCTCGGACTCCGAAGTGTCGCTCAATATGGAGTACCAGGGCCTCGCCCGCGGTCTCCTAGGCGGCGAGTCACTGTTCTTCGTCAAGGCGTCGGGCAACGGAATTCTGCTCGTCAACGCGTTTGGACGCATCACGCCGATCGACGTCGATGGCGAGCTGGTCATCGACACGTCCCACATCGTCGCCTTCGAGGAGACGATGCAGTACCGCGTCACGAAGACGAATGCTGGGTGGATCAAGTCGGCGCTCTCGGGCGAGGGCTTAGTGATGCACTTTGAAGGGAAAGGGCGCGTGTGGGTGCAGTCCCACAACCCGAAGGAATTCGGAGCGCGCCTTGGTCGACGACTGCCACCGAGGAAGGGCTAATCACCATGGACTACAAAATTCTCTGCCAGCCCAGCTACGCGATGATCGAGCTCGAGCTGGAGCGCGATGAATCCATCACCGCCGAGTCCGGCGCGATGGCGTGGATGGACACGAACATCACCACGAAAACCCAGGCGCGTGGCGGCATCATGGCGGGGCTCAAGCGCAAGATTCTCAGCGGAGAGAGCTTCTTCCAAAACACCTACACCGCCAAGGGAGGCCCCGGGTCAATCACCCTGTGCGCCGGAGCGGCCGGAGACGTGGTGCCCGTCAAACTGGACAACGACGAGCTCATCCTGGAGCGCGGCGCCTTCATCGCCTCGGACGACGACGTCAAGATCGACTCGAAGTTCGACGGGTTCAAAGGGCTCTTCAACGAGGGTCTGTTCGTGCTCCGCTGCACGGGCTCAGGAACGCTCTTCTTCGGCTCCTACGGCGATATCACCGAGATCGAAGTCGACGGGGAGTACGTGGTCGACAACGGCTACGCCGTGGCCTGGGACCCAAGCCTCACCTATCGAATGACGCGCGCCCGCCGCGTGCGCTCCTTCCTGTTCGGGGACCAGCTAATCCTACGTTTCAGCGGCCGAGGGCGTCTCTGGGTCCAGTCGAGGAGCCCGAGATCGCTCGCGAACTGGGTGCACCCGTTCCGACGGGTCCAGCGCCAGAACAACGACTGAAGCTAGCAGTACCGTTCCGGAACCAAAGCTGCGGGAATAGACGCGCCGCCCAGGATCGCCCACCCGCGAAGCGGGTGGTGCATCGGCTTCGCCGATGCGC
>JBLIHL010000203.1:0-9477 GCA_047635895.1 Paracoccaceae bacterium | reverse complement strand
CGCCGCTTCGGCGCGGCCTTCGAGTCGCACCAACAGTTCGCTGAATGTTCGTGGCGCCAAAACAGTCTTCGACACGCTCCCTAGGGACCTCGCTCCGTCGGCCCACACCGCTCCGTTAGTCAGACTAAGCTGCGGAGCCAGGTATTTGCATTAGGATTGGGTCCTTGCTCGGGTGCTTCCGCGCCCCTTGAACGAGGACTTCTAATGACACGAACCTGGCTCCAAGTCTCTGCTGCAATGTCTCTCGTCCTTGCTGGTGGTTGTGCTTCGACGCAGTCGTGGCCTATATCAACGATGGAGGCCGAGGGTATCGACGCGGCAGCGATAGAAGCCCTCGTGGAGGACTTTGAAGCGGGTCACTACGGCCTGGTCGACCACTTCACGCTGATCCGCCACGGCCACATCGTCGCGGACCATCACTTCGATCACGACTACGCGACGATCGCAGCGCCGCACGTGAAGCGCGATCACCCGTACGACTACGATCACCCGAGTTGGCACCCGTACTACCAGGGCACGGATCTGCACACGCTGCAGTCGGTGACGAAGTCAATCACGTCGGTCGTGCTCGGTATCGCAATTGACGAGGGTTTCATTCCGGATGGAGTAGGGACGCCTGCGATGTCGTTCTTTGAGGCGTACGAGCCGGACATGTCGGACATCCGCCGCGTGGCGATGACGGTAGAGGACCTGCTGACCATGCGCAGCGGCATCGATTGGAACGAGATGATCTCGTACGACGATGCGACCAACAGCTGCATTCTGATGGAGGACAGTGACAAGTGGATCCAGTACGTCATCGATCGACCGATGCGAGAGAAGCCCGGGACGCGCTTTGACTACAACTCTGGCGCGAGTGTTCTCCTGGGTAAGGTCGTCCGCGAATCCACGGGCCGCCGCATCGACGACTACGCACAGGAGAAGCTGTTCGAACCGTTGGGCATCACCGACTTCCATTGGAAGGTCACGCCCGATGGCGAATGCGACACCGAGGGCGGGTTGTACCTGGCGGCGCACGATCTGGCTCGCGTCGCTCAGCTGTTTCTCCAGCGGGGAATGTGGAACGGCGAGCGCATCGTATCTGAGGCTTGGGTCGAAGCCTCGATCATGCACCATTCCACCGACGTCCTGGAGGGCGATCCCCTGGACGCTTATGGCTACGGCTATCAGTGGTGGATTCCCTTGCGCGAAGACGGCCAGCCGATGCACTACCACGGCAGCGGCTACGGCGGCCAGTTCCCTGTCGTGGTGCCAGAGCTCGACCTGGTCATCGTCTTCAACGCGTGGAACATCCATGACGCTGCCGAGCGGGATCTCTTTTCCGCCAGCTACCGCGTGATGGAAGCCGCCGGCGGGACGAAGTAGGGCGCTGGTGCATAGACCGGCCCTACGGTGGGCGTCCCGTACGCCTGGAGAGCCAGGTTTGACTCGATGGCGAGCGCAAGGACTCCGTTCCCGTGAGCCAGTTCACCGAGGACGCGGTACTCCGTCGGACAGACGAAACTCTACGCTGTGAATCAGCACCTCCTTCACGCTTGGGGGCAGGAGCAGCCACACGCTGGTCTCCGCTGGACAGGGAAGGAGGGGGATGAGCATGGGTCCCTCTGGCCCGCCCAAGTCTGGACCCACCTCCAGCGGGATGATGTCACCGTCCGAAGGCATCTTCGCGAGACTGATGGCCGGATACACCCCGATGGTGCCTGCCGCCTGGGCGGTGATGTCGAGCGCGAGCAGCAGCTCGACCCCGTCGGGCAGATCCACCGGCAATCCGCCTGGGGGCGGCTTGATCTGCAGGCGGGACGTTCCGTGAAGGAGCACGATATGCGCGGCCCCATCCTCGATCGTGGCCGTTTGTTGGGTCGGCTTCGAGTCAAACGTAAGCGGCTTCAGCAGATCGACCTCGTGCACGACTCTCGCGTTCTTGAACCGGCGCAGATCGTCTTCGCCCAGGTACTCCGTCCGTCTGTACGGCCTGCGGGTCTCCAGTACGATCTCGCTGTACAGCTCGATCACGATATCTGGCTGAAGACGCTCTACAGCATCGATCTCGACCCAGCCTCGCCAACGCGACTCCATGGCGGAAGCGTCTAGCTCCAGCAGCGGACGGAGGTCCGTTCCAAACGAATCGTGCACGAGGAGCACGCGTGGGAGGGACTTGTTGGGATGCTCCGAGAGCACGTCCTTTCTCGTGCTGTCCGGCGCCCGCCGGTGGGTCACCAAGGTTGGAGTTTTCAGTCTGAGCTCCAGATCGCTCATGTGAATGACTCCGTCCAGGAGCATTCGGCTGGCCCAGCTGTCGCCGCTGTTCGGCAGCTTGATCACGTTGAAGGCATCGAGGGGTCGAGGCGGAGGGCCGCGGTGATGCTGGTGGAGGTACTCTGCGATGGCGACGTAGCCAGCATGGGCGCCTACCGCGGACCAGTGCACGCCGTGCGGTGAGTAGATGTTGGAGAGCGTGGTGTCGGCGCCCTCGAGGACTCCTGGCGATGGCTTGGCCGCTAAGAGAGCCGGGGCCACATCGAGCATGACCACATCCGACTGTTCAGCCATCCACACGTGCAGCTGCTCGCGACGTGAGACGCCGCGGGCGCGCTGGAGCCCGTTCGGCAGCAGCTCGGGGTAGATCGACGACTTGTGGGGGACCAGCACCACGATGTGGTCGATGCCGCGCGCCTGGAGCCAGCGGCGCCGATCTTCGAGGGAACGCTGCCAGCTGCGCAGCTCGGCCTCGGAAAGGGGAGCAGCGCCTGTGAAGCTCTCCATCGATCGCAGCGCGCTGGAGAAGACCCAGCGGGCCTTGCCGAAGAATAGGAAGCCCGCGGGTGAGGTCCCGAAGAGTTCCATCGAAGCAAGGGCATGCGCGCGCAGCGCCCGTTCACGCCCGCCCCATGCGTCCGCGAACCATGGATCGAACGTGTTGGGGAAACGCTCGAGCGCCGCCAGCGAAACCGGAGCCACAGGTGTCGTATTCGGACGCCGCCGGATGATCTCGGCGGTGCGCTCAGCGTTCTTTTGGCCGTGATGCAGTGCGAGCATGCCGGGGGTGGCCAGGGCGCAGACAAACGCGAGGCCAAGAGCTCGGTCAATCCAGCGCATCAGGAGCGGGGGTAGGGGAACGGGGAAGGCGTCTGCCCGCTGATTCACAGGGTCGCGGCCAGGAGAATGAAAAGAGCCAGCTGCCCCCATGGCTTCGGGGGCGGCACCACTGCGTGGGTGGCTCGCGCACTGCTTGAGTGTAGCCCTCGCGCGGAAGAACCGTAATCCACCCAGGCGGCGGTTCCGTCATCGCCCCGGTACGGATCGAGCGTAAAACCACTGCAGATTCCGTATTGCGGGCCGTATCGAATTGGCCACCCGTCGTGTCCATGTGGCCAAAAGGCACGAGCGCCCGACCGAGCGTCCACGGTGCAGGTGGGGCGCAACCTAACGGACGCCGTCGTTGGTTTCATGGGAGCCCACACGGAGCCGACCGTCGAGCGAGACGCCATCACCCACGCGCAGGCCCCTTACGTTCCCTTCAAGAGAGGCTCTCGTCGGCCGCTAAACTCTCGAAGAGAATCGGGAGTAGCTATTGGAGCGCCGCGCATTTCAGATGGTGCCAACGGTGTCCTCCACAGGTAAAGAGCCGCATCGTTGTTGGCGTGTCACGGCTCAACCCAAGGACTCAGGTACGCCGTCTCGTTACAGCGAATGAAGGAAGCGCCAGTGGCGGGTTGACCGGTCTCTCCTCCTCACTGAAAGTCGACGCGGACGGCGTCCGTGAAGTTCGACACGGCCATCCCGCCGACGGCGTCCCGGTGCCAGCACTGGAAGTTCCAGGTCTCACCACCCATGATCGTCACGAATCCCGTGGGGGTAGGCGTCGCGGTCAGATCGATGGCGAGGCTGAAGCTGCCGCTCGCGCCCGAGTTCTTGATCTGGCCGGGTCCGACGTAGCGACCGATTGCACCGCTGAGGCAGAGGTTGCCCTGACTGCCGCCGGGGTTCGCGACGAAGCCTGGCGTCTGGCTCGTGATAAAGAAGCCCCACGAAAACGTCGGGAGGTCCGGGGCCGTCAACGTGATGTCATTGTCAGAAGCCGTGGCGCTACCAGCCACCGAGAGCGAACCAATGCTGCCGGTGGAGTTCGCATTCGCCGCGCAGTAGTTCATACCGATGTTCCCGTCGGGTCCGAATGCCGCGCCGACGGTCCGCAGGCGAATCGTACCGAGCGTGGTGAAACTGGGCGCAACTGGACCGGGCGACGCGACGAGTTGATAGCCGGACCCATGACCACCCCATAGGTTGATGCCCCAGACTGCGCTGTGCACCTCGGTGAGGGGCACATCCGCCGTCGGTGCATCCGCCCCGTTCCCGTTGCTTGCCTGGCCTCCATCCAAGATGCCCGCAATCACCAAGGAGTTGGCGGATGTCGTGGTGATCCCCACGGAGGTGGTGGTGGACTGGCCGGTGGCGTCCACTCCCGTTGCCGTGCCGGACACGGCATAGATGGTGACCAGGCCTCCGTTCTTCATTCCCATGAATACCCGGATCTCTCCGGCGGGACCGGGGTTGTCGAGGTAGTAGAGCGCCGTTGCACCGGGGAGAGTGTTCTCTTGCACCGCCTCGATCATCGCCCGCCCGTTGTATTCGGCGCCGTCGATCGAGAAGGCGCTGGTAATACCGAACGCGTGCTCTGACGAGACCACGACTACCAGCTTGTCTGATCCGCTAGCATCGAAACTTGCGACGACTTGCTCACCAGACGGACCAGGATCGCCGACCACAAGCAGTGCATTGAGGGAGGTATCGACGCTGATCTGGGCATTTGCAGGGGCGAGGGCCCCAGCAAGTACGAGTGCAGTCGTGAGGATAGAGAGGTTCATTGGCAGGGTGTGGGTGGTCGAGAGTCGAGTGGCTACGGCATCAGTCTGCCACAGGGTGGGTACTTTCGTCATCGCCTGCTGCGGATCGAGCGTAACCCCACCAGGCAGCATGCGCGGGGCGGGGGTCAAGACCCGACGGGTCTTGACCGAGGTGAGATGGGAGAGGCCGTCAGCGGTCGCGCGAGCTGCCCGAACAGCGAATGTGAACCGCATGGCAGGCATGACGTGGGCTGCGTCCTCCTGCAAGGGTGGTGCAAAGTCAATGGCGTAATGCGCCGCAGGGTCCGCTGCACATCGTGCGGCAAGACGTCCGGCGCAACGACGGGAATGTCCTACCACCGCCACGCGAGATAGCTACCCACCCTGCGTGGCGATCCCGGCTAGGCTCCCCGCATGAACGAAGGCGCCAAGGCTGGTGGAGCTGACAGCTCCGAGCGACTGATGGGACTGGTCTACGACGAGTTGCGGCAGCTCGCGGGGGCCTACCTGGCTCGGGAGCGGCGGGATCACACTCTTCAGCCAACAGCGCTTGTGCACGAGGCGTTTATCAAGCTTAGCGCCCAGGAAGCTGGCTGGGCGAATCGGGCCCAGTTTGTCGGCGTGGCCGCGGTTGCCATGCGGCGAGTCCTCGTCGATCACGCTCGCCAGCATAAGAGCCAAAAGCGCGGGGGGAATGATCGCCGCGTCGACGTCGACCTGTCGCTGCTGGGCGGTGAAGAGGCCGAGATTGATCTCGTGGTCCTCGATGAGGCTCTGACCACTTTGGCCCAGCTGGCCGAGCGGCAGGCTCGCGTGGTCGAGCTACGCTACTTTGGCGGGCTATCGCTCGAAGAGATCGCGGAGGTCGTCGACGTTTCCGTTCGGACGGTTAACTCCGACTGGCGGTTCGCGCGAGCCTGGTTGACGGAGCAGCTGAGCGGAGACGCCTGAGCCTATGGATCAGCACAAGCATGAACTTCTCGGGCGTCTCTTCGACGAGGCGAGCGACCTACCTTCGCATGAGCAGGAGGCTTTCCTTGAGGAGGCCGCAGAGGGCGACGCGGGTCTCCTGGAATCGCTGCGGAAGCTGCTCCGCATCGACAGCGAGCATGCGCTGGCCATCGATCGACCCGTGGTCGCCGAGCTGGGGATCGAGCTGGCCCTGGAGCTGGACAGCGCGATCAATGCGGCCGAGACCGAAGACCGTTTTCCACGCCCGCACATGATTGGCCCCTATCGGATCCTGCACGTCCTCGGGCGCGGGGGCATGGGCATCGTCTACGAGGCCGAGCAGACGGCTCCCACGCGGCGAGTGGCGCTAAAGGTACTGCGGGCTGACGTGGCGACGCCGGGGATGCTGCGCAGGTTCGAGCACGAGACGCTCGTTCTCGGCCGACTCAATCATCCCGGCATCGCTCAGATATACGACGCTGGGATTGCAGAGTCCAGCGGTGGTGAGCAGCCGTTCCTCGCCATGGAGCTCGTCCGTGGCAAGACGCTGACGGATCATGCGGACGCGTTCAAATTGGCCCGGGAAGAGCGACTTGCGCTCTTGGCTGCGGTGGCAGATGCGGTTCATCATGCGCATGAGCGCGGCGTCATCCATCGGGACCTGAAGCCTGCCAACGTGCTCGTCGATGCCTCCGGGCAGGTCAAGGTTCTTGACTTCGGCGTCGCGACCACTCTCGACGTCGATCAGCACCTGTCTACGATGCACACCGGCGTCGGCGAGGTCGTGGGAACGCTCTCCTATATGAGTCCGGAGCAGGTGACCGGCCGATCCTCCGAAGTGGACGCGCGTTCGGATGTCTACGCTCTAGGCGTCCTGGCGCATGAGCTTCTGACCGGGAGGCCACCGTTCGATCTCCAGGGTAAGCTGATTCACGAAGCCGCTCGGATTGTGGCCGAGGTCGACCCCTCGACGCTGAGCGTGCACGACGAGTCGCTCCGCGGCGACGTCGAGTGGATCGTGGGCAAGGCTCTCGCGAAGGAAGCCGCGCGGCGCTACGCCTCCGCGGCTGCGTTTGCCTCCGACCTGCGCAGACACCTGGCAGACGAGCCCATTTCCGCCGGCGCGCCAAGTGCCTGGCACCAGGCCGTGAAGTTCTCTCGTCGCCACCGTGCCTGGGTGGGTGGGCTCGCTGCGACGCTCCTTGCACTTGTGGCAGGGCTGATCACGAGCACCGTGCTCTACACCCGGGCGCGTGATAGGGGGATCGAGCTCGCGCAGGCGTTGGAAGAGTCCGAGGCCGTCACCTCATTCATCGAGGGCATCTTCAAGGCAGCCTCACCCGAGGAGGAAAAGAAGGAGCTCACGGTTCGAGCGTTGCTAGAGCGGTCCAGGGGCAGTCTCGACGAGGCGTTTGAAGACTCGGCCCGGATCTCCTCGCGCCTGCACCTGACGATCGCGAATGCCTTCGACGCGATCGGTGCGCCCGAAGTGGCCTTGTTCCACGCCAAGCGCGCCCGTGACCTCAGGGCGTCGGACCCGACGGCGGAGCCGGCACTCCTGAGCGAGTCGCAGCTCTTCTACGGCGAAGTCCTGATCGCTGCCGGCCAGTCCGATGAGGCCCACAAGGTCCTCGCGGCGGGCCTTGACCAGGAGACTGAGGTGCCGAGGCGCGCGCGCTATCTCTTGCAACTGGCGAGGAATGAGAAGGACCGGGGAAGCCTGGTGGCTGCGCATAAGCTGCTGGACGAATTGTCCGCGATACTGGATCACGGCGGTGTGCTGGAGGCGACGCGCTTCGATGCGCTCAACCTGCGAGCGATCCTGCACGCTCGCGCGGGGAACATCCAGGAAGCGATGGGGAGCTTCGAGAAGGTCCTGGCATGGCGACTGAACGAGCTAGGCGAAGACCACCCGCAGACGCTGATCGCACGCAGCAACCTCGCCACGGCGCTCAGCATGCAGGGTAAGCATGCTGAGGTGCTTGAGCTCGATCGAGCGATCCTGGAAACGCAGAAGCGCGTGCTCGGGGGAGACCATCCTGCGACGCTCCACACGATGTTCGGCATCGGCGCGGGACTCACCATTCTGGGCAGGCACGAGGAGGCGGAGTCTTACCTGCGTGAGGCCGTCGAGGGTAACCTCAAGGTGCTTGGGGGCGGCCACATTGAGACTCTCTCGTCTCGTGAGAGCCTGGCGCGCTGCCTGGAGGTGCGAGGCAAGCACGAGGAGGCGCACGCGACGTACCTGGAGGCGACGAAGGAAGCCACGGAGTCCCTGGGTGGCTCACACTGGGTGACGCTGCTCCTCATGGATCACCACGGCATCACGCTCCGGTCTCTTGGCCGATTCGACGAGGCCATTCAGCTCCATCAAAATGCGGTCGAGCTGGCCCAGAGGGGTCTCGGACCGATCAACTCGATGGCGGCTGACGCCCTGAGTCACCTCGCGGCCACGCTGGACGCAGCTGGGCGCCATAGGGAGGCCATCAGTGCGGCCGAGCGCGCTGTGACCATGCTGGCGTCGCCAGACATCGGGACACCGAGCACGGGAATCGGCGTGTGGCTCGTGGAGCTCTACCTGCGCGCCGAGCCAGCTGCGCTGCAGAATCCAGAGCGAGCCCTGGAGGTGGCCCTTGCTCTCCCACCCGAAATCGCCGTGACCGTCGAGGCCTGTACCGCGCGGGCCAGGGCCTACGTACGTCTGAATCGATGGGATGAAGGCGCTGAGGCGCTGGATGAAGCGATGACTGGCCTGCCGGACGATGACCCGAGGCTCGCCGGACTCGTGGGTGAGAGGGACTCGCTGCAGGCGCGAATCCGGGCGGTCACGGACGATAACTGAAGGCCTCTCGCCTCTTGGTCCTCTGCGCGACCAGCACGAGACGCATCGTTGAGAGCGTGGCGCGGAGCCGGGTCAGGCACCGCAGTGGGCCAAAGTGGCCCGTTCCTGCCGGCGAGAAGAAATGTGGACCGATTGGGAAAAGCGTTGCGTGAAAGGCCCAGGGCTTTCGCGTTCCAGGGATGGCGCAGGGAAACGTGCGACGCGCCGCGGCGCTTGCTGTCACCAATTCCTCTTCTCTCGACGCAAGTCGACCCACGCTCCATGATTCCGATTCTCACCTCTTGCCTTCCGCTATTCGGGTTGGCGGCACAACCCCAGGCTACCGCGCCGGACGTGTCGAGCGGAAACTCCGCCACACTCGAGACGTTCCTGCCAGCAGGCTCAGCCGAGCTCTCCGAGCTCGCTGCCCCTGCAGGCCTTCTGCAGGGCGCCATCCGGGACCTCCCGGTCCTCTACGATGATGCGGCTGAGCCGGGTCGCATTCTCTCGGCTGGGCAGGGCTGGAAGGCCGACTTCGGCCCGAGCGGCCTCGACTACACGCCGGTTCTCGGCCAGTCGGCTGCCGTGGACCAAGTCACGTCTTTTGAGCTGCGCGCGGTGACCGTCGGAGGAGAGGCCTTCGCCTTCGAGCCCGGTGACGTCAGTCGCGCAGGCGACTCGGTGACGCTGGATCGAGGCTCCATGCGTGAGGTCTATCACCTCGACACGAAGACGGTCGAACAGACGTTCGTGTTCGACGAGCTGCCCAGCGCCGGTGATCTAGTTGTCGAAGTGGGAGTGAAGAGCCCCTGGGCCGTCCAGGCCGACGACGCGTCCATTCGCTTCGTGGACCCATCCTTC
>JBLIHL010000202.1:0-9508 GCA_047635895.1 Paracoccaceae bacterium | reverse complement strand
TAGTCGTTCTGCTGAGCAAGCTGAGACCCATGCGGCTCGCGCTGCGACCGCCAAGCGCCTGGCCGCGCGCGGTCGAATGGTCATCGGCGCGATCGACGACTTCGCCCATGGGCGCGAGGCGGCGGTCGCCGGAGCCACGCTCGAGGAGATCGGCAGCGCGCTCGTACGCGGAGCCAGCCAGACGATGAAGGCACTTCCTGCGTTCCGCGAGGCCCACGTTTTCGAGCGCCTGGTCGCTGCAGCCAAGGCGCTTCCTGCGGAGCCCACGATCTTCGTGGCCTGTCTCGGATCCCTCGCGGAGCACAGCGCGCGAGCGGGCTTTGCGACGCAGCTTCTCATGGCAGGAGGATTCCACGCCGTGCAGAGCGAACCGAACCTCTCGCCCGATGACCTGGGCGCAGCCGTGAAGGCCGCCGGCACCGACCTTGTCTGCCTCGCGGGCAGCGACGACGCCTACGGTTCGCAGGAAGGGCTGGACGCACTGGCAGCCCTCCGAGCCAGCGGTGCCAAGCAGATCTGGATCGCGGCTCCGCCCGAACGGGCGGCCCGGCCCCTTGAGGTTGCCGGCCTCAACGGACATCTTTTCATGGGCTGCGACGCCGAAGCCGCCCTCATCGAGCTCCTGCGCCACGCAGGTGCCCAGCTTCCGGAGGCCTCGCTATGAGCACGATTCCCGACTTCACCGAGTTCAACTGGGATACGGCGCCTGCCGCGAAGTCCCAGCGCCCCGCTCACTTCGCCGACGAGGCCCACGCCGTCTGGTCGACGCCCGAGGGCATCGATGTGGCGGCCACGTATGGTCCGGCGGACACGGCCGACCTCTCCGACGCGGGTGTGCTCCCGGGCTACCCGCCCTACAAGCGCGGCCCGTACTCAACGATGTATGTGCGCCGGCCGTGGACGATTCGCCAGTACGCGGGCTTCAGTACGGCGGAGGCTTCGAACGCGTTCTATCGTCGGAACCTCGCGGCGGGCCAGAAGGGGCTTTCCATCGCCTTCGACCTCGCCACGCACCGCGGCTATGACTCGGATCACCCGCGCGTGGTCGGTGACGTGGGCATGGCCGGAGTTGCGATCGACTCGATCCTCGACATGCGCGTGCTGTTCGACGGGATTCCGCTCGATCAGATGAGCGTCTCCATGACGATGAACGGCGCGGTGCTGCCGATCCTCGCGCTCTACGTAGTGGCTGCGGAGGAGCAAGGGGTCAGCCCCGACAAGCTCTCGGGCACGATCCAGAACGACATCCTCAAGGAGTTCATGGTTCGGAACACCTACATCTACCCGCCGACGCCTTCGATCGCGATGGTGGCGGACGTGTTCCAGTACACGTCGCGGAACATGCCGAAGTTCAACTCGATCTCGATCAGCGGCTACCACATGCAGGAGGCGGGGGCGACGCTTGACCTCGAGCTCGCCTACACGCTCGCTGACGGCGTGGAGTACATCCGCAAGGGCATCGAAGCGGGGCTTGACGTGGATGCGTTTGCGCCGCGCCTGTCCTTCTTCTTTGCGATCGGCATGAACCCGTTCATGGAGATCGCCAAGCTGCGCGCTGCCCGCCAGCTCTGGGCGAAGCTCGTCGCGCAGTTCGAGCCGAAGAACCCAAAGTCGCTGGCCCTGCGAACGCACTGCCAGACGTCCGGATGGAGCCTTACCGCCCAGGACGTCTACAACAACGTCACGCGGACGGCGGTCGAGGCCCTGGCTGCCACCGCGGGTGGAACACAGAGCCTGCACACCAACTCGCTGGATGAGGCCTTGGCTCTACCGACGGACTTCTCGGCGCGTATCGCACGCAACACCCAGATCCTGCTCAGCGAGGAGAGCGGAATCACGCGCACGGTCGATCCGTTCGGCGGCTCGCACTACGTCGAGCGCTTGACCGCCGATCTCATGGCCCGCGCCGAGGCGCACATCCAGGAGATCGAGGAGCTAGGCGGCATGACGCGCGCGATCGAGGAAGGGCTGCCGAAGCTACGCATCGAGGAAGCGGCCGCCCGCGCGCAGGCGCGCATCGATTCGGGCGCCCAGCCCATTGTCGGCGTGAACTGCTTCCCGCCGAAGCACGCCGAGAAGATCCCGGTCCTGAGCGTGGACAACGACTCCGTTCGCAGGAGCCAGCTGGCACGCCTCGATGAGCTCAAGCGAGACCGTGACGCTCCGGCGGTCGAAGCGGCGCTGGGCGCGCTGCGCGCAGCGGCGCAGAAGCTCCAGGACGGCGAGCAGCGTTCGGACGACGAGAACCTCTTGGCCCTTTCTATCGAGGCTGCGCGCGCCCGCGCCACGGTGGGCGAGATCTCCCAGGCCATGGAGGACGCCTTCGGGCGTCACAAGGCGGTGATCAGGACCATCTCGGGCGTCTACCAATCAGAAATGAAGTCAGGCAACCAAGGGATTGAGGAGGCGCGCAAGCTCTCCGCTGCGTTCTCGGAATCCAACGGCCGCAGGCCGCGCATCCTCGTCGCGAAGATGGGCCAGGATGGTCACGACCGCGGCCAGAAGGTGATCGCGACGGCGTTCGCGGACCTGGGCTGGGACGTGGATATCGGCTCACTGTTCCAGACGCCGGCCGAGACCGCGCGACAGGCCGTCGAGAACGACGTCCACGTGGTCGGCGTGTCGTCGCTGGCCGCCGGGCACATGACCTTGGTACCGGCGCTCAAGAAGGAGCTGGCGGCCATGGACCGGCCTGACATTCTCGTGGTCGTCGGTGGAGTCGTGCCACCTGACGACGTTCCCAAGCTGCTGGAGATGGGCGCCGCCGCGGTCTTCGGGCCAGGGACGGTGATCACGGAAGCAGCGAAGGAGCTCATACAGAAGCTCTAGCCGTAGACACACGCCCCAGAACAGAAAAGAGCCGGACCCGGGAGCCTCGTGCTCCCGGGTCCGGCTCTTCTATCGATGGTCCAGTCGCTGTCAATCAGAAGCGATTGGTGATGACGACTTCGTCCATCCCGAGCTGGCCCGGCTTCGGCCACGGGTCCTTGGTTCCTTTGCCGATGGCGACCATCGCGCCCATGGCGTGGTCGTCCGGGAGGTTAATGAGCGCTGCGACCTTCTCGGCGTCGAAGCCGATCATCGGGCACGAATCGTAGCCCATGGCCTTGGCGCCGAGCATGAGCGTCTGCATGGCCATGCCGATGGAGCGCTGGGCCTCGTCGCGCTGCAGCTGTTCATTCCCCTCGTGGAACGGGCCCATCCAGTTGACGAGCAGCTCCGCCACCTCCGTCGGGGCGTCGCGCCAGTAGCGCGCCGGCTCCTTCTGCCACGCCTTCACGTCAGCCGTCATGATGATCAGAACGGACGCGTCGGTCATCTGTGCCTGATCATTGCCGTTCGCGCGGATCTCCTTGCGCAGCTCCGCGTCCTTCACGACGACGAAGCGCCAGTGCTGGATGTTGAAGCTCGTGGGGCTCTGCATCGCCGCCGTGAGGAGCTTGTGCAGGTCCTCCTCGGGCATGCGGTGCTCCGGGTCAAATTGCTTGATGGAGCGGCGGGCGTTGATGGCGTCGAAGGTGTTCATGGCCGCGAGGGTACGGAACAGCTAGGAAGTGCGCTACGCTTCCGCGGGAGTCCACGCCTCCGCCGTCTGTGACAATCAGTCCCTAAGCCTGAATCGCCGCATGGTGGTGGAAGAGCCCCGGGCGGCCCTCCGAGGCAGGCCGAGTCCCTCCCTCCGGCTCGCTGAAGGAAGTCCACCCGGTATCCCTGGGTAAAGTTGCTGGTCGGCGTTCCAGACGCTGAGTCCCGGTACCACGCCTGGAAGCTCCAGGTCTGGCCAGCTGCTATGGAAACGAAGCCGTTCGGCGTCGGCGTCTGCAGCAGATCGAGGGCGAGCGAGAACTGCCCCGCCGCTCGCCTCGTCGCTTCTCGCCGCTGTCGTGGGCGGGACCGCTGCCTTTCCCTATTCCCGTTCGCTGCACCCGACTCCCTTCGCAGTGATCGAGCACGATGGGCAGGAGACGCGACACTCTGCCGGTAAGGTACCGTACATTCGAAGCTGCGGCTGAATACGATGCACGGGTCGTGCGGCTGTTCATCCCGTGGCCGCGGGGGCCGAGCATGACATCCATGGGAAGTAGCACCTCTACCTTATCCGCCAGGGGCTTGGCTGGCCTTGTTCTTGTGGTCGTCGCGATCCTCGTCGCGGTGGTCCTTGCGTGGAAGGCGCCTGGGCGTGCAGTTGAAGGCGTCTTCGCTCCCCCGGAGTGGATCGCTTCCCCAGGACCAGGGGATGACGCCGAGCTCGTCAGTCCCGGAGTGAGGGAGCCTGGGGTGCTTTCCGACGATCCAGATCGGATCGAGGCGATCGGAACGAGCGCCGTGGACTCGAGCGCGCCGCCAAGGGAAATCAGGCTCACGCTCAGCGTGGTGGATGACCTGGGCCGTGCGGTCCCGCGGGCCTGGCTTGAGGTGGCCGAACCAGCGGGCTTCGACGAGTACACCGCGGCGAATGATGGCACGTTGGTGCTGACCACGACCCACTCCAGCGAGCATCGCCTCCGGGTGAGTGAGCCGCCGAGGCAGACCCGTGATGACGGCGGCTATGTGACGGCTGAAGCCCGCTGGACACCCGTTCCTGGAGTGACGGACTCATCGCTGACCGTAGTGCTTGCCAGGGAAGCGCGCATTGTGGGGAGCCTGTACTGCACGGACGGAACTTCCCCGCGCTCGGCCGGCATCGACATGTACCACGTGGGCCTCGGCACATGGAGCAACGCGGCCGCCATCGAGGACGGCTCGTTCGTTAGCGGGTGGATGCCCGCTGGCGACGTCATCATCTATAGCCGCAACGGCTCGTGGTCGAATACCGACCTCAAGGAGCGCGCGATGGTGACGCTGAGCTGCGGTCAATCGCTCTCGTATCGCGGTGCACTCGCTGCTGCGATCGATCTCAAGGGCAAGGTCGTCGACACCGCGGGGCGTCCGCTCAGCGGCGTGTCGATCGACATCTACGACGAGCACAATCCCAGCTACAGCGAGTCCGTCATCTCCGGTGAAGAGGGGCTGTTCCTGTGCGACGGCCTGTATCCCGGTGGGTACTTCCTGGACCTGCCTGCATCGGTCGACACCCCCAAGACCTACTTCACGGTCAAGCGCGGGCAGTCGAGCGTCACCATGGCCAACCTGGTTTTTCGCAAGGAATAGCCGCCCGCGTCCAGCGCCCATGCTCCGCTGTCGCCACGACGGCTACGGAAGCCGGTCACCGATTCAGCTGGCGCCGAATCGACTCCTCTCCGAGCGGCCTCGGCTCCTTGACTCGCAGGCTCTCCGCCCACTCCTTCTGAAAGTCGCGGTCGAGGGCCTTGTGGATGATCGCCGCGACCAGCAGCGCCACCACCGCGCCGAGGGACGCGAGCGCCATGTCCTGGTGCGCGTCCCACACGTCGCCCTGGGTTCCGAGGTACGCCTGTCCGAGCTCTCCTCCCACCACGCTTGCTGCGCCCCACTCGACGAGCTCGTAGAGCATCGAGCTCGACATCACGATGTCGAGCGGGAGGAAGTAGCCCCAGAAGCCGACGGCGTCGGCCACGCGCACGAAGACCTCGCGGAAGGGGTAGGCCAGAAGCAGCCCGTAGCTGAAGTGGACCAGGCGGTCGTAGTGGTTGCGCTCGAAACCAAAGCGGCTTGAGATCGTCTCGCCGGTCCAGCGCTCGACCCACGCGTCGTAGGGAACCTCGGCGTAGGTGTAGTGCGACCCGACCTCGTGGATCATCAGGAAGACGAAGATCATGGTGTAGGAGATCTTCGACAGCGGCAGGCGCCGGTAGCTGGCGATGAGGAAGCCGATCCCGAGCACGACCAGAGCGTTCTCAAGGGCCCAGTCCTTGCGATCGTACGGGTCGATCCCGAGGAGCACCGCAAAGGCGAGCAGGAGGCCAAGGAGGACGAGCGGGTACTTCATGGGGCCAGATTGTCTCACCTGAGCGGCTCTGGCGGGCGGCGAGAGAAAAACTGCACGGTCGTTCACTTACTGGGCCGAAGTGGACTAGACTCCCCCCGATGACTTCTGGACAGACCAAAGGCGACAAGACCCGCGCCACGATCCTCCAGGCCGGCCTCGAGGTCGCCTCGGCCGAGGGTCTGGAAGCGATCACCATCGGCCGCCTCGCGGACCGCGTGGGGCTGTCGAAGAGCGGCCTATTCGCGCACTTCCAGTCCAAGGAGCAGCTCCAGCTGGAGGTCCTCGAGCATGGACGCCGGTCCTTTGTTGAACAGGTCGCCGTGCCCGCGCTGGGCGATCCGCGCGGGGAGCCTCGGCTCCGAACGCTCATGAAGCACTGGCTCGGCTGGAATCAGGCCACGGACGCCCGCGGGGGCTGCATCTTCCTCCAGGCTGCGGCCGAGTACGACGATCGAGCGGGCCCCATCCGCGACCGCGTCGTCGAGATCCAGCGCGAGCTCATCGAATTCCTCGTGGGCGGAGCCAAGCTCTGCATCGAGGAGAAGCACTTCCGCACGGACGTGGATGCGGAGCAGTTTGCATTCGAGCTGTTCTCCCTCGTCATGGGGCACCACTTCTACATCCGGCTCCTCGAAGACCCCGCCGCACCCGACCGGACGCGAGCCGGATTCGAGCGGCTGATGAACTCCGCCAAGTAACTCCGGTCTCTCCACCATGAACACCACCATGCCCTCCGCTAAGAAAAGCACGAACGTTCGTGCACTGCCCTTCCCCCTGCGGGCGGTGGCCATGGGCCTCCGCACCCTCGACAAGTTCGCGCCACAGAGGGCCGCCACCACCTCCGCTCGGCTCTTCTGTTATCCGCCCAAGCACGCCCGTCCACGCCGCGAGCAGGCCTGGCTGGAGAACGCGACGCCCTTCCGTGTCCGCCTGGGCCGCTCTGAGGTCCGCGCGTGGCGCTGGGGCAGCGGCGACCGCGTCGTGTTCCTCATGCATGGTTGGGCGGGCCGCGGAGCCCAGCTCGGCGGCATGGTCGAACCGCTGCTGAAACGCGGCCTCTCGGTGGTCACGTGGGACGGGCCCGGGCACGGGGACTCCCCGGGCAGTTCCTCATCCCTGGTTGAACTCAGCGACAGCGCGTTCGCCGTCGCGCGACACCTGAGGCTCGACCCCCACGGAATCATCGCCCACTCAATGGGCGGCGGCGCCATGGGGCTCGCGCTCGCCGAGGGCCTCGACGTGAAGCGCGCCGTACTCATCTCGCCACCCGCGAGCCTCCTGCACTACGTCGACCAATACGCTGGCGCGATGGGTTTCAGCCCGGCGATGCAGGACCGCCTCACCGAGACGATGAACCGCTCGTTCCGCGTCAACATGGCCGACTTCGACGTCGAGGCCATGCGCGTACCCGGCGGCGAGCGCCTGCTCGTGATCCACGACGAGGGCGACCTGGAGGTGCCCTTCGAGCACGGCGAGCGCGTTGCCCGAGCCGTCGGCGCGGCGGGCCTCATTCGCACGGAGGGCCTCGGGCACAAGCGCATCCTGCTCTCCGACCGAGTGGTGCGTACCGCCACCGACTGGATCGTCGACGCTTCCTGACGCTGTTGAAGCGCTTTTGCCAACCGATTGCCCCGCCGCTCATCTCAGCCGTAGAGAATCGACGCGCACATGAAGAAGACGCCCAAGAAGATCAGCTCGTCCAGCCTCAAGAGCGCCTTCCGCGAGATCATCTGGCCTCGCCGGAAGCTCGTCGCCATCGGGCTCGTCCTGATCATCCTCAACCGGATGAGCGGGATGGTGCTGCCTGCATCGACCAAGTACCTCGTCGACGAGGTCCTCGTCAAGAAGGACGGCCGCCTGCTCATGCCCATTCTAGCGGGCCTCCTTGCGGCGACCACGATCCAGGCGATCACCTCATTCACCCTGACGAAGCTCTTGAGCGTCGAGGCCCAGCACCTCATCGCCGAGCTTCGCGCCAAGGTCCACCGGCACGTCCTACGCCTTCCCGTCCGGACGTTCGAGGAGACCAAGTCCGGCGAGCTGGTCTCGCGGATCATGAACGACGTCCAGGGCGTCCGGAACCTCGTCGGCACCGGCCTGGTCCAGCTCTTTGGCGGGATCCTGACAGCGATCATCGCGCTCTTCTTCCTCTTGCGAATCAACGCGACGATGACCGCGCTCGCGCTGATTCCGATGGCCCTCTTCGCCATCGTTTCCACACGGGCGTTCAAGCGCCTCCGCCCGGCCTTCCGCGAGCGCGGCAAGGTCCAGGCCGAGGTCACCGGCCGCCTCACGGAGGCGCTCGGCGGCATCCGCATCATCAAGGGCTTCCACGCGCTCGAGCGCGAGAACGAGATCTTCCAGGCAGGTGTCCTGCGCATCTTCGACAACGTCCGCACGACCCTGACGACCAGCGCCGCGGTGACGAGCCTCGGGACCTTCTTCGTCGGCCTCGCGAGCGTCGTGATCCTCGGCTACGGCGGGTCTCTGATGCTCGATGACCGCATGACGGTCGGTGAGCTTTTCTCCTTCACCCTGTTCCTGGGCTTCCTGGTCGGGCCAATCGTCCAGATGGCGAACATCGGTACCCAGATGACCGAAGCGTTCGCAGGACTCGATCGCACCGACGAGCTGCTGTCCCAGCCAGGTGAAGACGACGACCCAGAGCGCACGATTGTCATGCCGCGGGTCCAGGGCCACGTGAAGTTCGAGGACGTCTCGTTCAGCTACGTCGAGGGCGAGCGCGTCCTGAAGAACATTCAGTTCGAGATCGAGCCCGGCACCGTCGTCGCGCTCGTGGGCAGCTCGGGCTCCGGCAAATCGACCCTGGCGGCTCTCGCCGTCTCGTTCCTCAATCCGGACGAGGGGCGCGTCTTGGTGGACGGCATCGACCTGCGCAAGGTGCTGCTCGCCAGCTACCGCAGCCAGCTCGGTCTTGTCCTCCAGGACGAGTTCCTGTTCGACGGGACCATCACCGACAACCTCCTCTTCGCCAGGCCAGACGCCACGGAAGCCGAGGTGCGAGACGCCGCGGAAAGGGCCTACGTCACCGAATTCACGGACCGCCTCCCGGGCGGACTGGATACGGTCATCGGCGAGCGCGGCGTGAAGCTCTCAGGCGGCCAGCGCCAGCGGGTCACCGTAGCGCGCGCCATCCTGTCGAACCCGCGCATCCTGCTCCTCGACGAGGCCACCTCCGCGCTCGACACGGAGAGTGAGTCCTTCATCCAGGAGAGCCTGGAGACGCTACTCGAGGGCCGGACCACGTTCGTCATCGCCCACCGCCTGTCCACGATCCAGCGCGCGGATCTGATCCTCGTGATCGAGAACGGCGAGATCGCGGAGCGCGGGCGGCACAACGAGCTGATGGAGCTCGGCGGGCGCTACCACCGGCTCTATACGCTTCAGGCGCGGATTTGACACGGCGCAGCGTAGCCAGGTAAAAGACCACCACTCAGAAAGACCGGCACCAGCGACGGTGAGCTCCGAGCTACCCCAGCCCATGCGACTTCATAGCCTCCGCCTCAGGGCGTCCGCAGGTTCTCTGCGAGCGTGATCCGAGGTTTCGCGTTGGTGGCCGTGCATGTTCAACGGCTGGCC
>JBLIHL010000201.1:0-9551 GCA_047635895.1 Paracoccaceae bacterium | reverse complement strand
CTCAGCTCCCGACTGGAAGAGCTGCTCGCCCGAGAGGGCCAGAGTCAGGAGAGTCGAAAGCATGAGTCGTAGACAACACACGCTCCGGACGCCCGTGGAGACGCGGGGCGTCGGGCTTCATTCCGGCGAAGAGACGCGCGTGCGTATCGCGCCCGCTCCGCCGAATCACGGGATCGAATTCGTTCGAACGGATATCGAGGACGCGCCCTCGGTGCCGGCCTCGATCGAGCATCAGTCGCCCAAGGACCGTCGTACGCGGTTGATCCGCGAGCAGGTCGAGGTCGAGACGGTCGAGCACTTCTTGGCTGCGGCCAAGGCCTTGGGCGTGGACAACCTCCGGGTCGAGATGACGGGCTCTGAGTTCCCGGGGCTCGACGGCAGCGCGCTGCCGTTCCTGGATCTCCTGGAGAGCGGCGGCCTCGTTGAGCAAAAGGCGGAGGCCAAGATCCTGCGGCTTGATGAGCCGATCTTCGTGCGCGACGGCAACGCGACGCTCGTGGCGCTCCCGACGGACAAGGACTGCCTGACGCTGCAGTACGTTGCGTCGTTCGAGGAGCCCGGCGTGGACTCGGGCAGCTACCAGTTCGACATCACGCCCGAGACCTTCCGCGAGGAGATTGCGCCCGCGCGGACCTTCTGCCTCGCCTCCGAGGTCGAGACGCTCCAGGCCATGGGGCTTGGGAAGGGCGCGACGCGGGAGAACACGGTCGTGCTCGGCGACCCGGACACCAAGCTGCGGATGGTGGGCGAGCCGGTGCGGCACAAGATGCTCGACCTGCTCGGCGATCTGTCGCTGCTCGGTTCGGACCTCGTCGCCCATGTCATCGCGACGCGCAGCGGTCATGCGACGAACGCGGAGCTCGTGCGCAGGCTCCTGACGATCGTCAAGGACAAGGAAACTGCCGGGTTGCTCCAGCGCGACTCTGGTATGGACATCCGCCGCATCCTCGAGCAGCTTCCGCACCGCTATCCCTTCCTCCTCATCGATCGCGTGATCGAGGTCGAGGGCTTCAGTCGCGCGGTGGGGATCAAGAACGTCACGATCAACGAGCCCTACTTCCAGGGGCACTTCCCCACCATGCCGCTCATGCCGGGCGTGTTGCAGCTCGAGGCGATGGCCCAGCTCGCCGGCATGCTGCTCCTGCGCAAGCTGGAGTTCAGCGGTAAGCTCGCCGTTCTCTGGTCCATGGACAAGGTCAAGCTGCGCGGCGGCGTGACCCCGGGGGACCAGCTGCGGCTGGAGGTGGAGACCGTCCGGATCAAGGGCGATACGATCAAGGTCAAGGGCTCGGGATCGGTCGCAGGCCGTCCCGTGTGCGAGGCCGACTTCATGTTCACCATGATCGAGGCCTAGTCGGAGGACCCTATGACCACCAAAATTCACCACACGGCACAGGTCGCCGACGGCGCAGAAATCGGCGAGGGCGTGATCATTGGCCCATCGGCCGTCATCGGGCCGCACGTCAAGATTGGAAACGGGACCCGGATTGGGCCGCTCTCCGTGGTCGATGGGCACACGACAATCGGCGAGGAGAACGTCATCGTCGGCCAGGCGAGCCTCGGCGGCGCGCCCCAGGACCTCTCGTACCGCGGCGAGCCGACGAGGCTCGAGATTGGCGACCGCAATACGATCCGCGAGTTCGTCAGCATCAACCTTGGCACCGTCAAGGGCGGCGGGGTCACGCGGATTGGGTCGGACAACCTGATCATGGCCTGCTGTCACGTGGCCCACGACTGCGAGCTTGGGGACCACATCGTGCTCTCGAACGGCAGCGGCCTTGCGGGGCACGTGAAGATCGGCCGAAACGCCAACCTTTCGGGGATGTGCGGGGTCGTGCACTTCGTGACCGTGGGGGAGTTCTCCTTTCTGGCTGGGATGACCCGCCAGGCGCTGGACGTTCCGCCTTACATGATCGTGGAGGGTCATGAGGGCCGCGTTCGGGGCGTCAACATGGTGGGGCTCCAGCGCGGAGGCGTGCCTAAGGCCGACCAGGATGCCCTGCGCCAGGCGCACCGCCGGCTCTTCCGGGGCACCACGGCACGCGGTGCCGTCCTCGAGGAGATGCGGGGCGAGGAGATCGAGAGCTCGTACGTGCAGAACCTGGTGGCGTCGATGACGGCCCGCGAGAACGCGGTTCGTGGCCGGGCCCGCGAGGTCCGGCGCGAGGATTTTGAGGTGGAAGGCCGGGCGCTGATGAAGCGCATGGGCGTTCCCGGCTACGTCGACTAGCCCGGACTATTCACGAGATGAAACCACGAGTGGGCCCAAACGGCGCTGTGGCGGCGTTAGACGAAGGCCTTCGGCCTTCGCCCGCTTCGCGGGTTCGCTCACAGGGTGCTCGCCGGGCCTACGGAGGGGCTTGATCGGCCTCGGAGTCGTGGCGGCGCGGTGACGGACGGGGGCAGCTTTCGCTATCCTCCGCGCGCCATGAAACTCAAAGCCGTTCAGCCCGAGGTCAACTTCCCCGCCCTGGAAGAGCGAGTGCTCAAATCTTGGGACGCGTCGAATGCGTTCCAGCGGAGCATTGACGAGCGCCCCGAGTCGGAGAGCTACGTCTTCTACGACGGCCCGCCGTTCGCGACGGGCAAGCCCCACTACGGGCACTTCGTGGCCTCGGTCCTCAAGGACATCGTGCCGCGCTACTGGTCCATGAAGGGCAAGCGGGTCGAGCGGCGCTGGGGCTGGGACTGCCACGGGCTGCCCGTCGAGAGCGAGACCCAGAAGGATCTCGGCCTCGTCTCGAAGGCCGACGTGGACGAGCTTGGCATCGAGAAGTTCAACGAGGCGTGCCGTGGGATCGTGCTGCGGTACACCGAGGAGTGGCGCGGGACGATCCGCCGCCTCGGGCGCTGGGTCGATCACGATCGTGGCTACAAGACCATGGACGCGGACTTCATGGAGTCCGTGTGGTGGGTGTTTTCAAAGCTCTGGAAGGACGGTCGGATCTACGAGGGCTACCGGGTTCAGCCCGTGTCGCCGGAGTTGGGGACGCCCTTGTCCAACTTCGAGGTCGCCCAGGGGCCCCAGGAGAAGGACCCTGTCACGAAGAAGGAGGGCCACAAGCGGCGCCAGGATCCGAGCCTGACGGTGCGGTTCCAGCTTGAGGATGAGGAGGCCAGCCTGTGGGCCTGGACGACGACGCCGTGGACGCTGCCGTCGAACCTGGCGCTCGCTGTGAACCCGAAGATCGAATACGCCAAGGTGCGCGTCGTGGAGACGGGCGAGGTGGCGTACGTCGAGCCGGGGCGCCTCGCGGACTACCAGGCGCGCGGCCGGGTCGGCGAGACGGAGGAGCTCGAGCGGCTGCCTGGCTCAGCCCTGGTGGGTCGGCGCTATCGGCCGCTCCTGCCGTACTTCGCGGAGCACGCGGAGGAGGTCGATGGCAAGCGGCCCGCGTTCTACGTGCTGTCGGCGGACTACGTCGAGACGACGTCAGGTACGGGCATCGTGCACCAGGCGCCCGCGTTCGGTGAGGACGACTTTCAGACGGGCAAGGACAATGATCTGCCGCTGGTCAACCCTCTCTCGCTGACGGGTCACTTTGACGCGTCGGTGACGGACTTTGAGGGGCAGTTCGCCAAGGACGCTGACAAGGCGATCATGGCGAAGCTCAAGGACCAGGGCTCGGTCGTAGACCAGGACACCTTTGTGCACCCGTATCCGCACTGCTACCGGACGGGCAAGCCGCTGCTCTACATGGCGATCTCGACCTGGTTCATGAAGGTTGAGGAGCTGCGTGATGAGCTGGTCAAGAACAACGAACAGACGCACTGGGTGCCCCAGGCGGTCGGGACCGGGCGCTTTGGCAACTGGCTGGCGTCTGCCCGGGACTGGAACCTGTCGCGGAACCGCTTCTGGGGTACGCCGCTGCCCATCTGGCGCTGCGACGAGAACCCGGACGACATGGTTTGTATCGGCAGCCGTGAGGAGCTGGCGGGGCTGTGCGGCGTGCCTGAGGCTGACCTGGAGGACCTGCACCGCGACAAGATCGACGGCCTGACGTTCCCCTCGAAGGCGACGCCCGGCGGCACGATGCGCCGGATCCCCGAGGTGTTTGACTGCTGGTTCGAGTCCGGATCGATGCCCTACGCTGAGCATCACTACCCGTTCGAGAACAAGGAGTCCGTCGAGGCGAACCTGCCCGCGGAGTTCATCGCCGAGGGCCTCGATCAGACGCGTGGGTGGTTCTACACCCTGACGGTGCTGTCCACGGCGCTCTTCGGGCGGCCCGCGTTCAAGAACGTGATCGTGAATGGCATGGTGCTGGCGGAAGACGGCGCCAAGATGTCCAAGTCCAAGCAGAATTTCCCGGACCCGAACAAGGTGCTGGAGAAGCTCGGAGCGGATGCGCTGCGGATCTATCTGGCGTCGTCGCCGGTGGTGAACGCCAAGCCGCTGCGGTTCAGCGAGGCCGGCGTGCAGGATCACGTTCGGAGCGTCATGCTGCCGCTGTGGAACGCGTACTCGTTCCTGACCCGGTACGCGAACGTTGACGGCTGGGAGCCGGATGGTATCGCGCCGGATCCAGGCATCAACGAGCTGGACGGCTGGGTGCTCTCTCGGCTCCAGACGCTCCTTTCGGACGTCGAGGAGCGCATGGCGGCCTACGAGCTGTTCCGCGTGATCCCGGCGCTGCTCGGGTTCATCGACGACCTGACGAACTGGTATATCCGGCGCAGCCGGCGGCGCTTCTGGCGCGGCACGGACGGGGACGATGGGGGCGACAAGCTCAACGCGTACCGGACGCTGCACCACGTCCTGCTGGAGGTTTCCAAGGCGCTGGCGCCGTTCCTCCCGTTCATCACCGAGGAGATCTACGGCAACCTGGCGGCACCGCTGCCCGGGGGCGCGAAGGATTCCGTGCACCTGGAGGACTATCCGGTGGCGGACAAGCGCTTCATGGACCCGGGACTGGAAGCTCGGATGCTGCTTGCGCGGACGGCCGTGGGGCTGGGACGTGGACTGCGTGCGAAGCACGACGTCCGAACGCGTCAGCCGTTGCCCTCGATGACGATCGTGCTCGCCGACGCCGAGGGGCGCGCGGGCGTCGAGCGGATGGTTGAGATCGTGCGGGACGAGCTGAACGTCAAGGAGGTCCGCGTGCAGGCCGACGAGGGCGAGTTCGTGACGTATTCGGCGCGGCCGAACCTCAAGCTGCTTGGGCCGAAGTTCGGCAGGGAGATCGGGAAGATCAAGGCGGAGGTCGGCGCGCTTGGCAGCGACGATTTGGCGCGGGTCCTTGCGGGCGGGTCCATCCAGAGTGGTTCGATCGATGGGCTTGTGTACGACGGGGATTCGCTGCTCGTCGACCGGGCCTCGAAGGAGGGCACGGTGGTCGATACAGCGGACGGCGTGACCGTGGCGCTCGACGTGACGTTGACCGAGGAGCTGATCGTGGAGGGGCTCGCGCGCGAGCTCGTGACGCGGATCCAGAACCTTCGGAAGGACAGCGGGCTTGAGCTCGACGACCGCATTGAGGTCAGCGTGTCCTGCGAGGGGCCGCTGGCGGCTGCGCTCACGGCGCACTGGGGTCTCATTGCGGGCGAGGTGCTCGCGGAGGGGTCGTGTCCGGACCCGTCGGCGTCGCTGGACGCCTCGCTGGAGGGCGCGAGCGCGTTCGACATCGATGGTGCGGCGGTGACGCTGCGCGTGAAGAAAGTTTGAGTAGACCTTTCGGGTGTGAGTGCGGCTCCGGGGTGCTACTTTGGCACCTCGGGGGTAACCCTCGCGCAGCAGGTGACTCACCTCGCGCCCGGAGCCGAATAATCACGTAATGGGCCAACTAACGGTTGCGGACGTGGCAACACCACGTCGGGCCTGGCCCACCTTGGAGCTGGTTGGTTCCAGGGCCGAATCGAGCACGGCAGCATTGGGGCCCCCCGAACCTCTCCCCGCTGGATCCGCTGGCTGGATCCGCTGGCTGGATCCGCTGGGTGGATTCGCTGGGCCAGACCCTCTGGGCTGGATCGTCCCGCTGGATCGTCCCGCTGGATCTTCCCTACAGGCCTTTCACGGGTCCTGACGAAGTGCGGCGCCGGAATCACCAATGGGCGTTTCGGATCGGGCCACCCTGATCGCTACGATCGCACTCGCGCGCTTGGCGAGGGGCTGAGCGTGCGATCACCGTAACTACGATGGCCACGCGTTTGGCCGAGGGGAATCGATCCGTGAAAGGATTAGCTGTTCTCGCCCTTGGGGCGATTTTGATCTGGTTTGGCCTGAGTCGAAGTGGGGGGGCCCCCGAGGATGTCGTGCACGCTGGCACGGGTCCGGACGCCTTGGCGTCGCAGGCGGGTCGGAGCCTCGAGGAGCGATTGACGCTCGGCGAATCCAAGGAGGCGCGGCGCTCGGGGCTGAAGCCTGAAGAGAACTCTTCGGATGCCCGGCGCGAAGGTCGTGCGGCGGCGGCTGTGCCAGCTGCGAGGCCCGTAGAGACGGTGCCTGTGCCCGCTCAGCCCGAATCCCGCGTCGAGCCAGCGTCGATCCAGCAGGAGCCTGAGCGCATCGAGCTGATGCGGCCCGTGGAGGCTCCTCCGCAGAGTTCATCCTTGGAGCTCCTTGAGGACCCCGGGCCGACGGCTGAGCATGTCGCCACCTTCTTGCTTGAGTCCTGGCTCGCGAATAGCAGCGCGGATCTCCAGGTGTTCCTCCAGCAGGGCCAGGGGGCGGAGATGCCCGAGGCTAGGCGGCAGCTCGTCGCCTCGTTCTGGCATGCGGTCAGCGGAGACCCGGACAAGGCCCGCGAGGGGCTGGATCGGATCCGTGGCGCGAAGGGGATCACGACGGCCCAGGAGAGCCTCTTGGGCGCGGCCCTCGCCGTTCCCGGCAGCCGTGCTGTACCTCGCAGCGCATCGACGGGCCGTGTGGACCCGCTGTCCCTCGCGATGCGGATGATGCTTCTCGGTGATGAGGCCGCTCACCTGCTGTCCAAGCGCGAGTACGGGCGCTCAGCGGTGGCCTGGTCGGACCTGATCCAGGCCGAGGTGAACGCGCCCTGGGCTCCGCATCAGCGTGCGCTGCTGGATTGGGGCACGCAGCTCGACAAGGCCCAGTCGAATCACCGTTTCAACGTGAATGGCACGTGGCCGTCAATCGAAGAGAAGATTCAGCGAGGCGGGAGCTTGATCCGACTGCGCAAGCGGGTGCTGAAGCGGCGGAGCGATCTCGTGATTTGCACCGGCCTCATTAGCCAAGTCAACGGCGTTCGCGGCTACGTCCATCCGGGTGACGTTATGCGCGTTCCAACGGATCGCGTGAATGTGATCGTGGATCTGGGCGCGCGGATTCTCATGTACCGGCACGGGGACGAGGTGGTGAAGCTCTGGGACGTGGGGATCGGGAAGGCGGGCCACGAGACTCCGGAGGGGGTCTTTACCGTTGGACATAAGATTTCCAAGCCAGCGCATACGACCAAGGGGCTTCCATACGGCGACCCGGAAAATGAGCTTGGAAGCCGCTGGATGGGCCTTCGGCAACCCGGGCTGGACCGTGACACGAGCTATGGCATTCACGGGACGTCGTTCCCGAATGGCGTGGGCGGGGCCGTGAGCCTCGGGTGCGTCCGCATGCGTAACGAGGACGTGGACGAGCTGTTCGAGATCCTGCCACAGGGGTCACAGGTCGTGATTCAGCTGTAGCGGATGAGGTTCTGGCTGGAATGCAAAGCGCCCCGCGAACGATCACGTTCGCGGGGCGCTTTCTTTGTGGGCAAGGTGGCTCACGTGTGGAGCTCATCCAGGATGCGGCGGGCTATGGCGAAGGACGCCGTGGCCGCAGGCGAGGGCGCGTTCAGTACGTGAACGATGGGGCCCTGGCGTTGGAGAGCGAAGTCGTCGAGGAGCGCGCCTTCACGGGTGAGTGCCTGGGCACGGACGCCCGCCGGGATCGGGATCAGGTCCTCCTTACGGATCTCCGGAACGAGGCGCTGGAGCGCTTGGACGAACGCCGCCCGGGAAACAGAGCGCCAGGTCTCGCCGAGGCCGGTTTTCCAATGCTTGGCGAAGAGACGCCAGGTTCCGGGCCAGGACAGGGCGCTGGCGAGGTCGCGTGGGGATATATCCGACCAGCGGTAGCCCTCGCGGGCGAGGGCGAAGACGGCGTTGGGGCCGCATTCGATGCCGCCATTCACCATGCGGGTGAAGTGGACCCCCAGGAAGGGAAAGCCGGGGTCCGGGACCGGGTAGATGAGGTTCTTGACCAAGTGCTCGGCGTCCGGCGTGAGCCGAAAGTACTCGCCGCGGAAGGGAACGATGCGGGTAGTGGGGGAGGTGCCAGAATGGCGGGCGAGGCGGTCACTGTGGAGGCCTGCGCAGTTCACCGCGTGAGTGCCCTTGAGCGTGGAGCCGTCCGCAAGGCGGGCGGTGACGGTGGAGCCTGCGGAGCCGGAAGCCGGTTGGGCGCTGGAGATCAGGGCTGACACTCGGACTCCCGTCCGGACCGTGCCCCGGCCGGTGGCCTCGATGAGGCGCTGAAGGGCCGTGCAGACCCCTACGTAGTCCACGATGCCGGTGCCGGGGACGTGGAGGGCGGCGATGCCGGCCACGTGGGGCTCGAGGGCATGAAGTTCGTCGGTCGTGATGCGGCGCGATGGGACGCCGTTGGCACGCGCGCGGTCCTCCAGCGTCTGTAGGCGGGGCAGCTCGGACGCGTCAGTCGCAACCACGACCTTGCCGCAGAGGTCCATGGGGACGGTGTGGTCGCGGCAGAATGCCTCCAGGAGCTCCTTTCCCTGGCGGCATGTCTCGGCCTTAAGGGACCCAGGCTTGTAGTAGAGGCCGCTGTGGATGACCCCAGAGTTGCGACCCGTCTGATGCGAGGCGACGACCGACTCCTTCTCTAGAACCGTCACGGACGCCGTGGGATCCCGCCCCAGGGCCTCCCAGGCCACTGTCAGCCCCACAATTCCGCCACCGGCGATCAGGATCTGGGTCACGTTGGGTCGGTTGAACAGGGGTGTTGAAGGGCTCAGGTCAGTCCATGGCGCGAACTTCGCCCCGATGGGGTCTTCTTCGGCTCTCGGGGGACGCTAGCTGCCGCATCTATGGGGGGAAAGCGATCTGGCATCCAACGGTGTGGACGCCCTAACCTTCTGCTGACGCGGTCCTTACAGACCTTGAGGTTATAATGGGACCGAAAACGATTCAGCACGGTTGACGGGGGGGACGACATCCCTATAGTTCCCCCACGAAGACGCGCCCAGCGCTGCTTCGGACACCGCACCGCGCGCAGCACGGCGCCCAGCAAGACCCCTACAAGGGACTTATGGGAGACCGGCGCTGACTTTGTCGAACCTGGTTCGGCATTTTCTCCACCGCGTATTCCGAGCAGCACACTGGATCGCTGCTCGTGAGAGGTTGGTCCCAAGGGACTGATTTCGTGTTTTTGTCCACCGCGCGGCGAGCCGCGTACGGACAACGGTGCCAGCCAGTTCTTTGAAAACAGAGTGACTCTTGAATTTGAGTGCGAGCGTGTCTGCGCTTCGTATCGGTCAGTACCTCTTCTGCTTCGGCGGGAGAAAGGGTTGGGCGATCAGCGCGGACTCCAAACAAAA
>JBLIHL010000200.1:0-9612 GCA_047635895.1 Paracoccaceae bacterium | reverse complement strand
CGACTTGGCGACGGGCACCGTCTGGAGTAACTTCACCAACTCGCTGGCGATCACGCTGCAGTGAGCCCATGGCGGATCAGTCCCGCATCCCACGCCGACGCATTTTTGGAGTGGACCATTCGGCCAAACCAGGTGTGGCCCGAAGCGAGGAAGGTGGCGACAACGAACGCGAATGCAGCCACCGCAGCGAGGAGGGTGACGGCCATTGCCCCCGCCGGCTCCGGCACGGTTGTGACGCAGTAGGCCGCGTCGGCCATCAGCAGCGAGAGGAGCCCTTGGGCGAAAACGGGCCGGGCCAGCGGGCGCTCTCTTCAGCGGGCGGGCTTGGCCAGTCGATCAAGAGAGGTGCTGCGAGTTCACCGTCGCTGGCCGGCGACAGGCGGTGGGTCAGCGGAGTCCGCGCAGAAACGCGGCGCCGTCCATCGCACCTTTACCCGCGGGCTTCACGCGGGTGAACTCGACGAGGGTCCCGTCTCCGGAAGAGAAAACGAGGGCGTTCTTGTCGTCCAGCCGCGTGCCGGAGGGGACGCTGCGTGATCCGTCGGGCGATCCTTCAGGTGAGCCGTCGGGTAGGCCCTCGAAGGGCCGAGCCGCGAGAACGACGAGGTCGCGGCCATCTTCCAGCGTGCAGCGCGCGCCGGGCCACGTCGTCATCGCGCGAACGTGACGCGAGATTTCTTCTGCGGAGCGGTCGAAGTCGATGCGCCCGTCCTCCTTGGAGAGCTTGGGGGCCAACGTGACCAGCTCGGGGTCCTGGGGCGTGTAGGTAGCCGTTCCGGCTTCGATGGTGTCGAGCGCCTCGACGATCGCATCCGCGCCCAGGTCGGCGAGTCGGTCGAAGAGATCGGCAGCCGTGTCCTCGGGGCCGATCGGGAGCTCCCTGGAGAGAATCACGTCGCCTGCGTCGAGGGCCAGCACCATGCGCTGGATGGATACGCCGGTGACCGCGTCGCCCGCAGCGACTGCGCGCTGGATCGGCGAAGCGCCGCGCCATCTCGGAAGGAGGGAGCCGTGGACGTTGAGGGCGCCGTGCTGGCACATCTCAAGGACGGGAGTGCGCAGGATTTCGCCGTAGCTGGCGACGACCAGGACGTCCGCGTTGAGGGCCCGCAGGGCATCGTTGAACTCCTCGTTCTTGGTCGAGGCAGGCTGGATCACGGGGATCCCGGCCGCGTCGGCGGCAGCCGCTAGCTCCGACCTAACGACGGCACGCCCCCGGCCGCGTGGGCGGTCCGGGGGCGTGACGAGTCCTACGACCTGGTGCTGCGGGGTCTTCGTGAGAAGGCGATCGAAAATCGGGGTCGCGAAAGGGGGCGACCCAAGGAAGACGAGACGCAAAGCAGCTACTGGATCAGTCGTTCAGGAAGAGGATCAGACCGGGCATCATCAGGCGATATGCGGCTCGACGACCTTCTTGAGGGCGTCGTACTTCTGCGAGCCAATGACCTGCTCTTGGACCTCACCGTTCTTGATCACCATGAAGGTGGGGATCGAGGTGATGCCGTATTTGGCCGGGATCTCGGCGTTGTCCTGGGTGTTCAGCTTGACCACCTTGACCTTGCCGTCGAATTCTTCGGCGAGCTTCTCCACGTACGGAAGCATGCTCTTGCAGGGGCCGCACCAGGGGGCCCAAAAGTCGACAAGGACGGGTTGGTCGCTTCCGAGAACGTCGGCTTCCCAGCTGGCATCGGTGACTTCGGTGAGTGCGCTCATAAATCTAGTCTCGCGTTCGGGCAACAGGTCCAAGCACACCCGGCCAATCCGGGGTGCCCGCCGCTGCGGTGTACAAATGTAGGGGGTCTACAGATCGGTCTATCAGACGGTCCATCAGTCGATCTTTTCAGCGCAGCTTCAAGAGCGGGACAGGGATCCTTCCGCTGTAGCCGGGTTATCACTGCGATGATCTCGAGTGATGGGCCGCTGATTAGACATCCAGAGCGCCTTCCGTGTCGGAAGGTTCAGCATCTTCCTCAGGAGACCCCAGCTCAGAAGCTTCCGGCTCGGGAGACGGTGGCTGCGGCGGCCCTGGTTCAGGAAGCGCAGACTCCTGAATACCGAGCTCGGGAATGTCGAGCTCAGGACCGCTGAGGGCCCCATCGGGCTCCTCGTCGTCGTCCTCATCTTCGTCCATGAACCGGGAGGCTCGGATCAGATCGTCGAGGTCGCCTTCCTCGCTTGCATCGGCCGCCCAGTGGAGGAGAATTTCGTCCTGCTGTGTGTCCTGCTTGGCTGAGACCAAGCCGATCTTCATCAGCTCAAGGAGTGCGCAAAAGGCGCCCACGATGGCCTCACGGGACGGAACGTCGTCGAGGGCTTCCACGAGGTGGCGGAGCGTGGCTCCTTCCGGATGCCCGCGGACGGCCATTCCGATGGTCTGGACGTACCAACGCAGGGGGCGCGGGTCGCTCTTGATCCTGTGGGTTCGGCCGGTGACCGTCTCGCGCATCAGGCGTGAGAAGGTCGCCAGGAGGTCCCAGGCCGTGATTTCGCCCAGCTCGAACGTCCTTTCGGGCTCGTTATCACGAACCTCACCGAGGTAGCCGCGCTCGAATTCGAGGGTCCGGCGGACCAGGCGATCCTCGAGGTCGTCAGAGGCACCCTTGAAGCGTCGATACTCGATCAGGCGCTGGATCAGCTCGTCGTGGGGGTCGAGATCGTCGTCGAGTTCGACCACTTCCTTGGGCAGAAGAGACCGCGACTTGATCGCCATCAGGGTGGCTGCCATGACCAGGAACTCGCCGGCGACCTCGATGTCGAGGTCCTTCAGCGCCCGCACGTGCTCCATGTAGGAGATCGCAATGTTGGCCAACTTGACGTCCTGGATCTCGACCTCCTGCTCCTTCACAAGGTGCAGGAGTAGGTCGAGCGGGCCCTGGAAGACCTCGTCGAGGCGGACCGTGAAGTCATCGGGCCGCGAGCCTTCCACCGGCTTGGGCGCCACATCCGGCGGCGCGGAGTCAGCGGTAATGGTGGTGGCTGGGTCGGTCATGGGAGGAAAAGCGCTTATTTCGACTTTCCGCCGAGGCCGTAGATGCCATCGATAGCCGCCGCCATCACATCGTAGACCTCACGGATACTCGCGAACAACCAATCCTGGGTTCCCGGAACGAGGAATACAAACGCAATGACGAGGAGGAGGCCCATGCGCTCCAGCGCGTTGTAGCTCCGACGAAGGGACTCTGGCAGCAGGTAGGACACCACCCGGGAGCCGTCCAGGGGCGGGATCGGCAGCAGATTGAAGATCCCGAGAAGGATGTTGTAGATGGCACTCTGGTACAGGATGACGCCAAGCATGTCGGTCGGCTCGAGGCTTCCCCACTTGCGCATACCCTGGAAGATCATCAGGCCAATGAACGCCAGCGCGAAGTTCATCAGCGGCCCCGCGATGGCGACAAGGGCCATGTCGCGGTGGCGGCTGTAGAGCCGGTCGGTTTGCACCGGGACCGGCTTGGCGCCTCCGAAAATCATCCGGGGGGCACCCGTAAGCGCAGGCAGCACAAACCACAGGAACAGCGGCAGGGCCACCGTCATGACGGGGTCGATGTGCTTGATCGGATTGGGGGTCAGCCGTCCGAGCTTTTTGGCCGTATCGTCGCCGCGCCAGTTGGCGACCGCGGCGTGGGCCATCTCGTGGAGACCGAGCGAGATGATGAGGATCGCGATGACGGCGATCCCGATGAGGGTGTCTTGGCTGGGCACAGGAAATCGCGCTGGTGGGGGAGGCCACATTCCATGGGACGGAACGGTGACGCATGGTAGGCCCCGAAGGCTGCTAATGGTTGTTCGCAGCGGTGCCTCATCCGTAGAATGAGGGACTGGACCTCGGAGACGCGGGGGCCGATCCCCGCGGAAGGTGTCCCACCCCATCTGCCGCGCTCTACAGCCCTCCCAAGGGCGCCCATGACTTTGGACGACGCATCGAACGAGCCCGCGCACCGCGCGGGCGGTCCCTCCACCGCTATGGGGACACCTTCCAGTCGCGGAGCCGAAGTGCTCCGCGTTGAGGCCGCCGCCATCGCCCGACTGGCTGACCTCCTCGTGGAGGGCGAGCGAGCCCTCGCTTTCGACCGCGCGGTGCTGTCGGTCCTGAAGTGCGCGGGGCAGACCGTGGTCACCGGCATGGGCAAGGCAGGCCTCGTGGGCCAGAAGATCTCAGCCACCCTGGCGAGCACGGGCACGCCGTCGTTCTTCCTGCACCCCTCGGAGGCGCTCCACGGAGACCTCGGGCGCGTGCGCTCCGGCGACGTCGTTCTGGCGCTGTCGAACTCCGGCGAGACGGCCGATGTCAACCAGGTCATGGCCGCGGTCAAGAAGCTCGGCGTCCACCTGATCGGCGTGACGGGCCGGGCGGAGTCTCCCCTCGGCCAGCACTCGGACGTGCTGCTCGACATCGGCCGCGTCGACGAGGCGTGCCCCATGAAGCTGGCACCGACGGCGAGCACCACCGTCATGCTGGCGCTGGGTGACGCCCTCGCCATGGCGGTCCTGGAAGAGCGCGGGTTCGGTCCTCGCGACTACGCTCGCTTCCACCCGGGGGGCAGCCTCGGTCGAGGGCTCCTCCGTGTCGACGAGGTCATGCGCCAGGGCGACGCGCTGCCCCTCGTCCGCGCCGGCATCACGGTGGCGGACGCGCTCATTCAAACGTCGAAGACCAAGGGGCGCCCCGGCGCCTCGCTCGTCGTCGACGACACCGGTGCCCTCGCGGGCATCTTCACGGACGGCGACCTTCGCCGCCTCCTCGAGGGTGGCTCGTTCGAGCGCCTCAACCAGCCCATCGACGACTTCATGGCCCGCAACCCCAAGGTCCTCGCGCCCGACGACCTGGCGGTCGATGCCCACAGGCTCCTGCGCGAGAATCGAATCGACATGGCTCCCGTCGTTGACCAGGCCCGCCGGCCCGTCGGCCTGATCGACGTCCAGGACCTGATCGAGGTGGGGATCTAAGCGCTATGCGTCGATTCTTGATTCTATTGATCGTCCTCGCGGGCGGCGCGGCCGCACTCTGGCACTTTGAAGGCGAGCGCCGCAGCGCGCTGGGCCGCCAAAGCCAGCTGACCGAGGCGGAGCTTGAGGGAGTGACCGAGCGGAAGCCGCGGCCCGATCGCCCGGGAGTCAGCGCGGTGACCCCGGAAGAGGCTTCGTCCGGTGATGCTGAGGGAGCCGACACACCTTCCGAGGAGTTGAGGGTCCACGATGGCGAGCGAGCGGTCTTTCGCGGCGAGGGCAAGCTGACAAGGCCCCCTCTCCAGGCGGGTGAGACGCTCTTGGAGCTGTTTATCGGCGACCAGGTGCCACTCGACGACATCGGCCTGAGCTACGACTTCATGGACGTGGCCGCCGACTGGTACATCGTTCCCGTGTTCGACGGAGCTCAGCCGCCCCTCGACGGTGGCGGCTCAGCCGAACTCAGCAGCACGGTGAAAGCGACCCGCATGCGAGTCGAACAGTCGAAGCTGGGCCTTGGAACGAAGTTCTTCGACGACAACGTCGCCGCTGATTTCTTTGGCGTCGTGGCGCGCATCTTCCGGGGTACGGCGTTCGCGCCGCTGAAGCTGGAAGCGCCGCGCCTTACGGGGGACTTCGCGGTCGAGCGCCTGCAGTCCGTCGGTGACGACCGCGTCGATTTCAAGTCTCGAAACATGCGCGGGTACGGCAAGGGCCTCGACGCGCAGGTTCAGATCGGAAGCCTCGCGTTTCTGCGCGGCGCCGACGTCCAGATCGATATCGGGGAAGGCCGCGTCCTCAGGGTCTCGACGCCCAGCGGCGGGCCACTTCGCCTCGACGAGCAGCTCGACGAAGAAGAGGGTGTCCCCGTGGTCCCCGACCCGAATGCGCCCCGCGAGGTTCGCGTCTATGCGGAGCAAGGCGTTCACGTGGAGCTCAAGGTGGACGACGGGAGCCGCCCGTCGGACCCGGACTTGGAAGCCGATGAGGACGAGGAGTCAAGCACCGGAGGAGGGCTCGCGCAGAAGAGTGGAATGGCGGTTCATCAGCCCCTCGTCATCGACGCGGCGAACATGGAGGTGCTCCTGACGGTGTACCCGGCGGCTGGACCCGACGGCGACGAGCTCCCGGTGATCGAGATCGTCCGCGCGAGCGGCTCCGTCACGATTCGTCATGGTCGCGACGTCTACCGCGGAGATACGGCGCGCGTTACCTTCGAAGACGGCGAGGCCACGCGCATTGTCATCGAGAAGAACCCGACCCTGACCTACATCCTCCGCGACGAGGACGGGCAGGAGGTCGAGCTCAAGATGACCGGCAAGGGACCCATCACCGGGCACATCGCCGGCGGTACGCCGGAGAACCCCGAGCTCCGCTTCGTCTTCACTGGGCCCGGTCGCATCGAGGCCTCGGGGCGCGGTGGCGTCGTCACTTTCGAGAACGAGGCGCGCGGCAACGGCGCTCGCGATCGGAGCGAGGCGACGGTCCTGCTCGCGGGCGACGTTCGCGTCGAGACGCCGCGGGGGACGATGACGTCAAGCGCGGTGATCGCAACCTACGAGGCGGGCCAGGCCCTTCGCGTGGCGACTGACGGTTCAACGCTCATCATTGGCCGGGACCCCGAAACGGGAGACCAGTATCACGTCCGCGCCGATGGCGGGATGACCGCGCACCTCAAGGGGGAGTCCTGGTTCGTTGACCGCGCCAAGGATGTTTACGCAGAGTCGTTCAGCGACGAGCCCCACCGCGTTCGGGCGGGCATGCTCACCGACGTGGACGTTTCCGCGGGCACGTTTGCCGCGACGGATTCGATCCTCTACGAATCGCTCTGGGGCCGCGCGGTCGCTAACAAAGCACTCGTTCGAACGGCCGAGACCGTGACGCTGATCGGCTCGCCCGAGGAACCCGTCCAGCTCGACTTGGTGTCCGGAAGCGAGGGCATGCTGGTAGAGAATGCCGATTCGAACGCCGTACGCTCGGGCTGGATCAACGCGAGCGAGATTCGCTTCGACGCGACCGAGGTCATTGCCCAGGGCAACGTGGCCGCACAGGTCGAGACGTTTGAAGGCGTGTGGGGCTTCGACGCCCACGAGCTTTCAGTGCGCCGCGAGGTGACGGGCAAGAGCTTCGTGCTCGACGGGGACGCGCCGGGGCCGAGCCTCGGACAGTTCACGCCAGAGCAGCGCGAGGATCTCTTTGTCACCGCGCGTTTCGTAGGCGAGGCGCGCTACGACACCGACATGGGCAACACCGTCGTCGCGGCGGACCGCGTCGAGGTCGAGGTGGGGGCAGCGGCGAGCGTCGATCCGGCTCCCGACGATTCCATGCGCGAGGGCGATGCAAAGCGTCCCGTCGTGGACCCGACCCGCTCGGCGATTCTGCGGGCGTTCGGTCGCGTGTCCGTCGACATGGAGAGCTACGGGCCCACGCCGGACGAGCGGGGGCTTCCGACGGTCCAGCAGACGTGGCACCTGGCGGCCGCCTCGGCGGTCTTCGAGCGCGAGCCTGGCGGCGTTGACCCGGACGAGAAGGTCCCGTTCATTCTGGTGGCCGAAGAAGTCACGGAGTGCCGCTTTGCTGGGCTGGGTCGCCTGGTGGAGCTCACTGCCGACCTGGTCACGGTGGAAGGCGCGTTCGGACCCCTCGACGAAGGGGCCGCCGCCGAGGAGATCGACCTGACAGGATCGAAGATCGTGGCTCTCGGGAGTGTGGACATGCTCTTCCGTAGCGCGGCGGATCAGCCGGCGATGAGTGGTCGATGTGGTCGCCTCGTCCTCGAGGACGGGGTTCGCGGCAGGATGGAGCCGGAGCGACTTTGGCGGGTGATCACCACCGGGGTGGTGCCAGGCACCGAGCTCAAGTACAGGATCGAGTCGAACCTGGTGACGTTCACCCGGGACGAAGTGACGGCCGATTCCAAGGACGGCACCAAGGTCAAGATCGAGCTGGACACGGCGGTCCGCGTCAGCGCTATAGGTTCCGGTGTGGACGAGGTGCTGACGGACAGGTTGGTCGCTAACGAAAAAGTCGTGTCCCTGAGTGGCGCTTCCACGCTGACAGGCGTCGACGCCAACGGCAGGCGTACGTCTACCAAGTTCGACGGACTGACGGTGGCGACCAAGGACCTGGAGCTCATGGAGAAGAGCAAGGAGACCATCGGCCCCTTCGATCCAGTTCCGCAGGCGTCTGTGCCAGCATCCGGCGGCGTCCCCGAGGGGGACGCTGAAGACGACGAAGAAGACGACGTGACCCAGAGCGGAGCGTTCGAGAGCGAGGTCGAGGGCTTCTATAAGATCGTCGGCAGCAAGGGCGCCTTCGATGGATCGACGGGCAATTGGGTGGTTCAGGACGCGGTGGCTGAGCTTTACGAGTCGGGAATCACCCTTGATGCGGAGTGGATCTCATTCAATCTCAGCACCCGCACACTGGGTGCTGGTCGTGGCGCTGTCCGGGGAGGAGGGGCCTCGCCATGGACTCTTCAATTCGCCGGCATCGAGACGCATCCGTTTGGCGACGAGCTGATGTTTGCGATCACGGCCCCCCGCGTGACCTACGGAGACGACTCTGCCCGGGCCGACTACCTTTCGTTCTGGGTAGATCGAGGCCGCTGGGAGGCGCTGGGTGGCGATTTCGACGGAGCAAAGAAGTCTCCTGATGCGGGCGAGGAAGACATTGAGATCGAGAAGAAGCCCAACTTCCTCGCCGAGATCCTCTTCGAGCTCCAGGACCGTGAGTATGGCGGCTATCTGCGCGCGCTCTACATGGAAGGCGGCGTGGAGGTCATCCGCGGCGACCGTCGCGCGGCCCGCGGCTCGAAGCTCTACATCGATCTGCCGAAGGCGGTCGCCTGGCTGGAGGACGCCGAGCTGGTCTATCCGCTCATGTCGCGCGGTAAGGAGGTGCCGCTGCGCGTGCGCACGAAGCGGCTGGGCACCGACGAAGAAGGGCGCCTCACCGCTGAGAACGCCACGCTGACCACCTGCGACCACGACGTGCCCCACTTCGTCGTGCTGACGCGCAAGTTTGCGCTGGAGCCGCGGCCGGACGGGCGCTGGCGCTTCGGAGCCAGTGGAAACAAGCTCAAGTTCACCGGCGGGCTCAGCCTTCCGCTGCCCTCCATCGGCAACCTCGTTCTTGACGAGGAGTTCGGGATCGAAGGCTTTGAGAACGAGGCCGGCGAGGTCACGCCGCTCCGCGACATTGGCATCGCCCGCACCGCGCGATTCGGCACGGTGCTCGGCGCCGCCTTCCGCTACGACGTGGGCAGCGTCGGCAACTGGCTGGCGGAGCGTATCGGCATGGACCCCACCAAGCTCCGCGGCAAGTGGGAGACCGAGGCGCAGTTCCTGAGCGGGCGTGGACCACTCCTGGGCCTGGGGCTTCAGCTTCGCGAGCGCAAGCCAGGCGATGACCCGGACGAAGACTTCCGGCTCGATGCGTTCTTGGGCGGCATCGTCGATGACGGCGAAGACCGCGGATCGGTGCGCGTCCTGGAGTCAGAGCGGGAAGATCTGCGACTGACGGGCTACCTGCGCGCTCGCTACCCCGTGGTGCGCGGCGAGTGGTTTGACTTTGCTGTGGCGAGCCAGACGGACGCAGCGGTTCAGTCCGAGTTCTACGAGGGCGACTTCCTGCGGTTCGAACAGCGCGACACGTTCGCTCGCTGGC
>JBLIHL010000199.1:0-9639 GCA_047635895.1 Paracoccaceae bacterium | reverse complement strand
CATCCGCGAAGCGGATGCACTCTGGACGTTTCCATTTCATTCCCGCAGCTTTAGTTCCGGTACGGTACTGCGGGATATCTACTGTCCGAAGTTTGAGCTCGGGCACCAGCGCAGGCGCGTTAGCGCGCCCGAGCCGGTCAGGTTCACCTGGATGCTACGGACGTTCTGGATCGGAGCGGTCGGCGCGATGGTCTGGACCGAGTTGTCGCCCAGCGAGCCGATGTCGATGATGTCGAGCGTGCCTCCGAACTCGTCGAAGAACGTGAATACGTCCCGCTCGAGGGCGTCGACGTCTAGCACTCGGGCGCTGAAGAACGTCACGTTCTCCGTGAACTCCAGCAGGATCTGGCCGCCCATTTCTTCGTCGTCCGGGCTGTCGATCAGGCCGTCGCCGTTCGCGTCCACGTCGTTCTCAGCGATGACCAGGACGAGGCCGAGCGCCTCGGTGTTGCCGATGCCCGTGCCGGGCGTCATCAGGTCGAAGTCGCCGCCGGTCGGGTTCTCCGAGTCGAACAGCACCAGGGCATCCGGGTGGAGCAAATTATTGTTCGTCGCCGAAAACAAGAGGCCAAGGTCCGCGTACTGCGCCGTGAGCACCTCACCAGCCTGCTCGCTACGGGGTGATCCGAACGGATTCTCATCCAGGTTCGCGAGCAGCGGGCAGGGCACCATGCCGAGCCGACCGAGCGCACCGGAGCCGCCGAGCACAAGCTCGAAACGGCGCACGTCGCGCTTGTCGAACGTCAGGGTTTGGACGCTGTTATCGCCCATGTTCGTCAGCGGGATCGTCTCGAGCGCCATCGCGCTGCCGATGTAGAAGCGGAGCTCCGAGAAGTTCGTGTCGTCGATATCGAGGACCGTCGCGGAGCACATGCGGTAGGGCTCCGCGAAGTCGAAGCGCATCACGCCGCCCGCGGCGTCGTCCGAGACGTTCTCGAGGAAGCCGTCGCCGTTCGTATCCACGAGGGCATCAGGCAGAACGAGGAGGTGGCCGAGAGCCACCGTGTTGCCGGCGCCGGTGCCGGGGGTCACAAGGTCCGTGTCGCCGCCCGAGGGGTTGGCGGAATCAAAGACGGCGACGGTGCTCGTGGTGCTGGTGGCAGAGACCGTCATGTTGATGGCGCCCCACTGGTCCGTGACGACTTCACCGACGGCGGGCTCGATGATGCCCAGCTTGAAGTTCGGGTCGAAGACCTGGCAGAGCGTGCCGCCCTGGCCGGTGAGGGGAAGCCACGAACCAATCGCGTCGAAGCCGCGCGGCGTGCGGGTGAGAAGGTAAAGCTCGACCCCGAAGTTGGCGGGCATGGAGCCCGATGCACCGAGTGGGATAAGGACCTGTGCTTCGCCGAGACCATTGAAGTGGCCCCCCGCAATCCGGGCCGTCTGGCCGAAGGTGAACGCTGCGTCCTGTTCGAGGCCGGACCAGATGGCAAACGGCGCGTCAGGGGCTCCGCGGAGGCGGAGCGAGGCGTGCATGCCAGCGGCGTCCGTCTGTGACCAGGCGTTCATCGACGTGGTCTGACCCGAGGTCAGCGCTGACGTGGCAGCGATAGCGAAGAGGCCGTGGGCGAGGGAGCGGTGAATGGAGGCGTTGGGGAAGAGGCAGTTCATGGCTTCTCGGTGGATCCGGTCGGGTCGTGGGGGAGATGACGACGGCAATTCGCCGTCGAAGCTCTCCTTAGCGAACCCTGTGCCACCGTGGATTAGCCCGCGTGAAAGCGCTAGCGCGAGGCCCGCATGACCTTTCTCGCGCCAGGCGGCCCCGATACCCTCGCTGGGATCGGCGGCTCGCCGCCGAGACCTCCATGGAATCGGCGGCCAAGTGCCACCGATTCGTTGGCCTCAGCCGAGGAATCCCTCGCGGTGGATCCCGGCTCGCTTCAGCGCGTCGTATAGCGTCCGAGGTGGAATACCGGCGAGCTTGGCCGCCTCTCCCGCATTCCCCTGGGTCTTGGTGAGCAGGCCTGTGAAGTACTGCCGATCGAACGCGAGCAGGACCGCCTCACGTGCTTCCTTCCAGCCCTGGCCTTCGATGGAGGATGCTGCACTCGCCACGTTGTCGACCTTCGCGGGGTGCGTCTGATCTGCAAGCTCGGCCGCTGTGTCCGAAGCTTCGCTTCCGAAAGCTCGGACCGCCGGCGGCAGGTCGGCCAGCCCCAAGATTTCGCTCTCGGACAGGAGCACCGCCCGCTCGACCAGGTTGATCATCTCCCGCACGTTTCCAGGCCACGGGTAGGCCAATAGCGCCGCGATGGCCCCGTCGTCGAATCGCTCGGCCCGGGAGCCGAGCACGGTGGCGAAGTGCTCCACGTGGTTTTGCGCCATCCGAGGGATGTCCTCCCGCCGCATGCGCAGCGGTGGGATCACCAGCGTCACCACCCCCAGCCGGAAGTACAGGTCGGCTCTGAAGCGCTTGGCCGCGACCTCCGCTTCAAGGTCCCGGTTCGTGGCCGCAATGATGCGCACGTCCACGTCGACAGTCTTCTCGTCCCCGACGGGCTGGATCTTCCGCTCTTGAACAGCGCGGAGGAGCTTCGTTTGGAGCCCGATGGGCATCTCGCCGATCTCATCCAGGAACAGAGTCCCACCGTGGGCGAGTTCGAAGCACCCGCGGCGCCGCTGCCTTGCGCCGGTGAACGCGCCCGCCGCATGCCCGAACAGCTCGGACTCCATCAGGGACTCGGCCAGCGCCGCGCAGTTCACGGCTACGAACGGTCCTTGGGCCCTCCGCCCTTCCGCATGGATCGCCTGGGTCAGGTATTCCTTGCCAGTTCCGGTTTCGCCGGTGAGGAGTAGCGATGTATCCGCCCCCGCGACCTTGCGAGCGATGCGAAGCAGCTCCTTCATCGCCGGTGAATCGGTCGCGAAGTCTGACAGTCGACTCGAGTCCTCACTGAGCTTGAACTCAGCGTCGATCTGTTCCTGGCGCCGCCGCGCAACCGTCAGGACAGCATCCCGCAGCTCGGTGCGCTCCAGCGACCGTCCGAGGACCGACTGCGCGCCCGCCGTGATCAGCTCGGCCCGGCGTGTTTCTACCTCCGAAAGCTCCGAGCCGTGTCCGCCAATGAGCGCCAAGATGGCTGGCTGAGGACCGCCCCCTGACAGGCGCTCTATGGCCTTGGCGGGCTCATTCCCCAGTAGTTCGTGATCCACAACGATCACGTCTGCGGATTGCCCCTGAATCCAATCCATGAGATCGGCGCCGCGTGGAAGTACGAGCGGTACGAGGGCGCCTTGGAGCTGGTCGGCTAGCCAGTCGCTGGAGCTGAGACGTGGCGCAGCCAGGATGACGCGTGGGAGCATGGTGGGACTGTAGCAGAAGCCGCCGGACGCCCTCGTCGGCGAGTGATCGCCTACGGGGGTCGGAGTTGGACTGCCGATCGGCGTCACTTCGCCGCCGTTCGAGGCGCCTGGGGGGGCGCTAAAGGGCCGCAGCTGGCGCGGGCCCACGATTTGCTAACGGTAGGGCCAGTCTACCGGATGTCCCGGCTACGCCTTCCCGTGCGCAGCCCCGCGGCGGCGCCACTTCGATGAAACCGAACAAGAAGCCACAGAAGCGGCACGCTTCTCCCAGTGGGCGCGACGTTACTGCCCAAGACACTGCTCGTCTCCGAAACGATGGTCTCGCCGAGGATGATGTTACGCAAGGCGAACAGCCCGACGTCCCGCCGCCTCCTCCGTTGCCGTCGCCGCGTAGGCGGCACCCGCCGCGCCTGATCCGATAGAAAAGAAAGCGCCCGGCCTGGCCCCTGGAAAAGGGGTCAGACCGGGCGTTGTCCATGTCACCCGCAAGCCACTCTTCCGTGACAGGGGGGTGCCAGGGGATCAGTTGAAGTTGCTGCTCGGGCACCAGCGCAGGCGCGACAGCGCGCCCGAGCCGACGAGGTTGACCTGGATCCGACGGACGCCGGTGATCGGCGACGAGGGGAGCAGGGTCTGGACCGAGTTGTCACCGAGCGCGTTGATCTCGAGCGTATCGATGACGACGTCGTTCTCGTCGAAGAAGGTGAAGACGTCGCGCTCTACGCCGTCCACGTCGAGGACCTTGGCGCTGAAGAAGACGATGTTCTCGGTGAACTCGAACAACATCTGGCCGCCCATCTCCTCGTCGTCCGGGTCGTCCACGAGGCCATCACCGTTGGCGTCGACGTCGTTCTCGGCGATCACCATCACGAGGCCAAGGGGCGTGTCGTTGCCGATGCCAGGACCGGGCGTCATCAGGTCGAAGTCGCCGCCGGTCGGGTTCTCCGAGTCGAACAGCACGATGGCGTCCGGGTGACCGGGCGCGTTATTGGTGGCCGATACGATCAGGCCGAGGTCAAGATACTGGTTGGTGACGAGCTCTCCGGCGACGTCGGGGCGCGGCCCACCGAACGGCGTCTCGTCAAGGTTGACGTTGAGCGGGCACGGGACCATCCCAAGGCGAGCGAGCGCGCCAGAACCAGCGAGGGCCAGCTCAAAGCGGCGTACGTCGCGCTTGTCGAAGGTGAGCGTCTGGACCGAGTTGTCGCCGAGGTTGACGAGCGGAATCGTCTCGAGTGTCATCGCGGCGCCGACGTAGAAGCGGAGCTCGGAGAGACCGTTGTCGTCGATGTCGATGATTGTGGCCGAGCACATGCGGTACGGCTCGGTGAAGTCGAGGCGCATGACGCCGCCAGCGAGGCTGTCGCCGGGCACGTCGACGTTGCCGTCGCCATCGCTGTCGACGACGTTGTCGGGCAGGATCAGGACCTGGCCCATTGCTACCGTGTTGCCGACGCCGGGGCCGGGCGTGACGAGGTCGAAGTCGCCGCCGGTCGGGTTGGCGCTATCGAACACGATGACGGCGTCCGGGTTGCCGGCGTTGCCGATTCCGGAGATCGACATGCTGATCTCACTCCACTGGTCGGAGAGGATCTCGCCAACGGCAGGATCCGTGACGCCGAGCTTGTAGTTCGGGTCGAACTGCTGGCAGAGCGTGCCGCCGGAACCCTGCAGGGGCAGCCACGTACCGGTCGAGCTGAAGCCGCTCGACTCGCGCATCAGGACGTACAGCTCAACGCCGTAGTTCGCGGGCATGGATCCGGGAACGGGAAGCACGAGGCTCGCCTCGCCCACGGCGTTCATGATGCCGCGTCCGATGGGGACGGCGGTACTCAGGTCGATGGGGGCGTCCATCGTGGACCCCGACCAAATGGCGAAGGGGGTGTTCGGCTGTCCGCTGACGTCGATGCGGATCTCCATTCCACTCGTCGTGGTCTGGGTCCAAGCGTCGATTTCGGAGGCAGAGGCGCTGGCGGCGATGGCTAAGCCGAGTAGCGTGAGGATGGCAGGATTCTTCATATCAGTGATCATACAAGTGGACTTCGTCGCAGGGAGAAACCAGGCCCGTCTTCAGTGGATCGAGCGCATCACTAATTCATACAGCACGTGGGTATGACGGGACGTAAATCCGAGATGAAGGAGATGCCCAGGGAGCGCGTGGCGCTGACGGCACTGCGACATTGTGCGTTGGCGAAGTGGGGCCTGGCCCCGTGGGAGTCTCTACCCCAGCACTATTCGTCTGGGTCCCATCCGCATTCGGAAAGCTTCACCCGTCCGTTCTTCACGGGCACGCCCTCGGCGCGGAGCAGCTTCACCTGGTCCCGGGCAATTCCACCGGTCACGCGAATCGTTCCATCGGATCCAAGAACACGATGCCAGGGGACGCCGCTGTTATTCACGAAGCGTCGAAGCGTCGAGCCAACGAAGCGCGCCGCCCTGGGCAGGCCGGCCTCGTCCGCGATCTGGCCATAGCTCGCCACCTTGCCGCTTGGGATGGAATCAACGGTGGCGAGGATGCGCTGAACTCGAACGTCCTGGAGCAGCTCGGCCGGGGATTTAACGCGACGTGGTGTGGGCGTCATTGTGAGCGCAGGTTCACGAAGTAGTGGACGATGAGGGCGGCGAGAATCGACTTGATCAGCGCGCCAAGCAGGAAGGGAAGTGCGCCGCGATCGACCGCGGATTCGAGTCCGATATGGTGCGCCAGCCAGGCGACCCCTATGGCCAGAATGATCGCGTGGGCTAGCAGCATGGCGGCGAGCGCGCCCATGAGGCGCGTGCCCTTGAACTGCACGCCGAGGAAGTCGCGTCCGCAGAATCGACAGGCGTAGGCGGCTGGAAGAAAACCGACCACGTAGCCCGCGGTTTTTAGATCAAGGAACGCCCTCCCCGGAGCCGCGTTACCCGAGCTGAGAATGGGTGCGCCCGCGACCACCAAGAGCAGGTACAGAGCGGAAGCTCCCATGCCGATACGTACCCCCCCAATCCCTGCGACCACGAGAACGCCGAGCGTCTGAAGGGTCATCGGGACGGGCTCCAGCGGAATATTCACGCGGGCTCCTATCGCGATGACGAGCGCACCTGCGAGCACCCAGAGCATGGCTCTCCCGGTCGCTGGCCCGGGTTCCTGGCTATTCCTTGTCACGTACGTCGCGTTCACAGAACAATCTCTTCGGAGCCCATGACCATTTCCAAGACGCATCCTACGCGGAACCTCATTTCAGCGCGCAGGCACTACCGCCTGATCTCGGCGCTAGCTTTCGCCGCGATGGTCGGGTCCAACGCCCAGCGTGCAGGTGACGGCCCAACCACTTCGGTTTCGATGGATATCACCTCCAGGAATGAACGCTGATGAGATCCTTTGCACGCTGCCCTTGGCCGACACTCGCCGTCCTTCTGTGGACTCTGCCCGCCTGTGGAACGGCCACCCCAGAGAGCGGTTTCGAGTCGCGGCTGGCGCCTACCGAACTCAAGTCGAACTCCAAGGTGAGATCGAACTTCCAGCAGCGGCGCGACGGACCGCAGGTCAGGGTGACGGCTCCGAACGGAGAGCCCCTCGCGGGCGTCGAGGTCTGGCTGGTCGATCCAGGGGCCATCCGGCCGGAGAGTGCCGTCATAGCGACCCGCACGCTCGGTGATTGGGTCATGGCGTCACGCGCCGTGGCGGCGGAGGTGGTGGCCACCGACGCGGGCGGCATCGCCGCGTTCGCCGCCCCCCAAGAAGCTGGGTTCCTGGTCGCCGCCGCCCGCGGTTCACTCTTCGGACTCGTCGAGCGCACGGAGCCGCTCGGGCGTCGGGAGCAGGTCCTGCTACAGATGCTCGATCGACCGTCGTACCCCGTCTCGGTACGCGCTGCGAACGGCCTTCCGGCGGCGGGAGTTGCGTTGACGCTTGCGGCACCTGAACCGGCTTCGCCCGATCGCCCGTTCGCGCTTCCGTCGACCGCCATCACGGACGCGGATGGGTTCGCAACGCTCTACGAGCCTCCGGCCGCGGCGAAGCGCCTCCTGGAGGGCCTCGACCAGATTCCGGAGCGCATCGCGCTCGTTCGGCTGCCGGTCGAGGGGCTCACGCCTGCCAGTCTGCGCACGGGCGGCGAGCGCACTGAGATCATCCTTCCCCCGCTCGAGACAATCGAGGTCCGCTGCCGCCACGCTGCGTTCTCCGAGGGCCACTGGGCGGGGCTCATTCAGGTGTTTCCGATGAAGGACGGCAGCCGTTCGACTCGCACGCTGGCGCATTCGTTCGACCGTGGCCGCCTCATCCTGCCGCACGCTAGTACGGGCCAGGACCTTCGGATCGTTGCGGTGATCAGCGAGGCTGCCGCGCCGGATCGTTTCATTGGCACGTTGACGCTGGAGTCCCGCGGGGCGCTGGAGCCGACCTCGAAGGCTGGGATTCGATCCGTTGAGCTGCCGCTTGATACGGGCTTGCTCGTGACGGGCCGCTGCCTGGATGGACAAGGCAAGGCGCTCGCCGGTGAGACCATCGACCTCTTCGTGGTAGGGGATGCGAGCACGTCCTGGACCCAGGTCACCGACCGCGAGGGACGCTTCCGGTGGCTGCTCATGCGCCCAGGGAAACCGCTGGCCCGCGTGGTCCTCGGAGCGCGCGCGACGCGGAGCGCCGGCGACCTTCGTGCGACCCAACGGCTGGGCGAAGTGGAGGCCGGCCAGGTGGTCGATCTCGGCGTGCTCACCCTGGAATAGGATAGATGGCATGTCGCTCCGCGTGACCAAGTGGTACCTCGATCTCTGCACGGATGCGGGTGAAGTCGTCATCGTGTACGCGGCTCGCATTCGGTGGCGGCGGCTGCGGCTGAGCTATTCCGCGACGCTGGAGATGCGTGCGGACGGGAGCGTGGCCGAGCGCATGACGCTCCGGAGTTTTCAGGAGCCGTGCCGCGAAGGTGACGCCTACCGCTGGGCGCAGCCGCGCCTCGGTGTCGACGCGATATGGCGCCCGCTGCGCGAACGCTCACCCATGGAGAGCCAAGCGCAGACGCTGCTCGAAACAGAGGCCGGCCAGGTGAGCTGGAGCCTCCTCTCCGGCCGCTCCGAGGTCGAGTGGCGGGGGGAGCGAAAGCTACGCGGCCTCGGGTACGTCGAGAAGCTGGAGCTGACGCTGCCGCCCTGGGACCTGCCGATCGACGAGTTGCGGTGGGGGCGTTTCGTGGCCCAGGACGAGGACGCGGCCTGGATCGAGTGGCGCGGGCCCCATCCGCTGCGGCTCACCTGGAAGAACGGGGCGTCCGCGGAAGCGTCGCCGTTCCTCGTGGGGGAGGCTCCCGGCCAGTACGACCCGGAGAGCGCCCCAGAAGCCCTGGGTCTGTCCCTCTCGCGGCCGAGGCTCCTGCGCGACGGGCCGCTGGTTTCGACGGTCTTCGCGAAGGTCCCTCTCCTTCGACGAAGCCTGCCCATGCGCATGCTGACCGCAACGGAAACCAAGTGGTGTTCGGCGGGCGTGACGGCGGAAGGCGCACGCGGGTGGGCGATCCACGAAGTGGTGCGGTGGGGACGATGAAGGCTCCAGCTGGGGTCAAGGAGCGGTTACCTGTTGGGTCGCTTGGTTCGAAGGCCGCGTACGGCGCGTGGTTCTGCATCGTGCTTCCGTGCCTTCTCGCGGCGTGGGCATGGGCTACGTCGGAGTGGGTGCAGATTCCAGTGCTGGCGCGCGCGGGGTTAGGGGCGCCGCTGGCCGGCCTCGGTCTCGTGCTCATGGCGTGGGGCATGCTCGATCTGTGGCGGCGCGGCGGCGGGCTGCCGATGAACGCGTTTCCGCCCGAGCGCCTCGTCACGGGCGGGATCTATCGCTGGCTATCCCAGCCCATTTACGTGGCGGCGGTGCTGGTCTCGGCAGGAATCTCGATCGCGTGCCAGTCCCCGAGCGGCCTCTGGCTCGTCACGCCCACGCTGGCGCTGGCGGCCGCGGCGCTGACCTGGGGCTATGAGCGTCAGGACCTGCTCGCACGATTCGGCACGCTGCCCGAACCACTGCTTGGGCTTCCGCCGCGCAGTGGATCCGCGCCGACGCTGGGGCGGAGGATGGGCACGTTGGGGTTCATCCTCGGGCTGTGGCTACTTCTGTTCATCGCCACGACGAGCCTGCCCGCGCCGCCCGACGCGGTCTCGGCCTACTTCTCCCTTGAGTTCGGCTGGAGGCTGCAGCCTTGGACTGAGGCGATCTACGCGAGCGCCTACGTCGCCGTTCCCCTTGCCTTCTTCGCGCCCGCCAGCGCGGCGCTCTTCCGGCGCTTCGCCGTCGCCGGCCTTTGGGCGATCGGGATCATTGGACTGCTTTGGTGGACGCTTCCGATCGTGGCCGCACCGCGCGGC
>JBLIHL010000198.1:0-9645 GCA_047635895.1 Paracoccaceae bacterium | reverse complement strand
GATGCCCGGCGCGACCACCGCGACGCTGGCGGGTGCGCTCATGTCAAGCGGCATTACGGCCTCGGAGGTCGCCATGCGAATGGAGGACGAGGAGCGACTCGTCACTGTTCTCGATCAGATGCGTGAGCTAGACCGTGAGGTGCTCGCGCTGCGGCACTTCGAAGGACTGACCAACCTCGAGGTCGCGTCGCTCCTCGGCATCGCGCCTTCGGCAGCGAGCCGCCGCTATGTCCGCGCCCTGGCTCGCATGCAGGAGAAGCTGCGCCTGACGCAGGGTCGATGGGACGGTGGAGCACGATGACGGACGTGGAAGATCTCGACGCGTCTAGTGACTTCGAAGGGGCTGGCGACTCCGGGGAGCTTGGGCAGTCCGGCATTCCTGCACTCGGCGGCGGAGACGACGGTTCAGGTGATGCCTCGGACGATGCCTCGGATAACAGCGACGTACTCGCGCTCGACCTCGACCGCCTGATCACCGAGTACTTCGAAGCCCAGCGGGAGGGCCGGGCGCCCTCCGTTGAGGATTTTGTCGCCGCTCACCCAGAACACGAGCACGCGCTCCGCGCAGTTCTGCCCGGCGCCAGCCTGCTCGAGCAAATGGGCAAGCGCGCCGAGGACGCTTCACTCCAGGCGCGATCAGGCGACCGGCTCGGCGAGTACAAGCTCCTCGGGGTCCTCGGCCGCGGGGGAATGGGCGTCGTCTACGAGGCCGTCCAGGAACCGCTCGGTCGACAGGTGGCGCTCAAGGTTCTGCCGGCGTCCCGCGTCGTAGACCGTAAGAGCCGCGAACGCTTCATGCGTGAGGCGCAGGCCGCGGCGAGCCTGCAGCACCCCGGCATTGTCCCCGTGTACGGCGTTGGCGAGGCCGACGGCCAGGTGTACTACGCGATGCAGCGCGTCGACGGCGTGGCGCTTGACGTTCTGACGGCGGTCGCGCGCGGGGAGCCGGGGAGCGCCGAGTCATCGGTCCTCGTCGACGGTGCGCAGAGCTTGGTCGCGCGCCTGCGCGGAGAAGGCGGCTCTGCCGCGTCGGCTAGCGCTCGATCTGAATCCAGCGTTCTGGACAGCTCGCGGACGGAAGGCAGCCTCAGCGCAAGTGATGCAGGTCATTTGATCTCCAAGCCTTGGATCAAGAACGTGGTCCTGATCGTTCAGCAGATCGCGGAAGCGCTGAGCTATGCGCACTCACGCGGCGTGCTCCACCGCGACGTGAAGCCTTCCAACGTCCTGCTCGACGAATCAGCGCGTGCGTACGTGACCGACTTTGGCCTCTGCAAGGTGGAGGATTCGAGCTCCCTGACGGCAGCTGGCGACGTGGTTGGAACGCTGCGCTACGTCCCGCCCGAGCGCTTCCAGGGCCGGGACGACGCGCGAGGTGATGTGTACGGCGTCGGCATGATCCTCTATGAGCTCCTCTGCGGCCGGCCGGCGTTTGACCAGAAGGACCGCGCGAAGCTGGTCCAGGCGGTCACGCTCCAATCACCGCCGCGTCCGCGCAAACTCAACCATGAGATCCCCGAGGACCTCGAGCGGATTGTTCTCACGGCGACGGCCAAGCTGCCGGAGGAGCGCTATCTCTCGACGGAGGCCCTGATTTCGGATCTTTCTGCGTTCCAGGCGGGTCGTCCGATTCGCGCCAGGGCACCCGGCAAGCTTTACCTGGCGAAGCTGTTCGCGCGCCGCAATCGTGGGCTGGTGATCATGGCGGTGGCGTCGGCCTTGGTCCTGGGAATCGTGGGGGGGCTCTACGTGCACGACCTCAGCCGGCTCCTCAAGGAAGTGGAGGCGGGGCGGACGCGCGCGGAGCGGCTGTTCTATCACGCCCAGGTCCATGCGGCGTCCGAGGCGGCTCGCAACAACAACGGGGGCATCGCGCGTGCCCTCCGGATTCTCGACAGGGTGGAGCCAGGTCTCCGTGATTGGGTTTGGGAAACCATGCAGGCGCGGTGTGACGTTGGGCTACTGACCGTCGACGAGGGCGCAGATCCGATCATCTACATGGCGCTCGACGCTTCAGAGCAGTTCGTCGCCGTTCTGCGCGAGGAGAGCGTCCGGGTCCATGATGCCGCTACCGGGCGGCTCATCTACGAGGAGCCGTGTGAGGATCCAGCGCTGGTCTTGTTCGTGCCCGGCTCCCTCGAGCTGCTCGTGGTGGAGGGCGATGAGAAGACGCTGCGCGCTGTGGATGAGCCCGGCGAGGAGACGTCGGCGCTTGCACGCGCCGTCATTGAATCCCTGGATGAGCTAGGGCTCTCAGGCGTTGTCGCGCTGGACGCAACGTCGCGCTTCCTCGGCTGCGCTTGGGCGAATGGCCAGGTGGCGATTCTGGACGTGAGAGAAGGCGAGGTCACTTCGAGTCGACGCTTCAGCGTCGATGCGGGCAACGAGGCCAGCCTCGCGCTCTACGGCGAGGCTGGTCGCGCAGCGTTCGCGGTTCGGGGGCGTCCGGTGAGGGTGCTCGGGCCCGAGTCTGGCCGCGTCCGTGGCGTTCAGGGGACGGCTGGCTCCAGCGCGCTCAATATTGCGGGGGCGCGGGACGCCCGATACTTCGTGGTGCAGACCGCGGGGGGAGCTGCGATCCGCTACCAGGACCGAGGGGGGGGGCGCATCGCGGAAGGGGACCTCACCATTCGCGAGACTGGCACGAAGAACCTGGCGATCTCGCCCGATGGGGAGCTGGTCATTGCGCAGTTCCTCAAGGGCAAGACGCGCATCTGGTCGAAGGCTCGAGGACTGTCCATGGTGCGCGTCGCGTCGTACCTCTCCGAGCCGCATGCGCTCCTCTGGCCGCGCGGCGGCAATGTGATGCTGACGGGTGGGCAGAGCGGCGAATGGCGCGTGGTGCCGCGTCCGGGCTTCGATGCGGGCGTCCCCGGGGTTTCCGAGATCCGTGGTCACTACAGTGGAGTTCACTCTCTTTCCTTCGACGAAGCCGGCGACTTCTTCGCAACTGCGGAGACGAGTGGTGCCTGGTCGATCTGGGATACCGCGCGTCACCTTCCACAGGCCGTTCAGGTCCAGGACACTCGCTCTATCCGGTTCAGCGCTTTGCGCTCAACGGACGGCGGGCCGCGTGCACTGGCGGTGGCGGATCAATCTGTGGGGGTGTGGACCCTGCACGATCAGCCGACGGGCCCGGCCCGCTATGACTCGGTGATCGAGGACCTGGAGGTGCGCGGGATTGCCTGGTTGCGGCCGGGTAGCTCGGCGGGGCCGCCGCAGATTCTCACCGCTGCTAAGGATGGGCGAGTGCTCCTCTCCCGGCGAAAGAGCCAGACGACCTGGGAAACGCAGGGCGTCTGGAGCACGGGGGCCGAGACCACGGCCTTCGACCATCACCGTGGGTCGGGCATTTCCGTGGTCGCGGGTGAAGATGGGCGCGTCTGGAGCCTGCGGGTGAACGACGATGGAACCCTCAGCGACCATCAGCTGATCGCTTCCCTTCCCGATAGCGTGACGTCCGTTGGCATTGGCACGCTGGCGGAGTCCGTCGCGGTTGTGACGTCCGACGAGATGCTCTACCTCGTGGAGATGGAAGTGGCGGAGGCTTCGATCCGGTGGGGGGTGGAGATTGCGTCCAATGGCTCGCAGGCCGACTACTCGACCGCGACTGCCCTGGATGAAGCGAGCGGCTGGGTGGTCACGGCGGGCGCGGACGGGGCGCTGCAGCTCTGGTCCACCATCGATGGGCTCCCGGGCCCACAGCTGGAAACGCGCTACGGAACGTTCACCGGCCTCGAATTCCCAAGGCCGAACAGCGCGCCGATCTCGGTCGAGGAGCGAGGTCGCGTCACGTTCATCGAAACGGAGGGGGTCTCCCGGATGCAGCAGCTCGCCAGCATCGAGCCAGGGAATGCGGAGGAGCTGCTCCTGATGTTTCTGGCACCTCGCGTTCGCATCGCCGAGGTCGAGCGGATCCTGAAGCGGCAGGCCACACCGCGAGAGCTGGAGGCCGCTGAGGAGGTCGCCACGGGACTCGTTAATCTGGGCCGCTTCTACGACAACGTCTCGCGGTCCCAGGCTAAGGCCCTTCTTAGTAGGGTGCGCCTGAGGCGCCGAAAGGGCTCCTGAGGGGACCTGATGGCTCTTTTTGCTGTACCAAGAGGCCTTGATGAGGAATGTGCCTGGTTCCGTGGCCTCCTGGGTTGATTCCCAAGGGTCGCATCCATAGAGTCCCAGGCCAATCACGTGAGCGTGCCGCTCGCGCCAACGATCCCATGAAGCTCAAAATCCGTAACAGTAAAGCCAAGAAGGCCAAGAAGACCGGGTTCCTGACCCGCCAGAAGACGGTTGGTGGTCGCAAGATCAACAAACGTCACCGTGCTCGTCACGGTAGCTTCTAAAGCCTGCTTGGACGGTCGATCGTTGCCTGAGTGATCAGGCAGCGGAGATCCGTCGAGTTCGCTCCGCGCTATTCCCCGGGCTCATCCCCGGCGCGGTCTGCTAGCCCGCCTGCTCGCCCCTTACTTAGGGCGTACGGTGGGCTAGTTGCATGTCTACAGGGACAGCTGCGAATCGATTGCGTTCGCCGGATCTTCAGGTGGTCTGTTCTGGAGGGTCGGTTGGGGCCCGTCGTGTAGGCCCCATCCGCCAGCGTGGCTAGAATGGGCATCATGATCCCATCCCTTTCGGCCCTGCTGCTTCTCGCTCCCTCCGGACCCCAGGACTTCGACCCCAGCCTTGTCCCTGAGCTCGCGACGGCCTTCGAGGTCTTTACCGAGCTGGCGGACCTGGACCAGGACGGCCAGGTCACCGCCGCCGAGGTGGCGAGTCTTGAGTCTTGGCTGGCGCCCATGGCCCTTGAGCGCGTGCTGGAATTCAGCACCGAGATCGTCTTCCAGGGACTCAATCGTGACGGACTCAGGGTCTGGACACCCGCAGACCTTGCGAAGAGTCTGGCGCACCTTGATGTGGACGGGGACGGAGTGATCCTGAAGGGCGAGCCGACGCTGGAGGTGCTTTGCAACGGCGAGATGGGAACGCGCGGAGTGCTTCGCCGCCTGACGAGTGAGCTGATCCTGGAGGAGGGCGACCAGGATGCCGATGGTGCGGTTTCCAAGGAGGAGCGAGCGCGGCTCGTTCGGGTGTGGGGCAAGCAGCCCAACATGACGGTCGCCGCGGAGTGGATCGAAGCCGCAAAGAAGCGCGAGTCGGGCGACCGCAATCGCATGGCTCCGGGCGTGGCCTTTCTCACCCTTGAGTCCCAGATCGACGAGAATCGCGACGGCCTCTACGACATCGACCGCTATTGGGCGTGGTTCAAGGGACGGGACGCCAATGCGGACGGTGTGCTGACGAGAGACGAGCGCCGCGAGCAGCGCGTACTAGACGAAGGCTGGCGTCGCCCGACGGCGGAGCGGATGGCACTTCCCTGCCTGATGCCCTGGCAGCGGAACTTTGAGGACGCGCTGGCGATCCAGAAGCGGACCGGTCAGGTGCTACTGATCGCGGCCAACATGGACGGCGAGACCGCCTGTGATTCGCTGGCCGCCTGGCAGTACCGCGACGCAGCCTTCGGCGACCTCGCGTCCGGCTACGTCTGCCTTGTTGTTTCGCCGGACGACCATCAGCCGCGCGAATATGACGATCGGGGTCGTCGCATGGTCAGCCCGAGGCTTGGACGCGTCACGGACCGTGAGCACATCGACCTGGAGCCGGCGCTATACGAGCGCTACTTCGAGGGCCGCCGCGTCGCACCGCGGCACGTGGGCGTCGACGTCGACGGGACGATCCTCTTTGATGTCTACCTGATCAATGACCCGAAGCAGCTGAGCGCCAAGCTCCAGGAGCATGCGCGCCCGGTCGAGGCCCTCGACTGGAGCGCCATGGATAGCTCCGATCTCATGAAGTACGCGGACGCCGAGGCGCGTGAAGAGCTGGAGCGCCGCATGCTCGACCCGGACGTTGCGGTCCGCCTGGCCACGGCCGTCTACGGCGGAGCAGATCCCGACGCCGGGATGATCGGCCTACGTGATCCTGAGGCGGCTGTGCGCGAGGTCGCGGCCATGGCCCTGGCGAGCCGCGGGGGGAGCCTCGACGCCGTGCAGATGCGGCGGTTGCTCCAGGGAGCGGCCGAGCTGGGCGAAGAGGCGCGAGCCTCGGTTGTCAACGGCTTGACGCTTGCGGTGGACGGAGACGCCTACTCCATGGCGGCCCTGGAATCACTGAACGAGGCGTCGAGGGCCTCTTCCCTCGGCCTGGTGGAGGATTGGCGCGCGGCCGCTTCGCTTTCCAGCCTGACGGTGGTCCCCGAGACGAGTCGCGACGAGGCCCTGGCACAGCTTGAGCGTCTGGACGGGGTGCTTCCCGCGAAGGGTGCAACGGCGGCTCAGTCGCTCATTCGCGCGCAGGCGCTGCTGCGGGTGGCGACGGGGCTTCTCGCCCAGTCCGAGGACCCGCGGGATGCGGCGGCCGAAGCGATCGTGTTTGCGGGCCGCGGCGCGGCCGCTGATCCGGCGCGGGCGCAGGCGATCACGGCCCAGGCAGCGGCCTTCGGGGGAGAGTGGACGCAGACGCTTCGCGCGGCGCGCGCAGCGCTGCCGTCACTGTGGTCTGCGACTTCGGATCCTGCGTATATCGGTGCGCTCCGTGCCCTCGCGACCTCCGCCACTCAGCTGGCGTACGGTCAGCTCAATGCGAATCAGCCGGTGCCTGCAACGCTCGTGGCCGACGCTTACCTGGCCGGGCGGACGCTCATGGCACACCCGGCGGCGACCGAGGCGGACGCGACGCTTCTCCTGGACCTGGCGGGAGCGGTCGGCGACGAGATGATGATGCCCACGCTCCTGATGGAGGCCATTGAGCGTTTCCCGGCGACCGCAGGTTTGCATCAGCGCCTTCGGGGATACTGGCTTCAGGCCCGTGGCGCCGCTTCGATGGAGGACGCCTACATTCAGCTCGATGACCGCATCGCAGACCCCGCGTTGGCCCCGACGCTGATGTGGTTCCGCGGGCTCGCGCTGCTCATCGCAGCCGAGTGGGAAGTGGGCCAGGGGAATGCACCGGGCGCCATCGAGGCGTACCAGTCCTCGCTGGCTGCCTATGACGACAGCGTCGGGGACGAACCGGCCTTTGAGGACTCGGCCTTTCACTACCAGGTGTTGGCGCACGCGGGTGTTGCCTCGCTGCTGATGGAGGCCGGCCTCCTGAAGGAGGCGGCGGAAGCGCTACAGGCGGCGGCCGTCCTGCGGGTCAGCTCACTCGACCTCAAGGATGGGTTGGGCCTCACGCCTCGCGAGCGGGCGGCGGCGATCCTGCCGGCGCTCCTCCCAACCCTCGACGAGGAGCACCAGGCGGCCTTCAGGCGCGCCTTCCCCGAGTAGGGCCTTCGGGGTGTAGGCTCTTCTTGGGCGATGCTTCCTGAGCCCGCCGAAGAAAATCAGGAGATCGGTGCGCCCCTTTCCCGCGGGCGCGGGATAGAGCCCTCGATGAAGGCGGATTCCGTACCAGAGACAGGCCCGGCAGAGATTGACATGGCAGAGACAGCCAAGGCTGAGACGCCGTGGGACGCAGACGCCGTGGAGCAGCTGGTGGCTGACCACCAGGGCTCCGTCCGGGCGTATCTGCGCTATCTGGGCTGCCCCAGCGCCCTTGTGGACGACCTCGCCCAGGAGACGTTCCTGACGCTCCTTTCGGCGCGCTTCGAGATTCGCGGGGACCGCGCGGCGTCGCGCTATCTCCGAACGATCGCCCGGCACCTGTTTTTGAAGAGCCTGCGGCGGCTGGACCGCAGCGCCCCGTCCTTCGACGTGGACGCGGCCGAGTCACTCTGGGCACGGCGGCATGGGCAGGCGGACGGCTCGCGTTACATGGACGCCCTGGAGATCTGCCTCGAGACGATCAGCGGGCGAGCCAAGACCGTGCTTGAGCTCCGTTACTCGACTGGGCTGGGCAGGGCGGCCACGGCGGAGAAGCTCGAGCTGACCGAGTCGGGGGTGCATTCGATTCTGGTGCGCGTCCGGCGGAAGCTGCGCGAGTGCGTTCAAGGGCGGGTCGACGCATGATTGAGCCAGAAGATCTGTGGCTGGAGCATGGGCTCCGCGAGGTGCTTGGAAAGGGCTCCGAATCCGGCGTCGATCTGAGCGTCCGCGTCCGTGAGGCGTGGGAGCGCGGCGAGCGGCGGCTCGCGCCGCGGCTGGTCCGGACGGTCAGTCCTGCCCATCCTCCCTCGGTCGTGCCCCAGGCTGTGCCGCGGCTTCGTCGCGTGGCAGCGGCGGCGGTGATGCTGGGCCTTGCCGCCGGAGCCTATGGATGGTGGGTGAAGTCTGCGGGTTCGACGACCGAAGAGCGTGGAGAGCCTGTCGCCAAAGCCGCGCCGGGCGTGCAGGCTGAGGTGCAAGCTCCGCTGGGTCCTGAGATCGAGGTGGAGGCTATTCAGCGCGACCCCACGCCGTCTGAGCTCGCCTTCCTGGCCTCCGTCCAGGAGCTGGGTAGCGGCGACCCGAGGCCCGGTCCGCGCATGGAGGACCTTCGCCGTGAGTTCCAGAGCGGCGTCATGGCCAGGCTCCGCCAGGAGCCTGAGCTTTGGACCATTGCGGGGCCGGCGGTGGCTGAGCTTCTGGTCCCCGGGCGCGTGCCTGGCTACGTGGCGGAGTGGCTGCTGTCGAGTCTCGGCTCGGACCCGAGCCCGGCCGCCTTGGCGCTTCTTCGGGAAGCCTGGTTGGAGTCACCCGGGCAGTTCTCGCTGGAGCTAATTGTCGCCATGGCCGAGCGTGGCGCATTCGAATCGATTCGCGAGGTCGAGCGCTACTTCGCCGTCATGGGGGGAGAGGCGAGTTCTGATTCTCTACCCGTGGCTGCCTACCTCGCCTTGCGCGGGAATGATGCGGGGCTTGCAGTTCTGCGCCAGCGCTTCAGCGGGGTGCAGATCCCGAAGAACGCGGCGCTGGCGGCGGAAGGGCAGGGAGCGGGGGTTCTGGCGGCTGCCGGCCTGGAGGCTCTTGGGGACGTGGACGCCATGTCCTCCCTGATCGAAGGCTACGCTCCGTTGATTGGGGCATGGATCGACGATGGGAACATGGAGGCGGCGCGCGTGACGCTCGACTGGCTGAACTACGGGGTCGAATTACTGCGGAGTGGGGGAGCGGTGGCGTTTGCGGGCCAATGGCTGCGGCTGCGCCGGGACGAGGCGGCGGTGGCCGGGGAAGCGCCAACGGACACCCCAGAGCTGCTTCGCGGGGAGCTCGATGCGCTGCGCGCGCGATAGGCGTGGACCGCTCTCGCACGACGTCAGGCAAAAGGGGTTTTCGCTGCGCCCCTTTTCGGGCGCCATGGGATGAACCGGTGTCGGGGGCACGCACCGTAGCGTTGTTCCGGCGTTCCCAAACTCCATCGAGATCGTCCACATGAACCTGTCCATGAATCTACGTTCGCTTCCTTTGCGTCCCCTTCTGTTGCGCTCCACGCTTGCCTTGTCGGCGCTCCTGCTTCCGGGCATCGGGACGCTGCCCATGGTGCAAGCCATGGCGGCGAGCCCGCTTGGCGAGCGCGGCGATGAAGTGAAATCTGCGAGCCCGGCGGACGTGGCCACGCTGACGGCGGCCTTCTTGGCCGACGCCAAGGCGGGCACCACCTACGAGTGCAACGGCGAGTGCGCCGAGAAGGGCGCGGACCCAAGCGTTTGTCCGGCCGCCTCCTCGCCGCGCG
>JBLIHL010000197.1:0-9684 GCA_047635895.1 Paracoccaceae bacterium | reverse complement strand
CCGCTTTCGACTACGGCCCCCTCACCCGGGTCCCGCGCTACCAGGGCACCCATCCGGCCGTCATGGACGACCGAATCGCCGCCCTGGACTGGCAGCCCCAGCTCCGCGAGCACCCCAAGGCCGACGAGACCCGGACCCTCCACGACCACGAGGCCTTCCGGGACCAAGCCATCACTTTCCTGGAAAGAACCCTCTTCGGAGGCCGCCACCTCTTCGCCTCGCGCAACTACAAGATGCTCCCCGGCGTCCCCCTCCCCACAAAACAAAACGCCCCCACCCCCCGCCCCTGACAGCGCACCTCAAAGCCCTGCCTGCGTTGCTCGAAGGGCCCTGAATAGCTCGCTATGAGGGGCTTCGAGCGCCTTGCCAGGACTTCGATGGACACTCTTGCTAAGCGCGGACTTCTTCGGGCGGCCTGCTAGACTCTTTGGGAATGACTGGGCGGAAGAAAGAGGTGGTGTCAGAGGCTGAGTGGCAGAGGCTTCGGAAGAGGGCGGTTCGGACCGCGCTCTTGATTGCCTCCGTGCTGGCTGTCACCAAGCTGGCGGCGGCCGTGCTTTCCGGGTCCGTAGCGGTTCTTTCTTCTCTGGCAGACAGCCTCTCGGATGTCGCCGCTTCGGGACTGGCGCTTTGGACCGTCGAAGTGGCGCACCGGCCGGCCGATGAGGAGCATCGGTTTGGGCATGGGCGGGCCGAGGCTCTTTCCAGCCTCGTGCAGGCCGCGCTGGTCGCCGCTTCTGGCGTCTTTGTTCTCTATTCCGGCATCTTCCGGTTCATCGAGCCCCGCGCGCTCGTGCATACGAATACGGCGATCGGCGTCATGGTCCTTTCCATGGCCGGCAGCGCCTGGATCGTCGCCGTTCAGACCCGAACGCTGCGGCGCGTGCAGTCGGTGGCCATTCAGGCCGATAGCCTTCACTACAAGGGGGACCTGGCCGCGAACGCCTCCGTCATCCTTGCGATCCTCATCTCGGACCTCGGCGGGCTCCAGTGGTTCGATCCGCTGATTGGTGGGCTTGTCGCCACCTACCTGTTCTTCGCAGCGCTCTCGATCATTCGACGCTCCGTGGATCAGCTGATGGACCGAGAGCTGTCTGAAGAAGTCCGCGAGGAGATCGGAGCTCTCATCGATGGTGATCCCGATACCCGTGGGTTCCACGACCTTCGGACGCGATCGCTCGGCACAGGCGCGCCGCGCAGTGGTGCTCACATCGAGCTCCACCTAGAGCTAGACGGGCACCTCGACCTGATCGAGGCCCACGACATCACCGATAGGGTCGAGCAGACGCTCCACAGCGCTTTCCCTCGCTCACAGATCTCCATCCACACCGAGCCCTTCGGACTCGAGGACGATCGCCTGGACCACATCGTCCAGGCGGATAGCTAGGAGCGAGCCCGCGGATAGCTAACTCCGCGTAACGCGCTTCACAGCAGGTCGATCATCGTCGTCCCGTTCAATCGCGGCATGACACGTCGCAGCTCGGCATCGCGGTGACCCCTGCAGCGCATGCACCCAAGGCGCGCGCGTCTCCGCGCCTCCAGGAGCCCTGCGATCGCTCCAAGTGCCAACACGGGGATGGCCACCGGGCGCCACTGCCCCGCGTCCGCCACGCAGGCGAATCCACCTGCGGCGATCATTCCAAGGACAACGATCCAACGCACCACCCGAACCTCACGCCCATGCGTGGTGACCGCGTGACAGCGTGAGCAAGGCCGGGGGTGTTCGTGGAGGATCATGGCTTCGAATTGGCCTGGTTGAGTCTACGTGACCCAGGGGATCACCACAGGGCGGACACGATCAAGGCGTCTCCTGCAGGGTCACGAAGGGTGCGTTTCGGGGCCCCCTCCCACGCTGAGGCCCCCCGGCCTACGCGCATGTGAGTACATCGGGGCGCCATGATTCGGAGGGGCTCAGCCGGGGCGCCTGGGGGCCGATACTCTCCCCACAGACATGAAGGTTCTCCACATCACGCGTACGCTTCCCCAGGAAATGCTGGGCCCCATGGTTCTGTCCCGCGTGGTGAAGGACGCAGGGCACGAGATGAAGGGGCTGTGCCTCCCTGACCCGCTGTGGCTATCGAAGATTCGGGACTACGCGCCGGACGTGATCACCTGGTCGCTGATGACGGGGAACCACACGCAGATCTTCGACGTGAACCGTCTGCTCAAGTCCAAGTTCGAGTTCTTCTCGCTCATGGGCGGACCCCACGTCACCTTCGTGAATGACTGCGCGACGGACCCCGCCATCGACGCGATCTGTATCGGCGAGGGCGAGGGCGCGATCGTCGATCTTCTGGACGCCCTGCAGGCCGGGCGCGACTGGCGGGATGTCCAAAACCTGGCGTGGTCTGACGACGGCGAGACGATCCAAAAGAACCCGTTACGTCCACTCGTCAAGGACCTGGACGCACTCGGCATTCCGGACCGTTCGGTCATCTACGACGCCCAGCCCCTCTACCGTGATAGCCCCCGCAAGGTCATCTCGACCCAGCGCGGGTGCCCCATGCTTTGCTCCTTTTGCTTCCACCACGCGTGGAAGACGAAGGTCTACGAAGCCAAGAACAACAGGTACGTCCGCAAGCGCTCGGTCGACAGCGTCATCGCCGAGGTGAAGGACATCCGCTCCAAGTACCCGCTAGAGTTCGTCCACTTTGTCGACGACATCTTCAACATCGACAGTCGCTGGCTCGCCGAGTTTTGTGAGCGATGGCCGGTCGAGGTTGGCCTCCCCTTCGACGTCATCCTCATGGCGAACATGACGAAGGAGGTGCACATCGAGCAGCTAGCGGCAGCGGGCTGCATCTACGCACGCATCGCGTTCGAGGCAGCGAATGACTACATGCGCAACGTCATCTACCGCAAGAACACCCAGCGCGAACAGCTCGTGAACGCCTCTGGGTGGATCCGCAAGCACGGGATCCGACTGGGCTCACTCAACATGCTCGGCGGCCCGGGCGGCTCGATCCAGGATGACATCGACACCGTTGAGCTCAACATCGAATGCAAGGTGGACCACCCGCTCTGCTCGATCGTCCAGCCCTACCCGGCGCTTGAGCTCAACGAAATCACCAAGGGCATCGGCGTCGCCGTGGCGGAGTACGACGACTTCCCGTCCCAGTTCAACCGCACCGCGACGATCGAGGTCGAGGACAAGGTCGCTGTAGAGAACCTCCACAAGTGGTTCCCGGTCCTGGTTCGCTTCCCGCGGCTCATGCCAGTCGCTCGACGCACGCTCAGTTCGAAGATGATGCGCAAGCCGCTCCTCGGCATGTACATGCTCTACTGCGAGTGGATGGTGACGGAGCAGAACCAGCTCTACCAAAAAGCGCAGGGCAAGCGCTGGACCGGCCTGGCAGCACCGTTTGACTTCGCGGGGCGCGTTCTGCGCAAGGGAGCGACCCGACTGGTGGGCGCGGCGGGGGCGAAAGTCGTCCACAAGCTGTCCCATCGACTCCAGACGGGAGATTCGCGCGTCGTGGCAAGCCTCAAAGGATAGGGGGAGCGGGCGCCTTGACAATTCCGGAAAAGCGTGCGACCATCGCGAGCAGCCTCGCTTCCCTGGGGCCGAGCCCTTCCCCACGGCGACGATCACCATGCACCCCCTTGCCCTCAGCGCTTTAAGCGCGCTCGCGCTCGCCACAGGAGCGGCAGCTCAAACCTCCCCGGCCAATATTGCCCCCGAGAAGGTCTCCGGCCCCACCCGACATGCCGGGATCTACCACGTGGCCTCGGGGACCTGGACGCGCACCGGGAACACCGTCGCGAACATGGGCCCGGACACGGTCTACAGCAACACGGCCCCTTCGGGCTATTTCTCGTCCGCGGGCGGCGCCGGCGGGTTCGCTCCCATGAGCACCAATTTCGACGAGGGCAACCTGCCTGGAACGCAGAACGCTAACAACCCAGGCGACCGCGACACGTACGTCATCAACGGCGTTGAGATCGGCTACTGCGACATGGGCACGCCGGGCTCCGGTGGATGGGAAATCTCGTTCTACTCCAGCTACGCACCTTGCACCTTCGACGGCTTCCCTGACTCCACCCTCCAAACCGCAGGACTGCCGGCCGGCGGATGCTGGACGGTGACCTTCGACCTGACGGGAGGCAATGAGTTTTGCATGGCCGCCGATGGTGGAGACGGCTTCGATGACGACCCCACTCTGGATAGCTTCGGCTGGAGCTTCCGTTACGCGGGCACAGACGGCACGGCCCCGGCAGGATTCCTCCTCAGCGGCGATCCAAGCTCCACGGACCCGGGCTACTTTCCCGGTGCTATCCCATCAGCTGGAACGAACACCTACTTCGGACCGCCTTCGCTCTGCGGTCCAGATCAGGCAACAGGGCTCTTGACGCAAGACTTGTGGTGGCTCGAGGATCCCACGTCGGTGAGCTCCTACTGCTACTTCTTTGGTGCGTACAGCAACAACGTCAACGGGTGCGGCGGTCCTTCCAACCCCTACGCGTCCTGGCACCTCGAACTTCAGGCCGACACTGGCACCTGCCAGAGCTGCATCTGTGGCCCCACCGGATGCCTGTCCAATCCGACCGGCACGGGTATGAACGCGACCATGACGATCACCGGAAGCTCGTCCGTCGCCGCAGACAACGTCACACTGACTGCGGCTTTCTCTCCCAACTCGTTCGGCTTCTTCCTGACCTCCCAGACCCCGGGGTTCGCCGCCAACCCCGGCGGTTCCGCGGGCAACCTCTGCCTTGGATCCGACCTCGGACGATTCCAGCAGCTGGCCATGAGTTCGGGAAGCACCGGGACGATCAGTATCTCCACGCTGAGCGGCCAGTGGAGCGTCCAGAACATCCCCCAGGCGTCCGGGCCCTACGCTGCCGTCCCCGGCAGCACGTCCTACTTTCAGTGCTGGTTCCGCGTGGCCACCTCCACGGTGGGGTCCAACTTCACGGACGGCACCTCCATCACCTGGATCCCCTGAGACGCACGCTCTAGCAGGCCGTTGAAGAACTCCGCACTTAGCAACAGCGCCCCTCAAAGCCCTGCCTGCGCTGCTCGAAGGGCCCTGAATAGCCTAGTAGGGCTAAAACCCGTGTTTGAACGTCCCAGAGCCTCTACTTTGATACTTCTAGTTATTTGGAACTATCAAAACGCGGCCAGGACTCTACAACGGTGCCATGACCGCTGACGACCTCTGCCTGCGCATGGCCGCCCTGGGAAACTCCACCAGGCTGGAGACCTATCGCGTCCTCGTGCGGGCCGGCCGCCAGGGCCTCCCAGTGGCGGGCGTCCAGGAGCGAGTAGGCATCCCTGCGTCCACCCTTTCGCACCACCTGCGCCGGCTCGTGGAAGTCGGACTGGTACGGCAGGAGCGCACGGGCACCACGCTCGTTTGCAGCGCCGACTTTGCGGTCATGGAATCTACTTTTGCCCTCTTCGCGGCCGAGTGCTGCGCCGACGAGCTCCCAACTCACGGAGTCGAGAAGGGCTCCACTGACTGCTGCTAACGGGAACCATGACGACCCAAAACACACACGAAGGAACCCGGGACGCCGTCAGGCGCGGCTACGCGCACGTGGCCCAGGCTGGCCTGAGCTCGACCCAGGACGGCATCGGCGGGATCGCCAAGGCCTTTGGCTACTCCGCTGAGGAGCTGGAGAGCATCCCGGCCGAGGCCAACATGGGCCTTTCCTGCGGCAACCCCGTAGCGATGGCTTCTATCCAAGAAGGCGAGACGATCCTCGACCTGGGCGCGGGCGGCGGGCTGGACGTGTTCCTCGCGTCGAAGCAGGTCGGCCCCACCGGCAGGGCGATTGGCGTCGATATGACCGGCGAGATGGTGGCGCTCGCGCGCGCCAACGCCGCCAAAGGCGGCTACGAGAACGTGAAGTTTCACCTCGCCGAAATCGAGGCCATGCCGCTCCCCGACAACTCGGTGGACTGCGTGATCTCGAACTGCGTGCTCAACCTCTGTCCCGACAAGGACGCGGCCTTCGCTGAGGTGTTCCGCGTGCTGAAGCCGGGCGGCCGGCTCGCCATCTCGGATATCGCGCTCAAGCAGGAGCTGCCGGCAGAGATCGCCAGCGAGGTCGCGGCCTGGACGGGCTGCATCGCCGGCGCGATGACGATCGATGACAACCGGGACAAACTGGCGCGAGCCGGCTTCGGTGAGGTCGTTGTTCAGGACGCCGGCAGCGACCTGAACGCGTATCGCGAAGGCGGCCACGCCGCGTGCTGTGGCCCGGAATCGGAGGGTGACATGAGTCCTGATACAGCAGAGGCCTGCTGCGCGCCCGAGCCCGAGCCCACAGCGGAGGCGTGCTGTTCGCCCGCAGCGACCGCGCCCGCAGCGACCGCGTCCGCAGCGGCAGAGCCCGCAGCGGGAGAGGAAGCGTGCTGCTCACCTGCTGCCGCAGAAAACGCGCCCAGCTACCACGAGACCATGGGCGACCTGCTCGATCGCTTCGACGTCAACGAGTACGCGGCCAGCGTGAAGATCTGGGCCGTCAAGCCCTGACGCTAGCCCCTGATAGCTAGCGGGAGTCGGGGTCACGCGTCGTCGTCCTCGACTTCCGGCTCCGGCCCCGTCCACTTCCCCAGCTTCTTGGGAATGCGGCGGGCGTTCTTGCGAAACCAACCCTTCCAGTCGCCCTCGACGTTGTCGCCGAACTCCGGCGTGACTTCGATCTCGAGCCGGTTAGCAAACGTCTTGAGAGCGAAGTGCACGCTGCGCATCTTCGACACGTCGCTCTGGGATCCGAACTGCTTGATCACCGCCTCAACGGCGTCCTTGGTCCCCAGGTAGAGAAGCGCGCGCGACGCCGACATGGCGATCGGCTCCCCCCGCATCTCCGTTGGGAAAGCGTTCAACAGGCCGCTCAGCGCCGTAACGACGCGGTCGTCCCGCAGCTCCTTGCCGACACCCACCGCCGTCTCCAGGACGTCCATGGCCTCGCCCGCAGAGCCATGCTTCCCGCCGGGACCCGTCATGTCAGCCACCAGGCTCCACATGTTTCCCTGGAACCACTTCAAGCGGGCTACGTAACCAGTGACCGCGATCTCGGGGTGCTGGCCCGAGGCCAGCCACTGGAAAGCCGCGCGCTGGACCACCAGCTGATCATCCTCCAGGGCGCGAACGAGTACCTCCGCGGCCTCCTTCGTCGGAGCATTCTCGTGCTCTTCCGACAGGGCCGCGACCTCGCCGAGCGCCTTGAGCCGCACCTCCTTGTCTTCGGACTCTAGCTCCGGCCCGAGCCGCTTGATCTCCGCTTTGTCCAGGGCGCGGTGCGACTTACAGGCTTTGCCCTGCCTGCAGTCCTCGCAAACATCTGGCGCGGCAGCCGGGTAAAGAGGAGCCACGCCCGCAGTGGATACGCCAGCCGAAGCCCAACCGGTGGAGGCTGGAGCCGCGAGAGCCAGGACTGCGGAAGTCGAGGCTGCCGCGAGGCCGATGCATGCGAACGCGGGTGAGCGAAGTAGGCGGATCATGGGGTTCGTTTGTGGTGAGAAGTCGCACGGGTCTTAGACCCGCCCGGCCGATGAGTCCAGCCCAGAATTCTAACTCCCGACAAGCGTGTCTACAGGAGCAAATGAACTGCCCCGTGGTACTTAGAGCGCCTCCAAAACCGTAAGGTCTCCCCCATGGCCCAGCCCCAATCCGGCGCCGCTCTCTCCAAGGAGCTCCGCCTACTCGACGTCTACGCCCTTGCCACGGGCGCCACGCTTTCGGCCGGTCTGTTCCTCCTCCCAGGGATCGCGGCCGCACAGGCGGGCGTGGCCATTCCGCTTTGCTATCTGATCGCGGCGATCCCGCTCGTCCCCGCCGTCATGTGCAAGGTCGAGCTCGCCACCGCGATGCCGAAGGCGGGCGGCACGTACTACTTTCTCGACCGGAGCCTCGGCCCGCTCGCCGGCACGGTCGGTGGGCTCGGCACGTGGCTCGCCCTCATCCTCAAGACGGCCTTCGCCCTCGTCGGCCTCGGCGCGTACGTTTCGCTCTACCTCGAGCCCTCGCCGCTTCTGACAAAGTCGATCGGCATCGGCTTCGCCGTGTGCTTCGGCGTCCTCAACATCCTTGGGGCCAAGAAGACCGCTCTCTTTCAGAAGCTCCTCGTGAGCGGTCTACTCGTGATCCTGGCGGTGTTCTCGTTCCTCGGGCTCCCGGAGATCAATCCCAGCGCGTTCGAGAACTTCTTCGCGGCTGGTTCGGACTCACTGATCGCGACCGCGGGCACCGTGTACATCAGCTACGTCGGCGTGACGAAGGTCATCAGCGTGGCGGAAGAGATCAAGAACCCCGAGAAGACCCTGCCGCTGGCCGTCCTCCTCTCGATGGTGACCGCGGTGGTCATTTACCTCGTCACGACGACGATCATGGTCGGCGTCGTTCCGATGGCGGAGCTCGCGGGCAACGAAACGCCCATGGCAGCGGCTGCCAGCGTCATCGCAGGCCCCGTCGGCAAAGCAGTCCTCAGCGTCGCCGCCGTCCTCGCGTTCTTCTCCGTCGCGAACGCCGGCATCCTCAGCGCCTCGCGCTATCCGATGGCCATGGCCACGGACGGACTGGTACCCGCCGCCCTCGCCAAGCTAAGCAGCCGTAATACGCCCGCGCGCTCGATCATCCTGTCGGTGTCGCTGATCATCGTCATCGTGGCGTTCCTCGACCCGCTCAAGATCGCCAAGCTCGCCAGCGCCTTCCAGCTGCTCATCTTCGCACTCCAGTGCCTCGCCGTGATGGTGATGCGGGAGAGCGGGCTCAAGTCCTACGACCCGAGCTTCCGCGCTCCCTGGTACCCGTGGCTGCCGCTCTTTGGCCTGCTGGCCCCGTTCGTTCTGATCGCCGCGATGGGCACGCTGCCCGTTGTCTTCAGCCTCGGCCTGATCGCGGGCGGTGTCGCCTGGTACTGGACCTACGCCCGTGACCGAGTCGAGCGGCGTGGCGCCGTCTTCCACGTGTTCGCACGGCTCGGCGAGCAGCGCCACGAGGGACTCGACACCGAGCTACGCGGCATCCTCAAGACCAAGGGCCTTCGCGACGAAGACCCGTTCGACCAGGTGGTCTTCAACTCGACCGTGCTCGACGTCAAGCGGACGGTCCCCTTCGATTCACTGATCGAACGCGCGGCCAGCGCTCTCCATGCGCGCACCGGCCAGGACGCCGAGCTGTTCGTGCGGGGCTTCACTGAAGGCACGAAGACCGGCGCCACGCCGGTGGCCAAGGGCGTCGCGCTCCCGCATATGCACATCGAAGACTTCGGCGATCCCTGCATGGTCCTCGTGCGTTCCCGGGAAACGATCGAGATCAAGGGCGGCGACGTCTTCGGCAACCAGACCACGCCCGAACACGTCAACGCCGCGTTCTTCCTGGTCAGCGACTCCTCTAATCCTGGTCAGCACCTACGGATGCTCGCCCAGCTCGCCAGCCGGATCGACGAGAACGACTTCCTCGACGGCTGGCTCGGCGCCCAGAACGAGGTGCAGCTGCGCGAGGTTTTCTTGCGCAACGAGCGCTACATCTCCATCAAGCTCGAGCCGGGCTCCCCCGCCGCCGTCCTCGCTGGGCAGACTATTGGAGACCTCGATTTGCCGGACGACACGCTCGTGGCCGCCATTCGGCGCGAAGGAAAGACGATCATGCCCCGTGGTTCGACACCCCTTGAGAGCGGAGACCGCCTCCTCGTCATCGGTGAGCCCAAGGCCATCACGACGCTCCGGGAGCG
>JBLIHL010000196.1:0-9732 GCA_047635895.1 Paracoccaceae bacterium | reverse complement strand
GTGCCGGCACCGGCTGCCTTGCGCCTTCGGACCACCGAGATGCGACCGTTCTCCATCCACCGGCCAAGGGCGAACCGTGCGCGCTGGCCCAGTGGCACCACGCGCATCTTGTCGCCCTTGCCGTGAAGTCTGAGCGACGACAGGTCCGGCGGGAGGTCGTCCGTGGTGAGGCCGAGGGCTTCCGAGATTCTGGCGCCCGCGGCGTAGAGGACCTCGAGGAGCGCCGTGTCTCGCTCAGCACGCCAATCCGGGGGCTCGTTGTCGACCAGGAACGCGCAGAGAAGCCGCTCGACGTCCTCGGGGTTAAGAGTGCTAGGCAGGAGCCTTTTCAGCTTCGGCGCTGGGATCCGCGCCGTGGGGTCCTTCTTGAGACCCGACTCCATGATAAGGAACCGGATGAGCATTCTCAGGGCCACGAGGCCACGCGCGACCGACGTCTCGGCGGCGCCCTCGGTCCGGCGAGAGCCGAGCCACTCGATGATGCGGTCCTCGTCGACGTCGCTCCAGTCCGTCACGCCGCGCTCTCCAAGCCAGCGGCCGAGGCTCTCGAGATCGCTCCGATAGGCGGCGATCGTGTTGCGGACCAGGCCCGCCTCAACTCGCATGGCATCGAGGAAGTCCAGGATCGAGCCCGCGAGGCCCGGCGGGACCGGCAGAGCGGCTCCCGCCCCGGTGTTGTCGGGGGTCTTGGGAGTCGGCGGGGGAGGGGGGGCAGGGCGAGACACGCCTCTACCTTGGCGACCCGCCATGGCTCGACGCAAGATTCACTGCACTCATCTGGAGGAAAGGGAGTCCAGGTCCGATTCCCTACCGATAGGCTCTTCTGAATATGACTGGCTTAGCCGAAGCGAACGGAGAGGTGGCTGCGACCGTGCGCGAGCCTGGAGCTGCCGAATCAGGTGGATCGGAGCCTGTGATCGAACGGGCGGGAATGGGGCGCCATATGGCGCTTCTCGCGGTGGTGATCGCTCTGGTCGCCCTCGACCTGTGGTCGAAGTCCGCCGCCTTCAGCTGGCTGGAGGACCCGAGCGCCGCCCAGGAGATCGGATACTCCGAGCGTGGCCACGTGCGCTACTCCCTCGTGGGGGACTGGCTGGGCTTCATGCTCAACCTGAACTACGGCGCCGCCTTCGGGAAGGCTGCCGGGGCCCCTTGGCTTCTGGTCGGAGGGCGCTGTCTCGCCGCTCTGTTCCTCTCGTGGCTCATCATTCGCACGCCGCGAGGGCAAAAAGTCTACCTGGGCGCCCTGGTGCTGATCCTCTCGGGCGCACTGGGCAACCTGTACGACAACTTCTTCTACGTACCGAACGCCGAGTTTCCTGGCGTCATACCAGATCGCAAGTTTGGACCGGTCCGTGACTTCATCGACGTCTACTTCTACGGGTGGGACTGGCACTTCCCGACCTTCAACGTCGCGGACTCTTGCATCACAGTGGGAGCCGTTCTACTGCTCCTCTCGGGTTTCTTTGGAACGAAGTCGACCTCGGCTACGTCATGACCTGGGCAGTTTGAACGCCGCCAGCGATCAGCTCACTGGTACTGATACTCAAGGCCGCCGCTTCTCGGCGACCCCATCTCCATCTCCCTTAACCGTCCTCCCCCTTCTGAGCTCCGTCCGATGAAGCTGGCAAAGCTGACTCCGGCCCACGTTCGACAAGCCGTCGCGATCTATGTGGATCACGCGTGGCCGGACGGTGTGGAAGGAGCCCCGCAGGAGAAGTTGAAGGAGCTTGGCGAGGTGGCCACCCTCCGCGATATGCGGGGAGTCTTCGTGGAGACGACCCGTGGGGATAGGGCGGAGGCCGACACGGAAGGCCGTCGGTGCCACCGCTTTGCCCTGCGACTGGGCAATAGCCGCTACCCGTGGATGAAGTTCGTGATCCAGGAGTACCTGGTGGCAGGGGAGTTCTTCTTCTCTGTGGACACCCACGACGACCTGCGGGTGGATCCCGAAAGCGCGGACTACGCTCCCTGGTGCGATCTCCAGCGCTTCAATCGGGACCTTAAGCAGGAGATCGAGGCAGAATGGGCACAGACGGACCTACCCACCCATGGCGATCTGCGAGCGCTCTGCGAGGGGATTGCGCGGGTGGGCGAGTCGCCTGATAGCCAGACCGGGGCACTCTGCGAGAGCCTCAAGGGCAAGCGGCTGCTCGTGGTAGACGACGATGAGAACGTCGCCTGTGGCGCGGCGGCGGTGCTGGCGGCCCGGGGATACCAGGTCGAGACGGCCTTTGACGGTCGTCAGGTCCTCGAGCGCATGGTCCAGGACCCACTACCGGATCTGGTGGTCCTCGACTTCGCCATGCCCGAGTTCAACGGTGAGGAGGTCATGCGACGCCTGAGGGCAGATCCGAGGACCGAAAAGGTCCCGCTCCTCCTCGCCACAGCCAGTGATATCGACCTCTCGACCATCCAGCGCGCGAGCGGCCTCCTTCGGAAGCCCTACCCGCGTGGCGTGCTATACGCCGTGATCGAGCGCCTTCTGAACGACGCTTCGCCGAGCTGATAGTCCTGGCTGAGGGCCCCTTCCGGCGGCCCCCCAAGCGTCCTCAGGTCTCTTGCATCTCCCACCAGGGAGCTTTTTTTTTAGCCTTTCCCGCATGCTCATTCGAGGTCTCCCTTGGCTTCGGCGCGGGTGGGGCCGATACTCCTCGCGCTCGCTTGGGTCCTAGAGACGCCCATTTCCCGGCGCTACCGGGGACCCAGCGGCGCATATGCCATGAGTTGGGACAACATCACAGATAAATTCTCCTCCGTGGGTGAGGGGGTCGGCCGCTTTGCGAAGCGGCTCTTCGGATCCGAAAACGAGCGCGAGATCAAGCGCCTGACGCCGATCATCGAGGAGATCAACGGCCTCGAAAGCTGGGCCGGTGAACTCGACCGTGACCAGATTCGCGGCGAGGTGACGGCCATGCGGCAGTCTGTCCGCGACGGGAAGGCTAGTCTGGAAGACGTCCTGACCAAGATGTTCGCCCTGACCCGCGAGGCCAGTCAGCGAACTCTCGGCATGCGTCACTACGACGTGCAGCTCGTCGGCGGCTACGTCCTTCACGAGGGCAAGATCGCCGAGATGATGACCGGTGAGGGCAAGACGCTGATGGCGACCTTGGCCCTGGCGCTGAACGCGCTGGCCGATCGTCCCTGCTATCTCGTGACCGTCAACGACTACCTCGCGCGTCGCGACGCCGATTGGATGAGGCCGATCTACGAGTACCTGGGTCTCAGCGTCGGATCGATCCAGTCGGATCTCGACCCGAGCAGCCGCAAGCCCGTTTACGAGTGCGACATCGTTTACGCGACGAACAACGAGCTCGGCTTCGACTACCTGCGCGACAACATGAAGACGTCGCTGGGTGGGCAGGTCCAGAAGGACCTCTACTTCGCGATCGTCGACGAAGTGGACTCCATTCTGATCGATGAGGCGCGTACGCCGCTCATCATCAGTGGTCCCGCCGAGGACCACGTCGTGCGCTACCAGGAGGCCGATACGGTCGCCCGGGCGCTGACGATTGATGAACACTATGAGGTCAAGGAAAAGGAGCGTGCAGCGTCCCTGACCGAGGACGGCATTGTCAAAGCCCAGGAGCTCCTGAACGTTGAGTCGTTCTACGTCCCCGGCTTCGAGGACTGGCCGCACTACATCGAGAACGCTCTCCGCGCTCACTCGCTCTACGAGCTAGATAAGGAGTACGTGGTCGAGGAATCCGAGGATCCGCACACGGGCCAGACGAGGCCTGAAGTGGTGATCGTCGACGAGTTCACCGGCCGCAAGATGGCGGGCCGCCGCTGGTCGGACGGCCTGCACCAGGCCGTCGAAGTGAAGGAGGGCCTGGAGCCGAAGCAGGAGACCCAGACTCTCGCGACGATCACGTTCCAGAACTACTTCCGGATGTTCGACAAGCTGGCCGGCATGACAGGTACGGCGCTGACGGAAGCCGGTGAGTTCCACAAGATCTACGAGCTCGACGTCATCTCCGTGCCGACGAACCGTCCGCTCACGCGCGACGACAAGATTGACACGGTCTACCGGACGCTTCCCGAGAAGTGGACCGCGATCTGTGAAGAGATCGAGCGCGTGCACGACTCCGGCCAGCCGGTGCTCGTTGGTACCGCGTCTGTTGAGAACAGTGAGCACCTCGCCAAGCTGCTGCGCGAGCGTGAAGTGCCTCACGAGGTGCTGAACGCGAAGAACCACGAGCGCGAGGCGCACATCGTCGCGATGGCTGGCACCAAGGGCGCCATCACCGTTTCGACGAACATGGCAGGCCGCGGTACGGACATCAAGCTGGGCGGTAACTTTGAGTACAAGCTTGCCCAGGCCCTCGAAGACGCCGGCCTCGTGGAGGGCGACCTCGACAAGCTCGACGAGATCGCGGCCGTCCGCGCGACGGTCGAGAAAGAGTCGGGGGAGGCTGAGGCGGAAGTGCTCACCTTCGGCGGTCTCTACGTGCTCGGCACCGAGCGCCACGAGGCGCGCCGGATTGACAACCAGCTTCGCGGTCGTACTGGCCGCCAGGGCAACGTCGGCGAGACGCGTTTCTTCCTGTCGCTCCAGGATCCGTTGATGCGGATCTTCTACCGCGACTGGGTGGTGGACGCGATGCAGCGCCTCGGCATGAGCGAGGGCCAGCCCATTGAATCGGGTATGGTCACGCGCCAGGTCGCGCGCGCCCAGAAGAAGGTCGAGGACCGCAACTTCGAGATCCGTAAGAACCTCCTCGAGTACGACGAGGTCATGGATCACCAGCGGACGGAAATCTACGCCGCGCGCCAGGCCGTGCTCGAGGGTGAAAACCTCCGGGACAGGATCGTCATCATGATGACGAACCTCACCGACCGGACGGCCGGTGTGTATGAGGGCGACGCGGAAGGTTTCATCGACTGGATTCAGAAGACCTATGACGTCGAGGTGTCCGCATTGGACGCGGCGAATGCGGTGTCTCCGGATAAACCGTCCGTCGACGGCGTGATGAAGGCCATCACCGAGCGCTACGATGAGCGCCGCGAGGAGTGGGGCGACAAGCTCACCGAGCGGATCGAGTCGTACCTCGTGCTGACTGCGATCGACCAGAAGTGGAAGGATCACCTGCACGCGATGGATGCGCTCAAGGCCGGAATCGGCCTGCGCGGCTACGCCCAGGAGGATCCGAAGATCGCCTACAAGAAGGAGGCAACGGAGCTCTTTGCCCAGAAACTTCTTCCTGCGATCGAGAGTGATGTGTCTTCCAAGGTCCTGCGGATTGAGGTTGGCCAGCCTGAGGGCGAGCGGCCTGAGGGCGCGGGCGGCGATGGTGCGGAGGCCGGTGACGGCCTGGCGCCGCGCGGCATCGGCGGTGGTGCAGGTGGGCAGCCGGGACAGCCCGGGGCCGATGGCGAACCCGAGCAGAAGAAGATCCGCTTCGACGAACTTTCGTTCGACCAGCAGAAGCACTTCCTCCACCAGATGGACGCGAACCAGCGTCTCTCACTTCTGTCGCAGATGCCCCAGGAGCTTCGGGATCCTCTGATCGACGTTCTCGAGCCTGCGGCCGTGGAGCAGCACCGGGACTTCGTCACGGCGCTCGACGGCAACCAGCAGGTGTCGCTGCTGGCTCAGATGCCCGAGGCGATCCGCACGGATCTCATGCAGAGCCTTGGCGGCGAGGCTCTGACCAAGCAGCAGGGCTTCGTCAACGAGCTGGAAATGAACCAGCAGCTGAACGTGCTCTCCCAGCTCCCGCTGGACCTGCGTTCGTCGCTCCTTCCTGGGATCCATTCCGAGAAGCAGCAGGAGTTCGTCAAGGGCTTGGACGCGAATCAGCAGCTGACGATCCTGGTCCAGATTCCAGAGGACCTGCGTGAGACGCTGACGCCGGGACTTGACGAGGAAATCGTCGAGAAGATCCCGGAGGCGTCTAAGCAGTTCGAGGCCTACAAGGTCCAGATGGCGCAGCAGGAGGCCCAGCAGAAGCAGCAGCAACAGCAGCAGATGCGGGGTCCGGCCGCCTCGAGCGCCTTCGACGTGATGAAGCGTCAGAAGATGGTCGAGGAGCAGCGGCGTGTGGCGGGGGATACCGCTGGGAAAGACGCTGAAGGTGGTGCAGGGGAAGCGCAGGTCGCGAAGACTGCTGCCCCCAAAGTGGAGGCTCTCAAGCCTGGCGCCCAGGCCCAGAAGTCTGGTAAGCCGGGATTTGGCGCGTCTGGATCTGGCAAGCCGGGGTCACCAAGGCCCGCTGGAGCTGCCGGACCCAAAGCGAAGGCATTGGGCCCAGAGTTCAAGAACGCGGCTCGGAATGAAGCCTGCCCCTGCGGTAGCGGCAAGAAGTTCAAGAAGTGCCACGGGAAGTAGCGGGCGCCTCGCCCATCCCTGCTCCGATCACGTCGTTGCCGCCCATCGGGCTGCGGCGACGTGCTCTGCAGATCTTCTATGACGCCGCGATTGGCGTTGTTTGGCTGACGCTCCTCCCCGTTTTTCTCGTCTGCGGGCTGTTCAAGCCGCGGATGGCGAGAAAGGCGCTGTCGCTGTCGACGTGGGGGCTGGTCAAGCTCCCGCCGGCGGACCGGTCGCGGCAGCGCGTACTGGTTCACGGCGTCTCGGTGGGGGAGATCAAGGCGTCTCAGTCGCTCGTCACGGCGCTCGGCGAGCGCTACGAGGTGGTCGTCAGCGCGTTCAGTGATACTGGGCTTCAGGTGGCGCGGCAGCTCTATCCAGAGCTAGAGATCGTTCGCTACCCATTCGACTTCTTCCCCCTTGTCCAGCGCTTCTGGCGCCGGGTGAGGCCGGATTTCGTGCTCCTGATGGAGTTAGAAGCCTGGCCGTGCTTCCTGCGCGCGGCCAACCGGCGCGGCGCCCCAGTGGCAGTGGTGAGCGGGCGCATCACGCCCGAATCGTTCCGACGCTACCGCATGTTCGGGCAGATTCCGGAGTTCGAGCGGATCTCGGTTTTCGCGGCTCAGGACCAGGCTTACGCAGCGCGCTTTGGAGCCCTGGCGGGGTCTTCAGATCGAGTGGTGGTCACGGGGAATGTGAAGGCCGACGGTCTGATGACCAACGAGGCGAACGACCCCGCGCTGGAAGCCCTGCGCCTCGCTGCGGGTAATCCCGACTTCGTGATCTTGGCCGGCAGCACACACGAGCCGGAGGAGGAGCTTTTCGTGAAGGCGGCGCTCGGCGCGGCTGCCAAGGCCAAGCTGATCGTGGTTCCCCGGCATCCCGACCGCTCCGAGGGCGTTGCCGAGGCCATTGGCCAGCTTCTGCCCTCTGGAAGCTGCGTAGAGCGGCTGTCTCAGCTGCGCGCATCCGGGAAGAGCGGCAGCCAGGGAGCAGTCCTCGTTGTGGACACGATTGGTGAGCTCGAACGCCTTTATGGCCTGGCTGACATCGTGTTCATCGGTGGCAGCCTGATTCCTCACGGGGGCCAAAACATGATGGAGCCCGCTGCCCAGGGCTGCGCGGTGCTCTACGGACCCCACGTGCAGAATTTTCTCAACGAAACGGCCATGCTCGAGAAGGCCGGTGCCGCTCGACGCGTCGCCGATCCGGCTGATCTTGAGGCCGCTCTCAAAGAATTGGTCGCGCAACCTGAGCTGCGCCTCAGAATGGGCGAAGCAGGTCGAAAAGCCGTTATGGCTGAACGTGGAGCTACGAAAGCGACGTTAGAAGCTTTACGGATGCGCTGCGGGCTGGCTTGAGGCCCCTCTCTCCCCGTATCATTTGCGGTCGTTAGCCATCTGTTGGCTGCCGGCGCTCTTATCCCCGTCCCGTCCCACCAGTCCCAAAGGAACGCGTTCGCCCCCAGAAGGCACGCGTAAGCATTTATGGCCCGTTCACTCTTCACGTCCGAGTCCGTGTCCATGGGCCACCCCGACAAGGTGGCAGACCAGATATCCGACGCCGTCCTGGACGCGCTCCTGGCACAGGATCCGAGCAGCCGCGTGGCCTGTGAGACGATGGTGACGACCGGCGTCTGCATCGTAGCGGGTGAGATCACGACCAAGGCGGTCGTGAACTACCCGGAGATCGTGCGCCAGACGCTCCGTGAGATCGGCTACACCGACGACGCCTTCGGCATCAATGCGGACACCTGCGCCGTCATGGTGACGCTCGATAAGCAGTCGCCGGACATCGCTCAGGGCGTGGACGACGACAAGGGTCTGCACGCCGAGCAGGGCGCTGGCGACCAGGGCCTCATGTTTGGCTACGCCTGCGATGAGACAGACGTGCTCATGCCGCTGCCGATCCACCTCTCGCACCGCCTCGTCGAGAAGCTCGCCGAGCTGCGCCTCAACGGCACGATGGGCTGGCTGCGTCCGGATAGCAAGAGCCAGGTAACGGTCGAGTACGAGGACGATAAGCCCGTGCGCGTTCACACCGTCGTGATCTCGACCCAGCACGATCCTGAGGTCAACGGGCACTCGGAAGAGACCGCGATCCTCGCTGAGATCAAGAAACAGGTCATCGCTCACGTGATCAAGGCCGTGATCCCGGCGGAGATGCTGGATGCAGGCACGATCTACCACGTGAACCCGACCGGCAAGTTCGTCATCGGCGGACCCCACGGAGACTGTGGGCTCACCGGTCGTAAGATCATCGTCGACACGTACGGCGGCATGGGTCGCCACGGCGGCGGCGCGTTCAGCGGTAAGGACGCCTCCAAGGTGGACCGCTCGGCGGCCTACGCAGCGCGCTGGGTAGCCAAGAACGTCGTGGCCGCCGGGCTGGCGAGGCGCTGCGAGGTCCAGCTCTCCTACGCCATCGGCGTGGCGAAGCCGCTCTCGATCCGAGTCGACACGTTCGGCACAAACGCGGCTCCCGAAGCGGCCATCAGTGCCGCCGTCGAGAAGGTCTTCGACCTGACCCCGCGCGGGATCATCACCGCTCTTGGGCTGAAGGCGCCGATCTTCCGCGAGACGGCAGCCCACGGTCACTTTGGCCGCGACGGCTTCTCCTGGGAGGAAACCAACCAGGTAGCCGCACTCAAGGAAGCCGTTTCGGCTGCCGTCTGAGAGCCGTTTTAGGCTAATCGGCACCCGAGGAACGCGTTTTGCGTGACCCGGGTGCCGCTTTGCGATAGAGCCCGAACCCAGACCCTCCCCGGACTCCCAATGGATGAGATGCAGATAGCCCACTTCAAGAATGCCCCGCGCCGCGCCGTGCGCGCCGCGAGCCGCGCCGGTTTCACGCTCATCGAGATCCTTGCGGTGATCCTGATCATCGGCATCCTCTCGACGTTTGTCATCCCGCAGGTGATCTCGGCCATCGGTCTCGGCAAGTCCTCGGCCTGCCAGGCCAACCTGAATTCCATCAGTCGGGGCTTCCTGGAGTACCAGACGAAGTACAGCCGCATACCGAAGGGCAGTGGCGTCAGCTTCTTTGCCTCGCTCATCACAGAGAAGGTGTGGGATCCGAGCGTCAAGAACAGCAAGACGCTGACCTGCCCGGCCGTGGCGCTGAGTTTCCTCACCCCGGGCCAGGACGAGATCCCCGTGGAAGACTGGTTCCTGTCGCAGAACAGGGACGTGATCGACGGGGGCTACTCCTCGTACGCCGGTCGTGACCAGAAGCGTCACGCTCTCCGCAACATGAACGGCAAGGGCAAGACCGCCCTGGTCGCTGACGACAACGATCCCACTGGCAACCACTCGACCACGACGAACGTGCTTTGGGATGACCTCTCGGTGCGTGCGCTCGAACTGGTGGACCTCCAGACCGAGGGTCTTCTGTCCGAGGACGAAGACGTGGAGTTCATC
>JBLIHL010000195.1:0-9746 GCA_047635895.1 Paracoccaceae bacterium | reverse complement strand
GGTCGTCACCATGTCCGATCCGGCGGCCTGCTCACCAAGCTCCAGGAGCGTCAGGAACGGTTCGCTGTCCCCGAAGAAGGCGCCAAAGACGCCCATGGCCTGGAACGCAGCCGCCACGTCCTCTTCCTCGGCGAAGATCGCCTCGGGGTCCTGGCTCCATTGAACGGTGAAGTAGTCGCCGGTCATGTTGTCGAAGATGCCCTCCTCGATGCTGAAGCCCAGGATGGACTCAGCGGCCTGCAGGCCCGCTTCGTACTGCTCATAGATTCCACCTTCCAGCATGTCGGCGAAGCTGGCAATGGATTCGACCATGCCCTGTATGTCTACGCGCGCGACGACCGTACCCGTCGCGTCGGATGGCGCGATCTTGAGAAGCTCCGGGTCCCCATTTTCGAGTACACCGCTCAGGTCGGTCATGAGTTGGTTGCCGGGATACGCGACCGCCATCACCGTCGACCATTCTCCTGGGCCATCCTCTTCCAGGCCGACATAGGCTCCATCGATGAACTCGGAGATCATCTGAATCTCCGGGTCCTCATCATCCTCGAAGACCGTTCCTCCCACGAAGAACTCGAAGAGCGGGTTGCTTGGACGCTCGGAGATGTCGTCCCACCAGTGTGTGTCCGTCGCAGCGTCTTCCCGGCTCAGTCGATCAGCTACGTCCTGAGCCTGGTCCTCTAGCGTCATCTCGTCGATTGCTTCCACCGAGATCAAGATTTCGTCGCCGGATTGGATCATCACCCAGCGGTGGAGTTCGTCGTCGACGGAGCGGAAGGTCTGACCCTCCAGCTCTGACTCTGTCATCTCCTCGCCAATGGCTAACGCCAAGAACTGCAGGAGCTTCGGCATCAGATCGTCGGTCCCACGAAGAGCGATCCGCCCTGATTCATCGGGGAACGTGAAGCCGATCGCCGCCCCGTGCAGCTCGCTGCATACCGTCCCAAAGGCATCGAGCATAGCCGAGGCGTCTTCGGAGTCTTGCCCCGTCACCTCCTCGCCCAAAACGTCGAAGATCGTCGCGAACCCGTCCATGACCCGATCGTCGTTCATCAAGGTCGTGAGCGCGCTCTCCTCGCGAGCGGTGAGCATCGCCGCCATGTCACCGACGTAGACAACGATGGGGCAGTCATCGGCAACCCGCGCGATCAGGGAGTCCTGCGCACTCGGCGCAGGCGCGGAAAATAGCAGGGCGGTGATCAGCGTCGTTGGCAGCATGGATGTGAAAAGTGATCGAACGGATAGGGGAAGGGCAATGACCAGGAACCTCAGCGTGCGAGCTGGCCATGGTGTCCTGATCTTACATGATGCATCAGAGGGTCGCCCGAGGCGCCTCGGACCGAACTGGATGCAAGCCCGCACTGATTTACGAGATGAAGCCACCAGTACGTCCGAATTGCGCTGTGCCTGCGTCAGAGATGCACCTACGGCCTCCACCAGCGGCTGAACTGATCCACGACAGGATCCGTTACTCTGGCCTGGGAGCGCCGACCTGGTCGGCCAGCGCTATCAGCGTTGCTCTTGTGGAGTGGCGGAATCGGTTGCGGATCAGTCCCGCCGTGGCAGGACGTGACGCTGGTAGTAGGCAAGCGCGCGTTCTGCGTATCTGTTTCGGGGAGATGCCGCTGCGATGGCCGAACCATAGTCGCCGACCCCCACTTTGCGAAGGAGCCGCGAGTACTCTCGGTATTCGCGAGGAACGCGACCCCCCGTGAGCATTCCGACGACACGCGCGCGTATTCGCCGGACCTGCTCCTTGGTCAAGCCTGGAAACCGCCGCAGTGCGCGTGCGGTGTTCGACTTGAGAATCGCACCAAACGGAAAGCTCTGGTCCTCTTCGATGAACTCGACACCGATCTGCGCGCACGCCACGTCCCCTTCCTCGATGCCGACGATCACGCGCTCCATGACCGGATAGATCCAGCGCGTGTCACCGCTCTCGGTCGCGTTCGGTTCGACAGAGCGGGGACTCACCTTGAAGCGCTTGGTATAGGTCTGATAGCGCGCGATGATCTGGTCCGCACTCCATCGCCCGGAGCCGTTGTAGTCGCGGAGGATCATGGCCTATCCATGATACATCAGCGAACTGCGGACGTGGTTCTGTGGGCGATTCAGGACGGCCAAAGGCGGAGTTCGTTCGGGTAACCGCCTGAGTGGCGCTTCTTCCTCTTCGACGTGCCGCCGTCCTGGTAGTGGGGTTTGCCTGGCTTCACGTGGTCATCATTTTCGCGACACGAGCTGTTGGCACTCACGTCCAGCTGGGATTCGGCTGATCGGAGCCAGTGCCCCGCAGTCCCTACTCCGGGCGCAGTGGGCCGCTTCTCAGGACCGGCGTGACGGCGAAATGCCCCCTCGACGTGGGGCCGAGGCCCGACTGTATTCGTGCTAGCACGCGGTCGAGCGCTTCGGTTTCCAGGATCACCTCGATCCGCATCCGAGGGACGAAGCCGACGACCTGGTCGGCGGGCGCTCCGCTCACGTCCACAGAGTCGCCGGAGCCGTGCCCTTCGCAGCGGGTCAGGGTGAAGCCAGTGACCTCACGGGAGGCGCGGAGCGCATCGAGGACGACGTACTCCTCCGCGGGATGCAGGTACAGCGTGAGGCAGATCATGCGTGGATTCCTCCGGCGGCGGCGCGGCGCTTGGAAGCGCTCGTCTCGAGTGATGCGTAGAGCGCCGGCAGCACGACCAAGGTGATCAGCGTCGACGTGATGAGACCGCCCACGACCACGACGGCCAGGGGGCGCTGAACCTCAGATCCCGGGCCGGTGGCCAGGAGGATCGGCAGCAGTCCCAGTGCGGTCGTCACGGCGGTCATCAGGACCGGCCGGAGGCGCCGGGCCGAGCCCTGACGGACGGCCTCTTCGAGGGGCGTGCCGGCCTCGCGGAGCTGGTTGAAGTAGCTGACCATCACGATGCCATTCAGGAGCGCGGTGCCGAGCAGCGTGATGAAGCCGACGGACGCCGGGACAGACATATAGAGGCCGCTGATGTAGAGCGCGGCCACGCCGCCGATCACCGCGAACGGGATGTTGGCGAGGATCAGGAACGCCTGGCGCAGGGACCCAAACGTGCTAAACAAGATCAGGAAGATCAGGCCAAGCGCCAGGGGTACGACCATCGCGAGGCGCGCGGCCGCCCTCTGCTGGTTCTCGAACTGACCGCCAAACTCGACGAAGTAGCCGGGGGGCATCGGGACTTCAGCCTCGATTCTCTCCCGGAGTTCGTCCACGAAGCCGACGATGTCGCGGCCGTCGACGTTCGATTGAATGACGACGTGGCGCATGCTGTTCTCGTGCTCGAGCTCCACGGGGCCGTCCACCTCGTGGATGTCTGCGATCGAGCTCAGGAGCACCTTGGACCCCGTGGGCGTGTCGAGCTGAAGTGAGCGCAGCCCTTCGACCGAATCGCGGTTGGCCTCGGCGTAGCGCACCATCACGGGCGTGCGGCGCGCGCCCTCGATCACCTGGGTGACCTCTTGGCCAGCGACCGCCGCTTCGATCAGCTGGTTGACGTCCTCGACGTGCAGGCCCAGCCGCGCCATGGCGGCGTGGTCCATATGGATCTCAAGGTAGGTCTGGCCGCTCAGGCGCGCCCGCATCACATCGACTGCACCCGGCGTGGAGGCGATCAGGGACTCGATGCGCTCGGACACGCGGTCGAGGTCCTTCAGGTCCGTTCCGAAGAGCTTCACCGCTAGCGCGGCGGTCACGCCCGTGATCATCTCCGACGTGCGCATCTCAATCGGCTGGGTGAACCCGAACGAGACGCCCGGGATGCTCTCGAGGTTCTTCCGAAGGTTCTCGACCAGCTCGTCCTCCGAGTCCACCGTCCATTCCGACTCCGGCTTCGTCACCAGGTAATGGTCGGATTCGTGCAGGCCCATCGGGTCCAGACGCAGTTCGTCGGAGCCGAGGCGGGAGACCACGTGCTCGACCTCCGGCAGCGACATCATCGCGGCCTGAATCCGGCCGTCCATGTCGATGGAGCGCTCGAGGGACACGGTCGGGAGCTTCGAGGTTTGGACGACGAGGGTGCCCTCCTTGAGCGTCGGAATGAACTCTCCACCAATCAGTGAGAATAGGAACGCGGTGGGGAGAAGGAGTACGAGCGGCAGCACAAAGGCCAGAACGCGGTGCCTCAGCGCCCAGTTCACGAAGGGCGCGTGGATCTTCTTGAGCCGCCGCACCAGCGCGTTCTCATCGTCTCCGCCCGACTTGAGGAGGAGGCTCGAAAGCACCGGGATCAGCACCAGCGCGAACGTGACGGCGACGATGAGCGCAATGACGATCGTCTGGGCCAGGGGCGCGAACATCCGCCCTTCGAGGCCGCTCAGGCTGAGGATCGGCAGGAAGACGATGATGATGATCGCGGTGCCCGAGACGACCGGCGTCGCGACCTCAAGGACGGCGCGATAGATCAGGTGCAGCCGGCTCGCTCCTTGAATGGGGCGGCTGAACTGACTCTGGATGTTCTCCACGACCACGACGGCTGGGTCGACGAGGATGCCGATGGCGATGACGAGTCCCCCGAGCGACATCAGGTTGGCCGTCAAGCCGAGCGCGTGCATCGCCAGGAACGTACCGAGGACGGTCATGGGCAGGATGAGCGCGACCGTGACGGCGCCGCGCAGGTTGCCCATGAACATGAGGAGCACAAGGACGACCAGCGCGCAGGCCATGCCGAGCGCGTTTCGAACCATGCTGACCGCGCGTTTGACGAGGTCGGTCCGGTCGTAGAACGGGATCACGCGCACGCCTGGCGGAAGGGCGCTCGCGACGCTCGCGAGGACCTCCTTGACCTTGGACACCGTGATGAGGCTGTTCGCGCCCAGGCGCGTCAGGACCAGGCCCTGGACGTGCTCGCCTTTGCCGTCCTTCGAAACGCCACCGAAGCGCGTCAGCGACGAGATACGTACCTCCGCCACGTCGGACACGAGGATGGGGACGCCGCCAGCCTCAGGGTTCGCCGTGTCGGTACGAATCGGGATGTTCGCGAGGTCCTCGATTGACTCGATTTGGCCGATCGTGCGCACCAGCAGGACCTCGTCGTTACGAACGATGCGGTCACCGCCGGCGTTGCGGTTGCTCTGCTGAATCGCCTCGGACACGTCTGCGACCGAGAGGCCGAAGGCCTGCAGCCTCGGCGGCTGAAGCTGGACCTCGAAGGAGCGGACGAGCCCGCCGAGCGCGTTCACCTCGGCGACGCCGTCGACCGACATCAGGCGCGGCCGGATCGTCCAGTCGAGCACCGTCCGGAGCTCTTGGTTGGTGTAACCGTCGCCCTCGACGGTGAACATGAAGGCCTCACCGAGGGGCGTCGTGATCGGAGCCAATCCGCCCTCGGTTCCGTCGGGCATGTCGCCCCAGACCTGGTTGAGCCGCTCGGTTACCTGCTGGCGCGCCCAGTAGATGTCCGTGCCCTCCTCGAAGTCGACGGTCACGACGGAGAGCGCGTACTTCGTGAGCGAGCGCAGCATCTCCTTGCGCGCGATTCCCTGCATCTCGATCTCGATGGGGCGCGTGATCCGCTGCTCCACCTCCACCGGCGAGAGACCTGGCGCCTTGACGATCACCTGGACCTGGGGCACGGAGATGTCGGGGAACGCGTCGATCGGAAGGCGCCCGAAGGCCCAGATGCCACCGATGGCGATCGCCATGGCCGACACAACGACGAGGATTCGCTGGGTGAGAGCGAACTGAACGAGGCGTTCTATCATTCTTCCAGTCCGCCTTCGCCAAGCCAGACGGCCTTCAGGAAGAGCGTCTCGCCGACCACGACGCGATCGCCCGCCTGCAGGCGGCCTTCGATCGCGGCGAAGCCGCCGTCTGTGCGAAGCACGTTGACCGGCGTGGCCTCGTACTCGCCCTGCTTGAGCTGCACAAAGACGAGGAACTCACCGGGGGCCTCGGGGTCGGCCACGAGGGCCTCGGTCGGGACCGCAAGGTCCACGCTCTGGCGCTGGACCTCTGCGCCAACGCTGACGAACAGGCCGGGCCGCCAAACTCCGTTCGGGTTCGCGAGCTCGATTCGCGCGAGGGCGGTCTGGTTCGAGCTGTTGACCTCAGGGGAGATGTAGATGAGCTGGCTGGCTGCGGCTGCGTTGCCGGGCGCCCAAGTCACATTCACCGGGTCGCCGACCTTGAGCACTGCCAGGTCGTGGGCTGGGATCTTCGTGTCAATCCAAACGCTGGAGAGGTCCGCCACTTCGACGATGCCTTGACCGGGGCTCACAGCCTCGCCGCGGGACACGAGAACGTCCACGACGTGGCCTTCCATGGGAGCGAGGCAGCGGAGTTCGCTGAGCGACATCGTGGGGGATGCTGGTGTGCCATCCGCCGGGCCAATCGTCGGGCTGCTGTCGGTCGTTAGGGCATGTGAGCGCAGACGATCGACGTCGCCTTCCTCGAGTCCCAGCGAGCGCAGCGCCTGCGTCGCGGTCGCCAGGGTCAGGCGCGCTTCGGTGAGGTCCTGCTCGGTACGCATGTAGTCGTCGCGCGAGGTGACCTTCTTTTTCCAGAGGTCGGACTCGGCCTGGAACATCGCCTCGCGGAAGTTCTCTCGGTGGAGAGCTTCGAGGAACGCAGAGCGCGCCTGGCCCAGCTCGCGACTGTCCAGCAGGCAAACCACGCTGGCGGCGGTGACCGGGTCACCGAGGGACACGCGGACCTCGCGGACCACGCCCTCGACCTGTGCGACCAGATGCGCCCTGGCGCTCTCCTTGTAGCGAACGACGCCGGGGTACGTGCGCAGGCCCGTCAGGACCTGGGGTCCGGCCTCGACCGTCCGGAGCCGCAGGTTGCCGAGCGCTGCCACAGCCAGCCGGAAGCGCATCGCGGGAGCGTCGGAGACCGACCCTATGACGCGCGGCGCCGAGACCTCATCGTCCGAGCCGCAGGAAGCACCCAGGCCAAGGAGGAGGCCGGCCACGAGGGCAAGACGGACTCCGCGGTGAAGGCGGGCTCCGCCATACGGGGTTGGCCGGTGAAGGGTGAGCGAGTGCGGTGAGGCGCTCGCGCCGTACAGCTGATTCATAGCTTCTGGTTCCACGGGACCTCGACGGACGGTTCGCCAAGGAGACTTTCGAGTTCCGCCCAGGCGGAGTGATGTTGGCTCTGGGCCAGGCGGTGACGTGTCAGCAGCTCGAAGTAGGACTTCTGAGCCTCAATGACCTGAAGGAGTTCGAAGCGGCCCTGGCCGTATCCATCGCGCACCGACTCGTAGAGCCAGCGCGCTTCGTCGAGCGCACCCTGCTGGAGTGAGGTCAGCGCATCGAAGGACACGGACAGCGCTCCGTGCAGTGCCCCCAGGGTTCCGCGCGCCTCGCGAAGGGCGCCTTCCATCTGGTGGATCGACTGGCGTCGGCGCGCGCGGGCCGCTTCTAGCGCGCTGCGTCCGGCGTCAAAGACGGGAATCGGAACGTCGAACCCCACCACGGCCGTCCAGTCGTTCGTCTGCTCACGCTTGCGGAACCCGGCAGACAGCGCCCAGTCCTGGTGTCGTTCGCTGGTGGCCGACTGAACCGCGGCCTCGCTGATCGCGAGCTCGCGTTCCAGTCGTATGCGACCAGGGCTCGACGCCCAGCGCTCCAGGAGTTCGCGATAGGCCGGGGGAGCTGCAGCGCCGGGCCACTCCGCCTGGAGGCGATCGAACTCGACGCGGCCGTCCCAGAGCTGGGCCAGCTCAAGCCTCGAAGTTCTGGCGCGAGACTCCGCTGCCTGGCGTTCGAGTCGGGCGTTCGTGGCGAGGAGAGAGAGCTGCTGCTGATCCACACCCGACGCCTTGCCGGCCTCCACGCGCGTCTTGACGGCTTCATGGAAGCGGTCGATCTGCTGGTGAAGACTGGTCTGTAGCTCGAGGTCTTCCTAGGCGGAGAGCGCGCCCAGGAACCGAGCGCGCGCCTCGGAGCGGATCGTTTGGCTCCGGACGGCGAATGATGCGATCGCGGCCTCGCGCTTCGCTTCGCTGTACTGCTCTCGCGCGGCTCGCTTGCCACCGCGCTCGAGGGTATGCGTCAGGATCACGGTGGTCTGCCCGCCGCTGGGCCCGGTAAAGCTCGCTTCGTTCCCGATGTCCTCGATCTGGACGTTGAGCGTCGGGTTCGGGCGGCGACCCGCGGCGGTGACTTCGGCGCCCAGGGCCTCGAGTTCGGCCTGCGCAGCGAGTAGCTCGGGATGGCGGGAGAGCGCCGCGAGCAGGGTGGCCTCCCAGGTCAGGCCTTCGTCGAAGCGAAGGACCTTCTGCGGCGCGCTGGTGGGCCGCCAGCCCGCTGACTCGGGCTGCTGGCTCTCCGCGCTGGGCGGCCCAGCGTCGGCGGATACGCGCGTAGGGATAGGCCTGGATCCAGCGCCGTCCACGCTAGTGCAGGCTGCCAGCAAGGCAGCGCCGAACACCATGGAGCTGGCGAAGCCGACCCGCAGGAGCCGGCTCGATATCCGCCGCTCAGGCGGGAACTGAGTGAGACAGACTGGTTGGTGGACTAACGCGCGCATCATCGTGAAGGGAAGCTATCTGCGCGTGGGCAGGTGCGTCACTTACACGCGGGTAATGTGCGTTCGTGTTGGAAGGCCTCCGAGTCCGGTCTGGCGATGAGACGCTAATGGGCTGTGGCGTCGAGTTGCGCTTGGCCGCTCAGTTTGGCCGCGGCGCCCGGCCAGTACCGGAGGCTGAGCGCGCCCTCTACCTGGATCGTGGAGACCAGCCTACGCCGATCTGGGTCCACGCCTTGCTGCCCGGCTCGATCGGGCCGAGCGAGATGGTGACCGTGGTGCCGCCGCGCTCTACGGTGAGGTCCACCGCGGCGGCCTCCACTGCGACCGCAAGCTTCTGGTGGAAGTTGTTCCCGTTCACCGCTTCCCCGTCGAGTGCCACGACGATGTCACCGACTTTGAGGCCTGCACGCTGGCCGAGCTTGCCAGGCTTCACTTCGTTGATAGCGAACGCGTTCATGACATCGGCCACGAACTCGACCTCACCCGATGGGACGGTCACACGCATGCGCTGCATGCCGGACGTGATCGCGCTCAGGACGTAGTCCCCCGCGGGCACGTCGGCGAAGAGCGACCTGTGCTCGGCGTCGAGTGCCGCGTTCTGACCACTGAGCATGCTCGCGGACGTCTCGGCCAATTCGGCCTTCACCAGGTACAACCGTGTACCGACGTCGAGGTCCTGGGCATGGACGGCGAGTTCGTAGAGAACTGGCGCGCTCATCACGACTTCCTGCGTACCGCTGATCAACGTGACTTCCGCTGTCGCGATCGGCGGGTTTCTTTGGCCCGCCCGACCTCCGCGTCCGAGCGAAATGCGGTATCGCCCGGGCTGCAGCCCGTCGAGCCGCGCGTGGCCGTCAGTATCGAGGTCCACCGGCCGTTCGCTGAGCTGTGGAAGCCGCAGGCGTTTTTCGTCCCCTTCGTCATCTTCGATAGCCGTCGCGCCCACGGCGAGGCCCGCAACAGCGCCTCCTTCGACGCGGACGTTGATCGAGCACGTCGGCTGGAAGTTGAACTCGACCGTTTCCTGGCCGAGCTCTAGTGGCAGCGTGAGCGTACCGAAGCTGCCGGCCGTGGCGGTCAGCTTCACCTTCGACGTGCTGACCCAGGGCTCGTCGCCACGAATGCTCTCGACTAGCCCGGACTATTCACGAGATGAAACCACGAGTGGGCCCAAACGGCGCTGTGGCGGCGTTAGACGAAGGCCTTCGGCCTCCGCCCGCTTCGCGGGTTCGCTCACAGGGTGCTCACCGGGCCTACG